>JAIBJG010000003.1 GCA_020029475.1 Methanobacteriota archaeon | reverse complement strand
GGACGACGAGGGTCGCGACGTGCCCGATCAGCCGCGCGCCGACATAGCTCCCGGTGACGGTGACGTTCTTCACGAGAGCCGGGGCGGTCGGGTCCGAGACGTCGTACACGAGGAGGCGGGTCTGCGTCCGGTAGAACCAGGGCATCGGCCCTTCCGAGAGGATGTACGCGAAGCCGCCCCCGGTGATCACCGCGAGCCGGTCCCCGTCCACGAAGAGGCCCTGGACCCCCGGGTCCACGGGGATCGTGGAGACGAGGGCGGCGTCCCCAGGCGGGTACGCTCGCACGATCGCGACCTCGCTCCGGTACGTGGACGCGTTCCACGTCGCGGTGTAGATGTACGTGTCGTCGTTCTTCACGATGTCCGCCTCGTCCACGCCGGCGACCTGGTTGTTCGTCCCGGAGTACGGGACGGACCCGGAGGCGGTGGCGACGTCCCCCGCACCGAGGAGGCGCGCGTCCCCGAAGACCCAGGGCCAGCCGACCGGGGAGTCCTTCAGGTGCGCCTTCAATTCATCGAGGCTCTGGAAGCGCTGCAGGAGGCCGCAGTCCCGCTCCGGGATCGTGAGCTGGCGGGGGACGCCCGGGGACGAGACGCTCCGGTACAGGCCCGCGGCGACGAGCGCGACGAGGGCGAGCACGACGACGACCGCGACAACCTTCCGTCGAGAACCCATTCCCCCGGCCATGCGAACTCCCGGACCGGAGTCCCCGGGGGCGCCTTAAGCCCTTCCGCTATTGTTAGGCGGAACCGTTCCGTCCGCTCGGAAGCTCTTTCCCCTCGGGATCGGTTCCCGGGGCGTGCGGGTCGCGGCCCTCTATTCGGGCGGAAAGGACTCCACGTACGCGGTCTACGTCGCGCAGCAGCGCGGGTGGGACGTGGGCGCCCTCGTCTCGATCCTCCCGGAGGACCCCGCGTCGATGCTGTACCACGTCCCGGACCTCCACGTGGTCCCGCTCCTCGCGGAGGCGATGGGGATCCCCCTCGTCCGGGAGCGGGCGGGGGCGGGGGAGGGCGCGGAGCTCGAGGCCCTTCGGCGGGCCCTGACGACGATCGATGTGGACGCGGTCGTCGTCGGGGCGATCGCCTCGGACTACCAGCACAGCCGCGTGAACGGGGTCGCGCACGACCTCGGGCTGCGGGTCTTCGCGCCGTTGTGGCGGCTGGACCAGCGCCGCCTCCTAATGGAGTACATCGATGCGGGGATCGAGGCGGTGTTCACGAGCGTGTCCGCGGAGGGACTCGGTAAGGAGTGGCTCGGACGGCCTCTGGATCGGCCTGCCGCTGAGGAACTTCTCGAGCTCCATCGGCGGGTGGGGCTGAGCCCGTGCGGGGAGGGCGGGGAGTTCGAGACCCTCGTGACGTACGCACCGGGGTTCTCGAAACGGCTGGAGATCAGCCGCGCGGAGCCGAGATGGGACGGCGCCTCCGGGACTTACGAGGTGCATGAGGCCCGCCTCGTTCCCCCGTGACCAGTGATCGGACCCGGTTGGGGTCGGGCACGCCCGCACGAATCGAAGTGGGGCTGGGCCGATTTGAACGGCCGTCTCAGGCTCCCAAAGCCCGTAGGATACCAAGCTACCCCACAGCCCCGCGGTCGGCGCGAACCGTTGGGTTCCTGATAAACCGTTGGGCGGGAGCGGAGTACTTTCGGCCCTCCTACGAGAAATGGGTCAGAGTAGTCCCGGTGACCCCTCCCAAGAGACTTCACGAGTCAAGTCGCGTAATCAAAGACTGAGAAAATCGGGTGAGGAAACGTCGCGAAGATCGATGATGGGCCTGATTCGAAAGGGGAGAGGGCGTGCTCGAGGCTCGGGGTTCTTTGTGACCTGGGACGTCGATAGCAGGGATCGCGCGAGCGCGAACCGCCTTCGCTACTTCATCTTCGGACGAAGAACCCGGAATGTCCACGGGGAGTACGAGTATCGAGGCTTCGTATGGAAGGAGGGTGTTCGTTATCTCGCGCGGTCCGCCGTCTTCGTCCTGCCATATCGCCTCGAAGAGATCATCCGGTTCCTCCGGAAGAACGGAATCGACTACGAAGCAGAGCCCGCGGTCTTTGGTTGAACGGTTTCAGTCTTTGCTTACCCGACCATGGAGTTTTCAGTCTTTGATGACTCGGGGACCGAGATTTCAGTCTTTGATTAACGCAGGGCTGATCTACAGTTCCCGTCCAAGTCGGCTTTCAGTCTTTGAGTACACCGCCAGCGAGGGGTTTTCCGTCTTTGGTGACGATGCTCTTCCCGTTTCATCTTTTGATGAAACTCGAGAGTCCATCGCGCGCAGCCTGCGCGACGGCCTCCGCGCTCGTGAACTTCGGTCGCCAGCCCGTCATCCGGAGCTTCGCGGTGTCGAGGATCATCCGCTTCACGTCCCCCTTCCACCCGCCCCCGGCGACGCCGCCCGTCCAGGTGAAGGCGACGTCCGACAGCTCCATCTCCCGCACGATCGTCTCCGCGATCTCCTTCACGCTGATCGCGTCGTAGCTCCCGACGTTGTACACGTCTTGGGGCCCGGAGGCACGGTCCGCGCCCGCGAGGATCCCCCGGACCGCATCGTCGATGTGGACGTACGACTTCGACGTCCCCGGCTCCCTTCCGATGATCTCGAGCTTTTTCGGGTTCCGCTTCAGCTTCTGCACGAGGTCCCACACGACCCCGTGGCGGCTCCTTCCGCCCACGACGTTCGCGAACCGGAACACGACACTCTCCATCCCGTACGTGTGCGCGTAGCTCGCGGCGAGGGCCTCGCACGTGAGCTTGCTCGCGCCGTACATCGAGATCGGCATCAGCGGGCCGTACTCCTCCGGCGTCGGCACCCGGGCCGCCTCCCCGTACACCGTGGATGTGGACGCGAGCACGAACCCCTTCACCCCCGCCTTCCGGCTCGCCTCCAGGAGCCGGAACGTCGCGACGATGTTCTCCTCGAACGTGGGATTCGGGTCGTCCGCGGACGACCGCACGTCCGGGTTCGCGGCGAAGTGGAGCACGACCTCCGTCCCCTTCAGCAGGGACGGGAGCTTCCCGCCCAGGAGGTCCTCCCGCACGAACTTCGCGCGCCCCTTCTTGAGCGCCCCCGCGAGGTTCCCCTTCTTCCCCGAGCTCAGGTTGTCGATCAGGACGAGGTCGCAGGAGCCCGCGAGGACGTCCGCGACGTGGCTCCCGATGAACCCCGCGGCCCCCGTGATCGCGACCCGTCGGTCACGCAGCTTCATCGTGGTTCCTCCGGCTCCTCCGGAACATGTACGCGATCGCGGCAATGAAGCTGACGAGGACGATGACCCCCAGGACGAGGGGGATGCCGGAGGCGGCCCACCCCTTCGCCCACTCGAGGACCTGCGGTCCGAGGATGTATGTCGCCGCCGCGATCGGGAACGCGCCCGCCGCGGAGCTCGCGGCGACGATCGTGAACACCCGGTACCTCGGGATCCCCATCACCCGCCCCAGGATCGAGCCGATCACCCCGCCGCTCATCTGGACGGGGACCGCCACGTACAGCGCGAGGGCCGCGACCGCGAGGCGCTGGCGCCAGGGCTTCTCCTCGAGGAACCGCCGGCACCGGTCCTCCATCTTGTCGATGAACCTCCCGAGGAGCGGGGCCCGTTCCGCGAGGTCGAAGTTCCAGAGGAGGAAGAGGGCCGTGAACCAGTCCACGAGGACGATGGACGCGACCGCCACCGCGGCCTCCGCGACGCCTCCACCGTTCTCTTGGACGAAGAGCACGCTCGTCGGGACCCAGAACTCCGCCCCGAGAGGGGTGAGGAGGTACCCGACCATCGCAACGACCGCGATCCCGAAGATCACGGGCCGGAGGAGCGCCTGGAGGACGGCGACGTACCCGAGCGCGATCAGGAACGGGAGGCCGAACAGGAGCCCGCGGACCACGACCTTCTGGGTCGGGGGGAGCCGCTCGAACGCGGTCGCGGTCGTCACCGCAGCCGCCTCCCGAGATGGCGGGCGAGGGCCTCCGCGGCCCGGGCCCGGTGGGAGACCGCGTTCTTTTCCTCGACGCTCATCTCCCCGAACGTACGGCGGGAGCCTCGCGGCACGAAGATCGGGTCGAAGCCGAACCCGCCGCGGCCCCTCGGGGTGCGGGCGATCGAACCCTCGCACACCCCGCGGAAGATCCGCGGCGGCCGTCCCCGCCTCCCGAGGAGGAACACGGTCTCGAACCTCGCACCACGGCGGGCCTCCTTGTTCATGAGCGTCACGATCCCCGCGGGCCCGATGGTCCGATACACGTACGACGAATACACGCCCGGGAACCCGCCCAATGCGTCCACGAAGAGGCCGGAGTCGTCGATCAGGAACTCCCCGGGGACCTGTCGGGCGACGATCCCCGCCGCGACCGTGACGACGTCCCGGAGGCGGTCCGCCTGGATCTCCGGGTACGCGCGGTCCAGCCGCCGGAGCCGGACCCCGAGGGGAGCGAGCGCCGCGGACACCTCCCGGAACTTCCCCGGGTTCGTCGTGACGAACGTGATCACGTGTACCGGCCCCGCTCCTCGATCTCCTTCGCCTTCGCGAGGACCTCCGCGGCCCCCGCGTAGCGCCGGCGGTACGCGCGGGCGACGGCCTCGAAGTGCTCGGGTCCGCGCGCGTGGGCGCTCGTGAGGGCCTCCTTCAGGAGCCGGAGGTCGACGCCCTTCGATTCGACGCTCGAGGTCCTCTCCCCGAGGCTGAAGTCGATCAGGACGAGGCGCCCGCCCCGGAGGATCATGTTCGACGTCGTGAGGTCCCCGTGGACGATGTCCGCCCCATGGAGACGCGCGACCGCCTCCCCGATCATCCCGCACACATCGTCCGCCTTCCTGCCTCCCGCCTCGAGGACCGCCTTCGCGGTGGGGCCCTCGATGAACTCCATCACGAGTTTGTTCTCGACGAGGTCGATGTCGTACAGGATCGGGACGGAGACGCCCGCCGCTCGGGCCTCCCCGATCAGCCTCGCCTCCGTGCGGATTCGGGCCTTCCGCAGCGCCTCGTCGAGGGCGGGGAGCCGGTACCCCTTCGGGACCCGGGACTTCTCGACGGCCTCCCGGCCCAGGTACGTCGTTCGGCGGAGCTCCGCCTCGGCGCCTCGCTTCGGGAGCACGGGGCGTCCGATGCGCGCTCCCGGAGAAATACCTTCCTCGGAAGAAATCAGGAACTGGACGAACTAGCCCCTAGGGGATGCCCCTTGCGTCGGAAGACCGGCAGACCGGAATCCTGTAGCACCGCCTCAAATTCAGGAGGCGGCCCAGTCGCAACGCTCATGTCTCGGACGGGTTCACGACAGAACACGAATGTTTCCCGAACACCCTCTTCCCATGCCTCCCAGTCCCGGTCCGGATCGAGCGTCCCGTGATAGAGGCGCCAGCCGCGAATCTCGAAGCCCGGCTGCCCTGACTCTTCCCCGCGATCTGCGAGCACGGGATAGCCAGTCGTTGCCTCCACGGCGAAGACCTTTCCCTGCGGAATCTTGTCGGACCTGCCGAGAAAGCCACCTTTCCGATCGAAGGAAACAACCGCCGCTCGTCCGCCTCCCTTGAGCTTGTGCTCACGATATCGGAGTTTCCATCCTCCCTGTTCGTCCGGCATACTAGGACGGAATTCACGTCCGTGGTAATCAACTCTCACGCGCGAGCGGAGCGAGGGGCTTCTGCACGTCGTGGTTGCCGCTCCCTGCAGATGCTCTCGGGAAGAACAGCCGGACCTCGCGAATCATGTCGCTCGTGGCAAGCAAGGGGAAGTCCGCGGGGAAGCATCGTGTGTACCGGGGATCGAGGAGGCGCGACTCCAGCAGGACGACGACGGCGCGGTCCCGCTCGCTCCGGATACACCGCCCCGCGGCCTGGAGGATCTTATTGATCGCGGGATACACGTACGCGTACTCGTGCCCGCGGTCCGCCCCGAACTTCCGGATGTAGTACGCCTTCAGCGCTTCCACCTCGAGGGTCGGCGGGCTGAACGGGAAGCCGACGATCACGACCGCGGAGAGGAGGTTCCCCGCGTAGTCGACGCCCTCGGAGAGGGACCCGCCCTGGACCCCCATCAGGAGCGCGCCTCCCCGGATCCGGGCCTGCCGGAGGGACTCCAGCGCCCGCTCCCGCTCCGCAGCGCCCCATTCCTGCTTCTCGACGACGAGCTGCTTCCCCGTCGCGACGGTCCGGACCCCTTCGACGACGGCCGCGAGGATCTCGTACGACGGGAAGAACGCGGCCACGTTCCCGGGGACCGCCGCGACGACTGCGAGGAGCTCGCGGGCGATCCTCGCGTACATCGACGGGCTCCGCCGGTCGTACGAGGTCGTGACCTTCGCGTTCACGAGGACCCTCCGGTTTTCCTTCGGGAACGGGTTCGGGTACGCGCGGAGGACCCGCCGCGACGGCTCGATCCCGAGGAGGTCCGCGTACATCGCGGGCGGATGGAGGGTGCCGCTCATCAGGATGCTCCCGTGGACCTCCTCGAACACGCGGCGGGAGAGGATCGACGGGTCCAGGAGCCGCAGGGAGAACTTCCCGCCCGGGCCTCCGACGCAGAGCCGGAGCACGCCCTCCTTCACGTCCCGCCACCGCCGCAGGAACTCCGCGACCTCCGGGAGGATCGTCGGGATCCCGCGGGACGCGAGGGTCTCCCCCGCCTCCGTGGCGGCCCGGAGGAGGTCGTCGTATCCCCACCCCTTGAGCCCCTTCTCCACGGCCTCGACCAGCTCCTCCCGCTCGACGACCCGGTCCCCCTCCCGCGCGAGGAGGGCCTGGTGGAGGGACCGCGCGACCCCCTGGAGGTGGCCGCCCGCCTCCGGGTCCACGGCCTTCGCCTCCTTCGACGCGCGGATCAGCATCGGGGCGTCGAGGTCCCCCGTGAGGTGGCTCCGGATCCGGTCCGGGAGGTTGTGGGCCTCGTCCACGACGAGGACGATCTCCTCGAGGGGCCGCTCGATCCTCGGGAGGACCTTCTCCCGGATGTCACTGAATACGTAGTTGTAGTCGCACACGACGACCTGGGCCCGCCTCGCGGCCTCCATCGCGGCCTTGTGCGGACACGTCCCGCACGCCCGGGACGCCTCCACGAGCTCGGAGACGTGGAGCACCTTCTGGGACGCGAGCTTCACCGCCGCGTCCGCGGGATGGCTGAACCACGCGCACGTGCGGGTCCGGACGTGGGACTCGCAGAACTGCCGGAACGCGTGCGCCGTGCGGGGCGCGCGGTCGTTCAGGCACATCGCCTGCTTTGCGACGACGTCGACACCGACGAGGCCGAACCCGCGGGCCCGCATCCTCCGCAGGGTCTCCACGGCGATCCAGTGCTGGCTCTGCTTCGACGTGAGGAACAGGACGAGCTTCCCGGCGCGACGCGCGTACTCCACCGCCGCGGTGAGGGCGACCGCGGTCTTCCCGGTCCCCGTCGGCGCGTGCGCGAGGAGGTGCTTCCCCTCCCGGATCGCGGCGACCGCGTCCGCGAGGAACGCGTCCTGGCCGCGGCGGATCGACTCGAACGGGAACGCGGACGCGATCGCGGGGTCGAGCCCGGGGGCTCCGCGGTCCTCGACAATCACGCCGGACTCGATGGGCACCCCATCCTGCGACGGGGGTCCGACGGCCTCCGGGGCATCCGCCTTTCCGGGGGAGGTGGCCGAAAGTGCTCCGGGGCGATAACGGGGACGGGAGCGTTAAGTACGGCGCCCCGGGATGGGCCGCGGGATGGCGGGGAAGTGCCCCGTGTGCGGGCTCCTGACACACGCCGCGATCTGCCCGCGGTGCGCGACGATCCTCCTCCCGGGCGAGGCGATCTGCCCGCGGTGCGGGAAGATGTTCTCCGGGAGGATCGCGGTGTGCGACGCGTGCGGCCGCGGGATCGAGGGGGACCTGGACGCCTCCGAGGAGCGGGCCGTCCGCGGGTTCGCGCTCGTCCCCGGGATGGACGAAGGGACCGCGCGGCGACTGTACGCGCGGGGCTTCCGGGAGTTCGCGGACGTGATCAAGCTCGGCCTCCCGGAGTCCGCGGTCCGGAAGGGGCTGCACCACACGATCTCCCGCAAGATCATCCTCGGCGTTGTGGTCCCGAAGACGTCCCACCGGATCGGGAGGACGACGTGCATGGCGTGCCACGCGATCGTCCTCGAGACGGAGACGCGGTGCCCGGCGTGCGGCGCCGCGGTGGGCCCCGAGGCGGAGGAAGCGTTCATCGAGAAGAGGCTCGCGGAGGTCCAGGGATCCCTCACCCCCCTCGCGGAGGACCCGGACTTCCGCGCGATGCCGGACCCCGTGCGGCAGGAGATCCTCCGGGAGATCTCCACGATGCTCGTCTCCCCGTCCCCGCCCTCGGACGCGGAGCTCCGCGCGCAGATCGAGGCGTGGCGGCGGAAGGGGTTCGACGTGGACCCGATCCTCGTCCTCCTCGCGCAGCATCCGAACAACTTCCGGGAGCGCGCGGTCCGCCTGATCCGCT
This sequence comes from Methanobacteriota archaeon, assembly GCA_020029475.1. Classification (GTDB taxonomy): domain Archaea; phylum Thermoplasmatota; class Thermoplasmata; order RBG-16-68-12; family RBG-16-68-12; genus EA-19. The sequence goes on along the minus strand of JAIBJG010000003.1, from coordinate 37,349 downwards.
CCCAGATCCGGAAGAAGATGGAGGGCGGGATGTTCCGGTGCCCGCTGTGCGACGTATACCTCGAGCCCGCGGCGGAGGAGTGCGGGAACTGCGGAGCGCGGTTCGCGTAGGCCCTCCGCTGGGACAAGCCTAAATACGACGCGTCGGGTGCGGGGGGACCATGGACGGGGGGCGGGGCTACTCGTATTCGCCGTACCCGCCGCCGTACCTCATCACCCCGCCCGCCCGCCGGGGCCTCCGATTCTCCCCGGAGGAATTCAAGCACATCGCGATGGCGGTCGGGGCCCTGATCGCCGCCTTCACGATCTCGTTCGTGAGCCCCGTGTTCGGCGGCCCCCTGCCGGCGACGCCGGAGATCGCCCGGATCCTCATCGGATCGACCGTCGCCGTCCTCACGGGGTTCCTCCTCCACGAGCTGATGCACAAGGCGGTCGCCCAGCGGTACGGGGCGTGGGCGGAATTCCGCTCGAGCCGCACGGGCCTGATGATGGCGATCTTCACCGCATTCCTGGGGATCGTCTTCGCCGCTCCCGGCGCCGTGTACGTCGCGGGCCCCCTGACCCGGGAGCAGAACGGCCGGGTGAGCCTCGCCGGGCCCCTCACGAACCTCGCGGTCGCCCTCGCCTTCACCGGCCTCGGGCTGGCGCTCGTTCCGTTCCTGACCGGGGACATCCGGTTCTACGTCGGCGGGATCCTGTTCTTCACGGGGTACATCAACGCGTTCCTCGGCGTGTTCAACATGCTCCCGATCCCGCCCCTCGACGGCTCGAAGGTCCTCGCGTGGAACGTCGGGATCTGGGCCGTGACGATCGTCGGGATGGGAGCCCTCTTCGCCCTCTACTTCCTCGGATTGCTCTGACGCCTCACCGGTCGAGCATCGCGGCGAGGTACCCCGCGCCGAACCCGTTGTCGATGTTCACGACCGCGACCCCAGGGGAGCACGCGTTCATCATCCCGAGGAGGGCCGCGAGGCCGTCGAAGCTCGCGCCGTACCCCACGGACGTCGGGACCGCGATCACGGGCTTGTCGACGAGGCCGCTCACGACGCTCGGGAGCGCGCCCTCCATCCCCGCCACGACCACGATCACGTTCGCGCGGTCGAGCCGCTTCCGCTTGTCGAGGAGTCGGTGGACGCCCGCCACGCCGACGTCGTAGATCCGATCGACGCGATGGCCCATCGACTCCGCGGTCACCGCGGCCTCCTCCGCGACGGGCAGGTCCGAGGTCCCCGCGGTGAGGACCGCGATCCGGCCCTTGCGGGGCTTCGGCATCGCCCCGACGACGAGCATCCGGGCTTCCGGGAACTCGCGGACCTTCGCTTTCCCCACGCGTGCGGCGACCGCCTTCGCGGTCCCGGGACGCACGCGGGTCGCGAGGACGGTCCGGTGGTGCTTCGACAGACGCTCCACGATCGCGGCGACCTGCGCATCCGTCTTCCCCTGGGAGTACACGGCCTCCGGATACCCGCGGCGGATCGCGCGGTGGCTGTCCAGGGTCGCGAACCCGAGCTCCTCGAACGGCAGCGAGCGGAGGGACTCCATCGCCTCCCCCACGGACATCGAGCCGCCCCGGAGGCGGCGGAGAATCGCTTCGATCTGGCGCCGGTCCATGGGGGCTCAGCCGACCTTCTCCCACTTCTCGAGCTCGAGGACGCTCGACAGGGTCCCGCCCCGCTTGATCTCCTCGCGGATCCGGTTCTCCCGCTCGAGCACGTCGAGGGCGCGGTTCGCCATCTCCACCGCGAGCTCCTGGGGCACGACGACGACCCCGGACTCGTCCCCGACGATCCAGTCCCCGGTCCGGACGATCTGGCCCCCGCACTCGATCTCGCTCCCGATGTCCCCGTGGCCCTTCGGCTCCCCCGCATGGGGCACGACGTGGCGGGAGAAACAGGGGAAGTTGATCTCGAGGATCGTGTCGATGTCCCGCGCGGCGCCGTCGATCACGACGCCCGCCACGCCCTTCACCTGGCAGGAGTGGCTCGCGAGCTCGCCCCATACCGCGGTGGAGCCGCCGCCCGCGTCGATCACGATCACGTCGCCGGGCTTCGCGCGGTCGATCGCCTCCACGGGCTTCGCCCAGTCCCCGTTCGCGGTCTTCACGGTGAGGGCGCGGCCGACCATCTTCGTCCCGTGGCGGACGTGGGGCTCAATCCCCTTCAGCGCCCCGCGCTTCTGCATCGCGTCCGCGAGGTTCGGCGTGGAGACCTTCAGGAACGCCTCGCGGACCTCCGCCTGCCCGTACTTCTTGTACAGCCCCGAGGGGATCCGCTTCCCCTCCCTCATCGCCTTCTTGATCGTCCGGGCCGCGTCCGCGACATTCTCCGCCTTGATGATCGCCCCGCCCACGATGATGATGGAGGCCCCCGCCCCGATCGCTTGCGCGACGGTCTCCGAGTTCAGCCCTCCCGCCACCGCGACGGGGATCGATGCGGCCTTCGCCACCGCCTTCAGCTCGTCGAGGGGCGTGCGGGCGATCATCTGCTCGTCGATCGAGACGTGGAGGTTCAGGTAGTCCACGCCGAGCTTCTCGAGCTCCTTCGCGCGCTTCGGCTTGTCCGCCACACGCATCAGGTCGACCATGATCTTCGCGCCGTACCGGCGGGCGGCCTTTACGGCCTCTTCGATCGTCGCGTCGTCCGTCACGCCCATCACGGTGATCACGTCCGCACCCGCCTTCGCGGCGATCTCAATCTCGAACGCGCCCGTGTCCATCGTCTTCAGGTCCGCGACGATCGTCCTCCCCGGGAACAACCTCCGGAGCTGCCGGAGGACCTCGACCCCCTCGGATTTGATCAGGGGCGTCCCCGCTTCGATCCAGTCCGCCCCGCCCTCGACCGCTTCCTTGGCGGCCTGGAGAGCGCGCTTCGCGTGCATGAAGTCGAGGGCGACCTGGAGGACGGGTTCCATGGCCCTCCAGCTACACCCCGGGCGCCGTAAAAACGTATCGCGGTCCCCGCCCCGAGCCCCCGATGGCGCTCAGAAGCCTCGTGACTTGGGCCAAGATTCATACGCCCGAGGCCACGTGCCGCGGCGAGGTTTCCGGATGACTCGAACCGTCTTCGCCATCGCCGCCGTCCTTGTCGTTGCCGCCTTCGTGGGAATGTCGATCGCGCCCGCCGCGTCGGCCACGCGGTACGACTTCGACTTCACGAAGGTCGTGAAGGGATACACGCTCCACGTCTTCGGATTCGTCGACATCGACAAGCAGGCGAAGACGGTGTCCGGCGAGATCCACATCACCGTCACGAACCCCGCGGGGACCGTGATCTTCGACAAGATGTACACGTTCTCGTTCACGTACACCTCGGCTCCCCGACCCATCACTCTGTGGCTGCCCGGGGTCGGTATCGTCAAGATTACGTTCCCGAGCGCGGGCGGGATCGCAGTGACGACGGACCCGATCCTCGTGCGCGCGTAACTCTCGACACCGGGCCGGCGCTTGACCGAGGTCGAGTGATTCCCGCGTCCGAACACGAGCCCGAAAACCCTAAAGGGAGCGGGGCCCTTCCGACGGCCGAATGGCCCCCCGGGAGCGGGACGAGGCGGAAGAGCGCGAGCGGTGCATCACCGGAATCGACGGCCTCGACAACATCCTGAACGGCGGGATCCCCCGGGGGAACACGGTCCTGATCACGGGGAGCGTCGGGACCGGGAAGACCTCCCTGTGCCTGGAGTTCCTCGTCCACGGCGCGATCGCGGGGGAGAACTCCCTGTACGTGAGCGTGACGGAGAACTCCGACAAGCTCCTCACGAACATCATCCCCTACGACTTCTTCGACCGGAAGCTGATCAAGGAGGGCCGGCTCGTCTTCATCGACCTCCCCGTGATCTACGACAAGCTCGGCCTCGAGAAGCTCGAGTTCGAGTTCGAGGAGGTGAACATCCTGATCACGGCGATCGGGAACATCGTCGACGAGTTGAAGATCAAGCGGCTCGTGATCGACTCGATCACGTCCGTCTGCTATCGCCTCAAGACCCAGGAGAACATCCGGGACTTCATCCTGAAGCTCGGCGCGATGCTCAGCTCCCGCGGATGCACGTCCCTCCTCGTCTCCGAGATCAGCCCCGCGGAGGAGCGGTACTCCCACTACGGCGTGGAGGAGGCGATCGCGGACGGCGTCGTCGTCACGGGGAACCTGGAGCGGCGCGGGGACCTCCTGCGGACCCTCCAGGTCGTGAAGATGCGGGGGACGATGCACTCCCGCGCGAAGTACGTCCTCGACCTCACCGCGGTCGGCGTGCTCCTCGTCCCGCTCCTGAAGGGCGGGAGCGTCGCCTCGGCGGGGGGCTGACGCGATGGCGGTGACGACGGAGGTCAGCGAGAAGCTCCGGGCCCTCCCGGAGGCGGCGGCGGTCGCCCTGCGGATGAAGGCGGAGCACTACTTCGACGTGATCCGCGCGATGCTCGACGTGTTCGCGACGAAGAAGTCCCTCGATTCGATCTACGTGACGTCCACGATCCCGTCCACGTCGATCATCAACGCCCTCGACGTCCTCGAGATCCCCCTCGACCACATCTGGTTCGTGGACTGCATCTCCCAGATCATGATGTCCGCGGGCCAGAAGCACGGCCACGCGATCTACGTGGAGAGCCCGACGATGCTCGAGAACATCATGCTGAAGGTGGAGTACCTGATCCGCCGGACCGCGGACCGGAAGAACCTCGTGATCATCGACTCCATCAACAGCCTCGCGATCCACAACAACACGAAAATCCTGAGCGAGTTCCTCCACATCCTCGTGAACAACCTCCGGGCGAAGGAGGCGTACACGATCATCTTCTCGATGGAGGAGTACGAGACGGAGGAGATCCGGAACATGCTGAACCTCGTGAGCGACGAGACCCTCCAGGTGGAGGGGGAGGCGTAGGATGCCGAAGGTCGTGTCCACGGGAATCACCGCCCTCGACAAGGCGCTGATGAACGGCCTACCGAAGGGGTTCACGGTCCTCGTCACGGGACCGCCGGGGTCCGGAACGGAGCTGATCGCGAAGCAGTTCGCGGGGGCCGGCGTCCGGGACGAGAACGTCGTGTACTTCACGACGACGGAACGGGACGAGGACGTCACCGCGACGATGAAGGACTTCGGGTGGACCGCGGACATCGAGATCGTGAACATAGGGAACCTGTACTACGAGAGCGTCCTCGCCCGGAAGCTCCAGGTGTCCCGGTACCGCCAGGAGGGGATCAGCGTGAAGGACCTCCGCGCGGAATCCGGGAGGGACCCCTCGCCCTCCGTGAACTTCCTCACCTCCCTCACGTACTACGTCTCAAAGCGGAAGCCACCGTTCCGGCTCGTCGTGGACTCCCTCGACTTCTTCCTCGAGTACTACGCGCACGCGGACGTCCTCTCCGCCCTGCGGACGATCAAGGCCCACACCCAGCACGAGGAGGGGGTCGCGCTCCTCACGATGCTCTCCGGCGTGTACGACACCCGCACCCAGAGCGGGGTCGAGGAGATCGTGGACTGCATCGTGGAGCTCGAGCGGGTCCGCCACGAGAACGAGTTCCGGCGGTACCTCGTCCTCCGCAAGGTCCGGAACCACCCCGAGAAGACGGGCCTGTACGAGTACACGATCACGGACAAGGGGATCACCGCGTCGTAGGCAGGGGACCCCCTCACGATACTCAGCGGCCCGATCTGATAATCATCGTCGGAAGTGACGGAGTCCCGACCGCGTTCTCCTCGAAGAACAGGCCATCCGTGAGCCTTGTTATCATCCCTCCCTAATCAGGTGGAAACCTTTAAGACGGACAAGGCGTGAACGGACGCTCAGCGGCGAAGAGCCGCAGGAGGACAAAACTATGAAGAATGTGCGCCTCGTCCGGAAGGACGAGAGTGCGGTGTCTCCGGTGATTGCGACCATCCTGATGGTCGCGATTACCGTGGTACTGGCGGCCGTCCTGTACGTCATGGTCAGCGGTTTGCTGACCGGACCGGGCGGCGGCCCGCAGACGATCGGGGTGACCCCCCGGGACACGGGCACGAACTGGGTTCGTGAAGTCACGACGACGCCCCAAATCCACAGCCTCTCGACGACAACGTTCGTGATGCGGTGGCCGGGGAACTCGAGCATCGTGTCCATGGGTGGCCAGACGTCCCCGACGCTGGAATTCCTGAAGACGACCCGATCGGGTGTCACGTTCATCCCGGTCTCGGGGTCGGCCCAGGCGGAGCTGAGGGTGCTGGACGCGATCACCATCTCGAAGACGAGCTACGTCTCCGGGATGCAGGTGTCCATCGCGGACGGCCAGACAATCCTTTGGCAGGGAACGCTGTCGTAACCCCGTTCCCAACCCTTTTCTTTTTTCCTTCCTTCTTCTTTCTTCTCGGTTCCTCTCCTTTCGACCATCCCCCGGCACACGTGCGCGGGGCCGCAACGGGTTTATCGTGGCGTCCCCCATGTCCTCGAAGCGTAGGCGACGGAGGGCCCCATGGAAAGTCCCGGCAAGGAACCGAGGTCCGGTACGTTCTCGCCCTTGGTGACCCGAGTCCTCATGGTCGCGACGATCGCGGGCCTCATGGCGATCCTGTACGTCACCGTGGCGGGACCCCAGGGCCCGAACAGCCAGGGGTCGCCGCTCACCGTCTCGGTCGCCCGGGTGGGGACGAACTGGACCGTCACGTTCACCGGGGTGTCCGGGGGCCCCCTCCCCTCGGAGCTCCATCTCCTCCTCCGGAACTCCGCGCAGGACATCGTGCTCCCGCGGACCCCGTTCGCGAGCCTCACGGCGGCGAACTGGTCCCTGTACCGGGTCCTCTACGTCGATGGACATCCCGGGGACGCGGAAGTGCGGCCCGGTGATGGGCTCCGGATCGACCTCGGCCGGTTTCCGGCGGGGAGCGTCCTGGAGGCCTCCGACCGGTCCGCCCTCCTCCTCGTCCAGCCCCTCGCGTAGCGACCCCGACGGGACCGTCCGCGGGACCTACCCGGTCCACTTGAACTCCTCGATCGGGAGCGCGAGGGACGTCGTCGGCTCCGCGACCCGGCCGAACTGGACCGTGAACTCCGCCGCGGTGATCGCATCCGGGGCCTCGAATATCGCGAGCGCGTCCGGCTTCCCAAGGAGGCCCAGGAACTCGTGGAGGACGATGTTCGCGGGAATCTTCGGGTGCTTGAAGAGGCGGGTCGCCTCCTCGAGCTGGCCCGGGATCACCCTGAGCTGGGTCACAAAGAGCAACGATGCCACCCCGGGCGCGGATTCGCTCCGCGCTATTTAACCGTCTGGTCTAGTGGGGCGCCTCGAGCCGGTGGAGCCGGACATGGATCAGGGAGGATTGCGCGACCGTCGTCCCCAGGATCCGGTCCGAGAACCGCTGCCGCGGGTCTCCCTCGACGAGGAGCCCCGCGATCGTGTCGAGGAGCGGGAACAGGAACCAGAACAGCTTCGGGATGTTCCGGACCGCGGCCTTCCCGATCGTCATCGGGCCGGACACGGGCCGCACCTCGAGTCCCGCGATCGTCTTCCCGACGGTCCGCCGCCACACTCCCTCCGCGAACGTCGCGTACGCGAAGAACGCGAGCCCCGAGGTGATCCCGTACGCGGAGACCCGGCGCTCGCCGAGGAGGAACAGGAACATCCACACCGGGGAGAGGACGACGACGCAGTCGATCGCGAACGCGACGATCCGCTTCCCCCAGTGGACCTGGAGCGTCCGGTTCTGCCCGATGATGTCGAACCCGTTCACCATGAGCGCATCCCGGGCCCCCATCCCGGCGCGGCGTATAAGAACGTAGCGCGCGGCCCCTGCCCGCGTTGACAAACCGGAGCCACTCAGATCGCCCATCATTCATCAGAGGTCAGCGTCGACCTTTTCATCACGGTGGCGGGCGTGACAGGGATTGCCCTCTAGAAATACCTGCGGTGCCCCGGCTCGGGGGAGGGAAAAGGGAAGGGGTCCCCGGGTTCGCGGGGACTTCGTACGCCTACACCGCGGACCCGCACACCGGGCACGTCGTCGCTCCGCCGGGGATCTCCATCCCGCAGGCTGGACAGTTCTTCGTCCCGCCCATCTGCGACCCCTGGGTCGCTGACGGGGGCGGGGGCGGCGCCACGATGACAGTCTCCTTCTTCCGCCGGCGCATCATGAGGAGCACGAGCAGGATCACCGCGACGAGGACCACGATCAGGAGTCCCAGGTAGACGCCGAACTCCTCGAGGAACGAGATCTCCGCCCACGAGGCGGTGAGGGTCTTCGGGCCGTCCATAGGGACCGTCGCGGTGGCCCCAGCGGTGTTCGCCGCGCCGGACCAGCCCGTCAGCTTGACCTTCGTCCCGCCCACGGTGGCCGGCGACGTCACGGTGACCTGGGCCTGCGCGCCCTCGTCGAACCAGCAGCCTCCCGTGACCGCCACGCCGGGCGGCGCGCACGTCGGGTTCCCGTACTGGGAATCGATCGTGAGGAGGTACTGCCGCACGAACGTCGCCGTCAACGCCTTCGGGCCGTCCACGGTGATCGTCACGGACTGCGCGGTGCCCGTCCCCGCGCCGGACCACGCGGAGAATCGGAACCTCTCACCGGTGCCGCCGGGCTGCGGGGCCGCGCCCGCATCGAACGCGTGCTGGGTCCCCTCGTCGAACCACAGGGCCCCGGTCGGGTTGGCCCCGTCCACGGTCACCGTCGGCCCGGAGGGCGAGATCGTCAGGAGCACGAGGAACTGCCGCGTGTATTGAGCGACATACGTCGCCGCTCCGCTCACGGTCACGCTGAACTGGCGGGTCGACGCGGGGCCCTGCCAAGATCCGAAGTTGTACCGGGTGTCCGCGGTCCCCCCCGCGAGGGTCGCGGGCACTCCGACCGCGTGGACGGAGCTCTCGTTCCACCAGAACACGTTCGGGGCCACGTCGACGCCGTCGATCGTGACCGTCGTGCCGGGGATGCCCGCCGCGTACCGGATGTCGAACTTGTACTGGTGGACCCAGTTCGCGGTGATCGTCTTCGGACCGTTCATCGGGATCGTCGTCGCGGTCGTGTACCAGACGAGGTCCCCCGCCCAGCCGCCGAAGCGGTACCGGTCCGTGAATCCGTCCGCGGGTCCGGTCGTCGAAATCGCGACGATGTCGTCCGCGGGATGCCACCCGTTGCCCGGGCTCACGGTCCCGGCGGTCGTCGAGATCGTGAGGAAGTACTCCGTCGTGAAGATCGCCGTGAGGGTCCGCGGCTGATCCGCGACGACGGCCCGGGACGGGTTCACGTTCCCGTCGCTCCACGCGGAGAACGAGAACCGGCTCCCGAGGCCGACGCTCTGGGGCGACGGCACGAGGAGTCCTACGCTCGACCCGGCGTCCCACCAGTTCGAGTACGGCCCCGTCTGCGGCGTGCCGTCCACCGTGACGGCCCGACCCGCGGGGTTCGTGCCGATCGTAATCTGATACTGGAGGACGAAGGTCCCCGTGACCGTCGCCGCCCCCGTGCACGTGATCTGATGGGAGGCGCCGCCGCCGTCGCTCCACGAGTCATACCGGTACTGGGTGCCGGGCCCGGTCGCCTGGGGGGTCGTCGCGCTGATTGTATGCACGGAGTTGTCGTCGCACCAGAAGATGTACGGCCCCGTCTGCGGCGTCGCGTCCACGACGATCTCGCGGCCCGCCGGGTTCGTCACGATCGTGATCTGCCACTGAAGCACGAAGTTCGCGGTCACCGTCTTCGAGGCGTCGCACGCAATCTGGTGCGCCTGCGACCCGCCGTCGCTCCAGCTGTTGAACCGGTACTGGCTCGTCGGGGTTAGGGTCTGCGGGCTCGGGGCGTCCAGGGACGCCATCGCGCCCGTGTCGCACCAGAACACGTACGGCGCGGTCTGGGGCGCCGCGTTCACGGAGACGGTCCGCCCTGCGGGGACGGAGCCGACCGTGATCTCGTACTGGGTCCGGAAGGTCGCGGTGTACGTCGCGTCCGCCGCAATCGAGATCGTCCGCGGGTCGTTCGTGTTCCCGTCGTTCCACTGGGTGAACACGTACTGGACCCCGGTCCCGCCGGGCTGCGGGTTCTGTCCCTCGATCATGTGGGACGTGCCCGCGGGGAACTGCGCGCTCGCGGGCGCCGCCTGCCACGCCCCGCCGTCAAACCGGACGAGGAGGGCCGCGGGGTTCGTGTTCAGTGTGATCGTGTACCGTTGGAAGGATGCGAAGTAGATGTTCGCGTTCCCGTCCCGGCTGTCGTGCCAGGCGACGAGTGGACCTGCGGTGGAGTTCCTGATGACGACCGCGTGGAGCTGGTCGATCGCGGTGGCCGGCGTGTTGTCGCTCACCCGCGAGGGCGCCTGGAAGGTCGCCCCCGCGCCCGTCGCGCCCACGTACCAGATCGCGTTGTTCCCGCCGCCCGCGGTCTTCCAGTACGCGGTGTAGACCGTGGTCCCCTTGATGTCGAAGGAGACGTACTTCTTGTCCTGCGCGGCGGTGTCAATCTCTCCCGTGGCCCCGTTCACGAGGGTGTACGTCCCGCCCCCGTTCGTCGAGAACACGGAGAGGATCTCGTTGAACGGCGCGAGGGTCGCGTTGAAGAAGTGCGCCCCGGTGATGATCCGGTTGCCGTCAGTGGCGATCGCGGGCCAGACGGAGGCGTTCGACGGGCAGAAGTTCCCGCACATGAGCCCGTCCTGCGAGAAGAACCCCCCCGTCGGGTTCCAGCGGAACCACGTGAGGTCCCATGCGGTGTTGTCGAAGATCTCGATCTCCATCGCCCCGACGAGGTCGCCGGTGATGGAGTTCAGGGACGCCGCGGGGTGGAACAGCTCAACATCCGGCGGCTGGGCGAAGTAGATCCCGCTCCAGGTGCCGGGGGCACTGACGTCAGGATTGGCGAGCAGGAACGCGCTCCGGGCGCCGCCGCCGCAGTTCGTCGCGTCCGTGCAGAACACGCCCCATATCCCGAGCGCGCCCGCCCCGTTCGCGACGAACGAGGGGTACTCGAAGTTGTTCAGCGGAGCGCCCCCAGTCCCGATCACCTGGATCGACCACGATCCGCCGCGGTCCGTCGATTGCGCGTAGGCGAACGCAAGGTTGTTCGCATTCTGCTGGAAGAAGATCGTCACCCGGTCGCCGGTCGTCACGATGATGCTCGGGCTCGTCTCGTCGGCGGACGTCGTCGCGACGGGGACGGGGGCGGACCACGTGCGGCCGTCGTCGTCCGACCGCGCGACGTAGATGTCGCGGTTCGTCGGGGTGACCTCACTCTGGAACGCGATGTACGTCCGGCCCAGGCTGTCCCGCGCCTCGGAGGGCCGGTGCTGGTTCGCGACGTCCGCCCACACGACGACGTTCGGGGCGAACGGCAGGTCCTTCGGCTCCGGTCCCGGGCCCGATGCCGGCGCCGCGGTGGCGGGCGAGGACCCGAGGTCCGTGAGGGTCACGGGCCCTGAGAGGTGCAGTCGATACTGGGACGGGATCTGTGCTCCCGTGAGCACCGGGGGTCGCGCGCCCGTCGGGGCCGGGGCCACGGGCGCCCCCGCGGACGCCGGCGCGGCGGCGGACAGCACGAGCACCGCCGCAAACGCCACGACCGCGAGCACGAAAACGATCGCGATTCCGCCAAAGCCACCTCTAGATGAAGACATCGAAACTCCTCCTGGGAGAACTGGAAGTCGTTTCCTCCCCCAATCCCGTGGTTGCGCAAGCCTCTTACCGTATTTAAGCGCTTTCCAGCTTCGTGGTTCACTTGTCGAAGTATGCGGGGAACCGCATCCGCCTCGCGGCCCTCACCCTCGAGGAATGCGACCCGAAGCGGTGCACCGCGCAGAAGCTGATCCGGTTCGGTCTCGCGACCGCGGTCTCGCGCCCCGAGCGGCTGCCCCGCGGCGCCGTCGTCCTCCACCCGGAGGGGGACCACGTCCTCTCCCGGGAGGACCGCCCCGCAGCGGAGGCCCACGGACTCGCGGTCGTCGACAGCTCGTGGAGGCGAGGGCCCGTGCCAAAGATCTCCCGCCGTCCCACGCGGGCCCTCCCGTACCTCCTCGCGGCGAACCCGGTGAACTACGGGAAGCCTTTCCTCCTCTCGAGCGTGGAGGCCTTTGCGGCGGCCCTGTCCATCCTCGGGCATCCGGGGGAGTCCGAGGAGATCCTCGCGAAGTTCGCGTGGGGGGCGCAGTTCCTGGTGCTGAACCGGGAGCCCCTCCGGGAGTACGCCGCCGCGGCGACCCGTCCGGAGGTCCTCGCGGTCCAGGACGAGTTCATTTGAAGTCCGGCGGGAGGAGGTTCGGGATCCCGTCCTTGATCTCGTACGAGTGGCCGCACGCCTTGCAGTGTAGGACCCCCTCCACGATCTCGTCCGTCTCCGCGAGGACGCGGAGCTCGAGGTCCCCCTTGCACACGGGGCAGCACAGGATCTCCATCAGGTCCCGCTTCATCGGGCCCGGACCATCGCGCGGACTCGCTTAAAGGTTCCCGGCTCTCGACGGGGTTCGAGTCGTGCGCCAAAAGCCTATTGACCCGAGGGCAACTACTCCGAGTCCGGCCCGGTGCCCCGATGGGCCCGGACTCAACGCTAAATACGGGGCCCCTCTTAGGCGGGGCACCCGAGGGAGACGGAGTCGTGGCGGACGAGGAACCCTGGCTGCGAAGGCACTGGTCCACGCTCGCCGCCCTCCTCGTCGTGTTCGGGATCGCGATGTTCCTGCGAACGTACTTCGTGTACGGCGCCGCGATCCCGGACCGCCTGTACTCCGGCGGGTCCGACTCCTTCTACCACGATGCGATCATCCGGCACGCGTACGCCACGGGCCACCAGCTCACGTTCGACCCCCTCCTGAACTACCCGCTCGGCCTCACGAACCCGCGGCCCCCCCTGTTCCAGTGGTGGACCCTCCTGTCCGGCTACGTGATCTCCCCGGCCTTCCCGTCCGCGTGGTCCGCGATCACATACTCGTTCATCCTGACGACGGCGCTCTTCGGCTCCCTCACCGTGTTCCCATTGTACGCCCTCGTGAAGGAGGCGTTCGACCGACGGGCGGGGCTCATCGCCGCGTTCCTCCTCGCCGTGTCCCCCGGGCACCTCCAGCGGTCCGTCGCGAGCAACGCGGACCACGACGCGTTCGTCCTGTTCTTCGTCGTCACCGGGTACTTCTTCTTCTTCCGCGCCCTCGCGACGATGAACGAGAAGCGGTGGGTGGAGTCCTGGAAGAAGCCGTCCGCGATCCGCTCCGGGATCGCCCTGTTCTTCCGGGAGAACCAGGTCCCCGTCCTGTACAGCCTCCTCGCCTCGTTCTGCATCGCCGCGGTCGCCCTCACGTGGCAGGGGTGGGCGTACGCGCCGATCATCCTCCTCGTGTACTTCGTCTTCCAGTTGTTCTTCCACCGGATCCGGAACAAGGACACCCTCGGGATCACGGTCGCGTTCGGGATCACGATGGGGGTCGCCCTCCTCGTGTCCGCGCCGTGGTACGTCCAGATGAACCAGGTGAAGGTGTGGTTCGACGTCCCCGCGTACCTCTTCGCGGCGGCGATCGCTTTCGCGGTCCTCTTCACGGTGACCCGTGACCTCCCGTGGGCCATCGTGATCCCCACGGTCCTCGGGCTCTCCGCCATCGCCCTCGGGATCGGGGCGATCCTGAACCCCGCCCTCGCGAACGCGTTCGTGAGCGGCGCGGGATACTTCGTCCAGACGAAGCTCTACGAGACGATCGCGGAGGCCCAGGCCCCGCCCCTGAGCCAGATCATCCTCGCGTTCGGCTGGGGGACGTACTTCCTGAGCTGGGGCGCCCTCGGCTACCTGCTGTGGCAGTTCGTCACCGGGAGGCGGACCCAGACCGCGTACCTGTTCTTCGTCGTGTGGACCCTCGCCGCGATCATCATGGCCCAGGCCGCGGCGCGGTTCATCTTCAACGCGAGCCCCGCGTTCGCCGCGAGCGCCGGGTTCGCGATCGGGCTGATCATCCAGCGGCTCGACTTCGACGGGTTGAAGCGCACGTACACGAGCGTCGCCGCGGGGAGCCGCCGGGCCGCGATCCGAAAGAGCGTGAAGCCCCGCCACGTCGTCGGCGCGCTCCTCATCGTCTTCCTGTTCTTCGTCCCGAACGTCTGGCACGCGGTGGACGCGTCGATCCCGTTCGAGGACAAGTACGCGTACGACAAGCAGATATACGATCTCACCCCGCAGTTCCTGCGGCCGGCGAACTACGCGAGCGTGACCCAGGGAGCGAACCCGTTCTACCTCGGCGCGTTCGGGTTCTCCCTCCCGCACAGCAAGGAGTACTACCCCGCGGCCTGGGAGTGGTTCGCGGCGCAGGACGCGGAGCTCGAGGTCGCGCGTCGGCCCGCGTTCCTGAGCTGGTGGGACTACGGGTTCGAGGCCGTGGACAAGGGCGCGCACCCGACGGTGGCGGACAACTTCCAGAACGGGTACCACCTCGCGGGGAACGTGATCGCGGCCCAGAGCGAGAACACAGTGATCGCCCTCCTCACCCTGCGCCTCGTCGAGGGGGACTTCTGGAGCCACGGACGGACCCTCTCCCCCGGGGTGCGGGCCGCCCTGATCGCGTACGGGATCGACCCGGGGGCCGTGCAGACCGCCTTCCGCCAGCCGGACCTCCTGGTCCCGACCGTGAAGGCGAACCCGATCCGGTACGGATACTACGACGACAAGCTGCAGGCCCAGAACGCGCTGTACATCTACACCTCGGACCTCCTGACGACGACCCTCGGGACGGACCGGCAGGCGGACCTGTACCGGACGGTCCGCGAGGTCACCGGGAAGAACATCGGGTACTTCGCGGTGGACTCCCGCCTGTTCCCGACGAGCGCCTCGAACACCGGGATCTTCTACGCCCCGCTGAAGCTCTCGGACCGGCGCGTGCTGAACCTCCGGGACGGACGGATCCTCCCGTACGACTTCCTCCGGATCTACGTCACCCTCGGCGGGAACCGCGTCCCGATCGAGAGCCTCGGGGAGTTCGACCGGCCGGACGACGCGGACGGGGAGATCGTGTACAAGCCGATGTTCTACCACTCGTTCTTCTACCGGGTGTACGCGGGGTTCGCGCCCTCCGAGATCGGCAGGGAGGACGACGGGGTCCCGGGCCTTTCCGGCACGAACGCGCAGACCCTCTCGCCCCTCCCGGCCTGGGGCCTGACCCACTGGAGGGTCGTGTACCGGACCGCGTACTACAACCCGTTCACCGACACGACGAACCACAGCGGGGAGTGGCGGGCGGTGAACTATTTCGACGCCCTCACGATCCAGCAGGACATCGACGCGGGCACGGCGACGGGCGTCGTCGACCTGAGCCCCGCGAACGCGTTCCGCCAGGGCGTCATCTTCGCGCGCTACTACGACGGTGCGTTCGTGAACGGCACCGTCACGGTGGCGGAGAGGGACCCGGTCTCGGGCGTCCACGTGACCGTGACGGACGAGCTCGGCGTCCCCCACTACGAGGCCACGACGGACGCCGCGGGGGCGTACTCCGTCCTCGCGCCGTTCGGGGCCGTGCGCGTGACGTTCTCCACGGGTGCGCTGGACCCCCTGACGCGAGTCGGGGCGACCGTCCTCGAGAGCGTGCCCCTCACCGTGACGGACGACGCCGCGCAGCGGCGGCCCGTCGACGCAGACGGGGACGGGATCGTGGACTGGCGGATCACCCGGGACATCGTCCTCGCGGGAGCGACCGTGAACGGCCGGGTGTACGTCGACATGAACGCGAACAACGCATTCGACGCCGGCCAGGACCTCCCCCTCGCGGGAGCCGGGGTCCGGATCCACAACCGCGACCTCGGGATCGAGAACGCCACGGTCGCGGACGGGGCGGGGAGATACACGATCCACGATGTCTATCGGGGTCCGACGTACGTGAACGTGACCGCGGCGGGCCGCACGATCCCGTCCGGCCCCCATGACATCCCCGTGACGGACACGACGATCGACATCCCCGTGACGGGCCTCCTCGTGAACGGGAACGTGAAGGACGCGGCGGGGAACGTCGTCCCGGGCGCGGAGGTCCGCGTCGTGGACCGGACGAACGGCACGACCCTCGCGGTCCTCGCGGACGAGGCGGGCGCGTACAGCTTCCGCGGCCTCCTGGCCGGGGAGTTCGAGGTCTCCGCCACCGCGGGGGACCTCGCGACCCTCCCGGCGCTCCTGTCGATCGGTCCGATCGGCCGCCTCGGGTTCAACCTCACCGCGTACCCCTCCGGGACCCTCCAGGGCCGGACGTTCGTCGGGGGGAACCTCCAGGGGTTCACGACCGTGGAGTTCGCGAACGTCGGGAACCCCTCCCTCGCCCGGACCGTGACCTCGGACGTCTCCGGCGGGTTCACGGTCGTCCTCCCCTCCGGCCGCTACTCGGTCACGGGCCGGCAGTACCTGGGGACCCGGCTCTTCGCGATCCTCGACGCCGTGGACGTGACCCGTGGCGCGACGTCCCCGTACGACGCCCGTCTCGCGGACGGGGCGGAGGTCCGCGGCACCGTGTACTCGGGGACCGTCACGAACGTCTCCCGGGCCGCCACGGTCACGTTCCGCTCGGGCACGGGCGACGTGTACCGCACGAGGACGAGCAACTTCGGCGTGTACATCGCGTGGATCCCGCAGGGGACCTACGACGTCCAGGCAATCCAGGGGGCGAACGCATACGTCGACCGCAGGGCGTTCACCGGGTTCACGACCCTGGACATCCCGCTCTCGTTCCGGTCCCTCTACACCGGGTTCGTGTACCGGGACCTGAACCGGAACGGCGTCCGCGAGGCGCAGGAGGGCGTCGGCGGCGCCCGGGTCACCTTCGTCGATCCCGCCGCCAGGGTCCTCACCCTCGTGACCCCCGCGAACGGGAGCTTCATCGCGCCCCTCGAGGCGTCCCTGCGGTACACGATGACGATCGACGCCCACGGCTTCCAGCCCCGCTCCCTCGGGCCTTCGACCGTGGCGGAACTCCGGGGGACGCCCGCGATCTCCATGGTCCCCCTGAACATCACTGTCTCCGGAGTCCTTCGATGGAACGGGTCGCCCCTCACCGGGCGGGGGATCTCCCTCCTGTTCCGCGGACTCGACGGCGGCGCCGTCACCGCGGACACCGCGGCGGACCTCCAGGGAGCCTTCACGATCGCCCTCGCCCCCGGTCGGTACGACGTGATCGTGGACGAGAACGTGTCCGCGGCGTCCGACGGGGTCCGGTGGCAGACGAAGGCCCGGGACCCCCTGACGCTGGACGTCGGGGCGCCGCCCGTGGTCCACGACGTGGACGTCGTCCAGCGCGCCCGCGTCACGGGGGACGTGACCCTCTTCGGGACGCCGATCAGCGCCCCCGTGACCTTCGAGGGACCCGACAACCTCGTCGTCGAGGCCACGAACGGTCGCTTCCAGACGTACCTCGCGCTCGGCGACTACACGGTGTACGCGAACCGGTCCCAGGGATCGCAGACGGTCCTCTACGCGGCCCCGGTGACGATCTCAGGGCCCGCGAACCTCGCGATCCCCCTCGCCCCCGCGAAGACGGTGTCCGGGCGGGTCACCGTGGACGGGGCGACGTCCCCGGAGCCCATCACGGTGACCTTCACGCGGGCCCAGGGCGGGACGTTCCGGGGCCTCACGGACCCGACGGGGTCGTACCGGGTATCCGTCCCGGACGGGGACTTCTCCGTCACCGTGGATGCGCGGACGACGATGACGGTCTCCGGCGCGCAGCGGTTCGTCCGGATCCGGTTCACCGGGAGCCTCGCGGTCCCCGCGTCCGCGACCGCGGTTCCGTTCGACATCCACGCGACCCGGACCCTCGACAACTCCACCGTCACCGGCCGCGTCACCTCGGGCCGGACCGGGGTCGCCGCCACGATCACGTTCTCCGTGCGGGCAGGGGGCGCGATGAACGCGACCGCGGTCGCCGCCTCGGATGGCACGTACGGGGTCGCCCTCCAGCCCGGCACGTACAACGTCCACGCGGTCGCCTCAGGCGGGCTCGCCGCCTTCCTCGGGACCCTCGTCGTCGCACAGGGCGCGGACGCGAGCGTGAACCTCAGCCTCGTCCCCGCGTTCCCGGTCACCGGCGTCACGACGCTCCCCGGGGGCGCGCGGGTCTCCGCGGACCTCACGTTCTCGGGCCCCGCGGACGTCCACGTCGCCTCGGACGGGATCGGCGTGTACCGGGTCGTCCTCCCGCTCGCTACGTACGCGGTCACGGCCCGCACGTCCCGGGTCGAGAACGGGATCGCCGTCTCGTACGCGAAGCCTGCGACCCTCGTCCTGTCGGGCCCGCCGGACCCGCTGAACCTCGCCCTCGACCGGCTCGTGCAGCGGGGCGTGAAGCTCACGTGGGACAGCACCCAGCGCCTCACGGTCCCCGCGGGCGCCTCCGTCACGTACACGATCGTGATCACGAACACGGGGAACGTCGCGGACGAGTACACGTTCGCGACCCTGCCCGCCGGCTGGACGTTCGAGTTCCGGCCCGCCCGCCCCCGCCTCGACTTCGGGACCGCGGGGAACACGACGACCGTGGACGTCACGATCACGACCCCGCGGGACGCCCTCGTGGAGCACGGGGACGTCACGATCACGGCGCGACCCGTCGCGGACTCGTCCGTCACGGGGAACGTCGTCGTCCAGGTCGGCATCCTGCCGCGGCGGGCCCTCGCCCTCGCCGTCGCGTCCGCGATCCCGACGTTCGACGGACGGTACCTGAACTACTCCATCGCGGTGTCGAACCGGGGGAACATGAAGGAGATCCTGGCCCTCACCCTGCCGACCCTCTCCGAGCTCGCGGCGCGGGGCTGGATCGCCCGGTTCGCGCCGCCCGCGGGGGGGAGCGTCCTCCCGGAGATCCGGAACCTGTCCGTGGACGGGAACACGACCCGGACCGTGACCCTCTCCTTCGAGAACCGGGGCGGGGGGGCGGGCGCCACCGCGGCCGTCGCGGCGTTCGCGGAGGACCTCCCGGGCCTCCGCGCGTCCCTCACGTTCCAGCTCTCCCTCCCCGTCCTCACGCCGGGCGGCGACATCGACGCCTCCGGGCCGAACATCGTGACGACCCAGGACCTGCCGTACCCGCTGATCGCGGTCCTCGTCACGATCATCGCCTGCGTGTCCGCGGGCTTCCTGCTCACGAAGCGCCGGAGGCGGTGAGATGCGGACGGGGTGGGTCGGGGTCCTCGCCCTCGTCACGGTGTTCGCGGCCCTCCTCGCGGCGGGGGGCGCCTCCGCGCAGAGCCCCGTCACCGGGGTCCTGTCGGGCCCGACCGCCCTCGCCCCGGGAGGCTCCGGGACGTTCTACCTGAACGTGAGCGGAGGGCCCGCCTCGGAAGCTTCGGGGAACGTCTCCATCAAGGCGTACATCACAGGCGCGGACCTGGCGGGCGGGCAGCCCCTGCAGGCCTCCTCGTACACCTCACAGACGAACGGGACGGGCCCGTTCATCATCAACGTCACGGCGCCCCAGAAGGAGCAGGTGATCACCGTCGTCGTCGAGATCAACTCCACCGCGGGCGGCCGAACGGAGAGCACGAAGGTGAGCCGCGGGGTCACCGTGATCACGCCGATCACCCTCACCGCGACGTTCCGGAACGACGGGGGGTCCGCCGCCCTGAACGTCCCCGTGAGGTTCTTCGTGGACGGGAAGGTCGCGGGCGCGACGAACATCACCCGGATCGACCCCGGGACGACGGGGACCGCGACGTTCGCGTACCTCCCCGTCGGCCTCGCCCCCGGCGCCCACACCGTGCGGGCGGAGGCGGACCTGAACCGGAACGGCGTCATCGAACCGGACAAGGGGGAGGTCGCGGTCGTCGACGTGTTCTACAAGAGGGACTTCGAGCTCACGTGGCCGTACGCGGTCCTGATCATGGGGATCACGGTGAGCGTCGCGTACCTCGTGATCCGCGCCCGCCGGCGGCGCCGGTGACTCACTCCGGGGCGAGGAGCCACACGTCCGCGTTGTTCCGGAGGAGCATCCCGAGGCGGATCCTCGAGATCCCCGCCTTCTTCAGGAGGCCCGTGAGCCGGTCGTCCCCGGCGACCTTCCGCTCCCCGTCCACCCACACGGTCGCGATCTGCTCGTACCGGAGGGGCTTCCCGCCGACCTTGATCCGCTTCGAGGCCGCGTCCCGGAACGTCTGGAGGATGATGTGGAGGGAGTTCACCGCGGTGGACTTCACCTTCGCGTTGTAGTACTCCGCGACCTCCTTGTGGACCTTCGAGAACGCGCCGACCCGCTTCGCGTACTCCCGCCAACCCCGCTCGAAGGGGGAGCGGCGGGTGACGAGGCAGTGCTTCGTGACCGCGTGGACGTCCTCGAACGAGCTGAGGATCGAGTGGCCGTTCTTCAGGGCCTCCAGGAACTCGTCCCACGTCTCGTACTCCTCCTCCGGCATGTTCGCCGCGAGGTTGTTCGCGAGGCTGATCAGGTAGTTGTTCAGGCCCGCGACCCCGACCTTCGACGCGAGGTCCTCGAGGAAGAGGTGGGTCGCGATGTCCACGAACGGGTTGCTGTCGATGACGCGGCCGTGCTCGAGGGAGTCCACGTCACCCCTCCTTCAGCCGGGCCCCCCGCATCAGGAGGGCGTACACGCACTCGTAGTTCCTCAGGAGGGCCCGCACGTGCTCGGGGTTGATGTTGATCTTCGAGAGCCCCTTCGCGGAGATCCGGGTCTCCCCGTCGAACCCGCGGGTCGCGAGGAGGAGGCACTCCAGCGGGTTCCCCGCGACCGCGATGTTCTTCGCGACCTCCTCCCGGAACCGCTCGTGGAACACGCAGAAGTTGCACCACGCGATGTTGTGGAAGTTCTCGTTGTACTCCCGGGCCACCGCGGCGTCCGCGGCGCTGAGCCTCCCGACCGTGTACCGCACCCGCATCGCCGTGGGGTAGTAGCAGCACTGCTTCATCGCGTAGAGATACCCGACGACGTCCCCGTCGACGTCCGTGATCGCGAGGTCCGTGAGCGGGGTCACGTCCCCCTCGATGCTGTACGCGGTCCGGCCCTCCCGCACCGCGACGTTGAACGAGGTCCACCCCATGTACGCCTCCTTCCCGATCCGGTTCGCGAGGTTCTCCCCGACCCGCTGCCAGAACTCGATCACGCCGTCCGCCCCCGCCTTCTCGATGAGGTCCTCGATCAGGGACACGAGCGCGACGTCGAGCATGGCGGCGTGGCTCCCTCCGACCTCACACGAAGGACTTCAGCATCTTCCGGACCTCGGGCGTCCACTCCCGTCTCGCCCGCTCCGCGGCGACCTCGCCCCCGACCTTCCCGACCTCGACTACGACGAGCTCCAGGAACCGCTCCCAGTGCGCCTCCGTCATGTACGGCGCGGACGTGCCGACCTCGTTGAACGCCATCGTGACGACCTCCTCCAGGGGCCCGACGCCGACCGCGGCCTGGAGCCGCTTCTTCACGAACGCGAGGACCTCCATGTTCCGCTTGTACCCGCGGGTCTCCTCGAACTTCTCGACGAACAGCGCGCGGGAGAGCTTCTTCAGCTCCTGGGCGACCTCCGGCGCGTATGCGGAGAGGTCGGCCTCGGACATCCCCCGCTCTTCCAGGAGGTGCTTCATCACGGAGGAGGCGTTCAGCACGTTGTTCAGGACTCCCTGCATCTTCGACATGTCCAGGGGGTGCGACGTGAGGAACGTGAGGAAGGCCTTGTCCCCGACCCCGGAGATGATGATCGTCCCGACGTCGTACTGCTGGACGCTGAGCATCATGTTCTGGCCGCTGAGCTGGTTGCAGATGTGGTTCAGGTTTCCCTTCACGAGGTTCAGGAGGCGGTACTGCCTCGGGTCCAGGGACCACGGGACGTCGCTTGCGAAGATCCGGCCGTCGACCCCGAGGAACAGGACGAGATCGAACCCGTTCTCCTCGCGCGCCCGCCGGAGCTCCGTGTCGAGCATGTGCTTCAGGAGGCCGACGGACTCCGCCTCCATCGTCTTGTCGACCTTGCCCGCGAGGGACGGCATGGCGGGCCTCACCGCTTGAGGCCGTACGAGTCGAACACGACCTGGAGGGCCTCCTCCGGGGAGTAATCGTAGTCCCAGGCCTCGCTCATCGCCTTGAGCTTCGCGAGGACCGTGGGCGGGGCCTTCAGTGCCTCCGCGGTGCGGTACGCGTCCTCGAAGATTTTCTTGTGGGAGCGCTCGGCGGTCGCGGGAATCGTAGGGGCGGAAGACCGCACGACGGCCCCCATCCCCCGTGCGAAGATGTACGGGTACACGCCCTCCCCGTGGTGGATCCCCCGCATCTTCAGGACCTTCAGGGTGCGGTTGAATGCGCCCCCGATCGGGTAGTACTCGAGGTGGAGTGCGCCGTCGCTCAGGTAGATCGGAAGGAGCACGTCCTCCCCAACCGTCTCCCCGGGCTTCGCGTGCTCCTCGACGGTGCACAGGACGACGCCGAGCTCCTTCAGGGTGTAGAAGAGCTTCCCGATCAGCTCGCGCTGCTCGAGCTTGTCCTGGGTCGCCCAGATCACGGGGGTCATCGGGTCGATCACGACCCGGGTCTTGATCTGGTAGTCCGAGCGGGCCTTCACGAGCTGCGGGAGCTGCTCTTCGATCATCTTCTTGAAGTTCTTCCCCTTCAGGTGGATGAAGAACAGGTCCTTCTCGTAGTGCTTCCGGAGGTCGAAGCCCATCAGCTCCGCCTCCCGCATGATCTGGTCCGGGGACTCCTCGAGGCTGACGTACAGGCCCTGCTCCCCGTTCTCGAGGCCGTGGAGGACGTACTGAATCGTGAACGTCGTCTTCCCCGTCCCGCTGGAGCCGACGATGACGACGCACGTCTTGTCCCGGAATCCGCCCTCGATTAGGTTGTCGAGCCCCGGGATGCCGCTGCGGATTCGAGTTTCGGCCATGTCGGTCCCTCGACCCCCACGGCCCGGTCATCGGGAGGCGCGAGGGCGGCAGGCGCGGGGCGAATCATCGGGAGTGTGCATTAAATACGTTTCGCTACCGTATGTGATACTGATAACGGCGGACCTCCCGCCGAGGGCTGCGGGATACCCGCCCACTCGCTCCGAGACGATGGACGCTCGTGCAACGGTCGCCCGAATTCTCCTGCCCCCGACAATCCTGCGACGGCAGTTCGTTTTCGCTTTCCTGTTCGCATGGGTCGGGGTCGTCATCGTGGCGGCGGGAGTGCTGTACGCAATCGTGGGAGAGTTCGCCCCTCCCGATTGGGTGACGGCGGTGTTGTCGTTCTTCTGGTGGCCGTTCTTCCTGGGGTGGAACGTCGCTTGGTTCCAGGTTGTGTGGCTAACGCTCCTCGCCTGGGGAATCGCCCGCATTGCGGTGCGAACTTGGTACGGCCCAATGGACCCGACCCCAGAAGGGGATCGTTAGATGCGGCCCTCGATCCGGTCGAGCTTGTCCTCGAGCGCCTTACCGCGGGTCGCGACGGCGACCTCGCCTCTGGTCTTCTCGATCAGCGACCGAGCGACGTCCTGCTTGTGCTTCAGCGCGACGAGGGCGGTCGGGTAGTCGAAGCGAATCAGGACGTCGAAGATGTCCTCCATCGTTTTCAGATGGTCCGCGGCCTTCGCGACGTTCCCCCGCCTCAGCTCCTCGAGCGCGAACCGGCGGATCTCGCCGACGACATCCCCGAGCCCGAGGAGGTAGGCCGCGTCCGTCGCTCCGCACTCCTTCGGTCCGGGCAGGGGCTTCCCGTTCGCGATCGCGTGGAGGATCGCGGCCTCGCACAGCTCCTGAAGAGCGTTCTCGACGAAGCCGGAGTGGATGAGGTCCGGGTGGTCCTCCAGGACACTTCGGAGCTTCATCGCCTCGTCACGGGCCTCCCGGAGCGGGGTCTCGGAGTCCTCCCCCTTGTGCAATCCATGGATTGACGCGCTGCTGAGCCGCCCGATCGCCCGGGACGATTTCAGGGCGAGCTCCCGCACCTCGTCCTTCTCATCGAGGCGGGACTCGATCTCCCCGATGATGTCCCGGAGGTTCTTCACGACCGATTGAAGGCTCGGATGGCTAAAGAGGTTTCGGGCGCCGCCCACTCCCGAGATGTAAGATTGGCACTCTCACTCCAAGACCTGCAGACGACTGATCACTTTCCCCTCAACTTTTGCACATGCTCGATTTTCCTCTGAATCGCCTTCGCGGTCGCGATGTCGTGGCGGACGTACGCGTCCCCCTTGACGCAGCGCAGCCCCGCCTCGCAAACTGCCTCCGCCTTCGGGAGGGAGGCCCCGACCCCCACAATCGCGAGGGCCCGGGATGTCGTCGTCACGATCCGCCCGTCCTTCTCCTCCACGCTCGCGTAGAACAGCTCCGCCCCCGCCTTCGCGATCCCCGCCTCGTCCACCTCGATCGGCGCTCCCGCCTTCGGTCTCACCCCGTACCCCGACGGCACGACGTACTTACAGACGGTCGCCTTCCTCGCGAACCGCGCCGTCGGCGGGAGGTTCCCGTCCACGAGCCGCACGCAGAGCCCGAGGAAATCGTCCTCCAGAATCGGCAGCACGTTCATCGCCTCCGGATCCCCGAAACGCGCGTTGTACTCAAGGAGGCGCACGCCGTCCCGGGTCGCCATGAACCCGCCGTACAGCACGCCCTTGAACGGCGTCCCCCGCCTCGCCATCGCGTCCACGGTCGCCCGCATCGTCGCGAGCGCGGCCTCGCGGTCCGACGGGGTCAGGAACGGGAGCAGGTGGTCCGGGTCCGAGTACGAACCCATCCCTCCCGTGTTCGGCCCCTCGTCCCCCTCATGCGCGCGCTTGTGGTCCTGCGCGATCGGCGTCGGGACGAGACGGGCGCCGTCGCAGAGCGCCTGGAGGGAGAACTCCTCCCCGACGACCTTCTCCTCCACGAGGAACCTGGGCCGCCCGCCGATCCGGTGATCCAGGATCTCCTTCGCGTACGCCTCCGCCTCCCCCTTCGTGCGGAAGTGGTCCCCCCACACCCGCACCCCCTTCCCGCCCGTGAGCCCGAGGGGCTTGATCACGAACTCGTAATCCACCTCCCGGAGCCACTCCCGGAAGTCCTCGAGGCGGTCGAACGCCCGGTACTCGACGAGCCCCGGGATCCCGTGCTCCCGCATCAGGTCCCGGGTGAACTCCTTGTCCGTCTCGAGCCGCGCGGCCTCCCGGTCCGGCCCCATGGAGGGGATCCCCGCCGTCTCGAGCGCGTCCACGATCCCCGCCGCCAGCGGGGCCTCCGGCCCGATCACCGCGAGGTCCACCCCGCGGGCCTTCGCCCATGCGACGATCGTGGGGATGTCCGTGACGTCGTGGAGCAGTACCTCCTTCGACGCGCGGCGGATCCCCGGGTTCGGGTTCCCCATCACTCCGTACACGTCGGGGCCGCTCCTCGCGAGGGCCTTCACGATCGCGTGCTCGCGCCCTCCTCCGCCCACGACGAGGACCTTCATCTCCGGCTCCCGGCCCGCCAACCCGCGGCGCCGCTTAAGGAGTCTCTTGATGCGTCGGCCCCCGTCGAAGCTTATTTCCCCAGGAGCGCAATCACCCGCATGCAATCTTCCTATGGAGAAGGGGGGATGTCGGCACCCCCGCAACCGATGCCGGCGCCGCCCCCGCCCATCGTGATGAGGGAGCGGGGCGGACGGATGGGAATGGGACTGAGCGTGGCGGCGGTCGTCATCGCGATCCTCGCCCTGATCCTGTCCTTGGCGATCCCCGGGCCGGCGGGAGTCGCCGGCGGGCCCGGGGCCGCCGGCGTCCCGGGACCCCAGGGACCCGCGGGGCCTGTGGGCCCTCAGGGTCTCACGGGAGACGTGGGACCCGCGGGACCGGCCGGTCCCGCGGGACCTCCCGGGGCGGGCACCCTCATGGCGTCCGCGGGCACCGGGACGAACATCGCGAGCCTCACGATCGGGGCGTCGTGCACGAACTACAACGCGATCTCCGTCACGATCGTCGTCCCGTCCGGCGGGAACATCGTCGTGACGGCCCAGGTGTACGTCCTCCTGTCCCACACGACGGGCACCGAGGACCGGCTCGCCCTGATCGTGTCCGACGCACCGGGGACGTGCGGAGGCTACCCGTGGTACTGGTTCGCGACGATCGAGGCGAGCGAACCCACGCAGACCCTGACGGAACGGTCCGGGACCTTCCAGAACGTGTTCCCTGTCACGGCGGGGACGTACACGTTCTACGTCGACGGCTGGATGGTCGTCGGCGCGGACGCGAACGACCGGTACCAGACGGCGAACGTGCTCGCGGTCTTCTATCCGTCCTAGGCGCGGACCGCGGCTCCCCGGAGGCGGACGGCCCGCCTCCCCCGGATTCGAGCGGAGCGGCTCTCCCGGGATCCGGCGGCTAGGCGGCCGCGATCTCCGCCGCGCGGACCGTGTTCGACAGGAGCATCGCGATCGTCATCGGCCCCACGCCCCCCGGGACGGGCGTGATCGCGCTCGCGACACCGCTCACCTCCGCGAACCGCACGTCCCCCACGGTCCGGAACCCCGACTTCCTCGTGGCGTCCGCGACACGGTTGATCCCGACGTCGATGACGACAGCCCCCGGCTTCACCATCGCGGCGGTGACGAACTCCGCCCGCCCGATCGCGGCGACGAGGATGTCCGCGGTCCTCGTGATCGCCGGGAGGTCCCGCGTCGCGGAGTGGCAGACCGTGACGGTCGCGTTCGCGCCCGCCGCCTTCTGCATGAGGAGGGCCGCGAGGGGCCTCCCCACGATGTTGCTCCGGCCCAGGATCACGACGTGCTTGCCCCCGGGGTCGTTCCCGCTGCGGACGAGGAGCTCGATGACGCCCGCGGGCGTGGCGGGTGCGAACCGCGGCGCGCCGATGAGGACGAGGCCCACGTTCTCGGGGTGGAAGCAGTCCACGTCCTTGTCCACGGACACGGAGGACACCGCCCGCATCGTGGATATCTGCGAGGGGAGGGGCTGCTGGACGAGGATCCCGTGGACCCCGGGGTCCGCGTTCAACCCGCGGACCTCCGCGAGGAGGCCGGCCTCCGGCGCGTCCGCGGGAAGGCGCAGGGTCACGGAGTGCAGGCCCATCTCCTCGCACGCCTGCGACTTCATCTTCACGTACAGGACGGAGGCGGGGTCGTCCCCGACGATCACCGCGGCGAGCCCGGGGGTCACGCCCCTCGCCCTCAGCCCCGCGATTCGGGGGCGGAGCTCCGCGCGCACCGCGTCCGCGATCCGCTTCCCGTCGATGATCGTCGCACCCATTGGGTCCCCGCGACGTATCGGCGCACCGAATAAAAATACGAGAGTCGGAATCGCGGGTGCAAATCAGACGGGAAGCTTCATATTCGAACGTCGGGATGGCGCCGGTATGATCGCCGCGAATGACCTTCGCAGCCTGACGGAACGCCAGCGCGAGGTCCTCAGCATTGTCGTGGAGAACAAGCTGTACAAGAACAAGGACACGGCAATCCCGGAGATCGCGGAGCAGCTCGGCATCGCCCCCGTCGCCGTGTACAAGCACATTCTCGAGATCGAGAAGGACGCCCTCTGCACGGTCACGGTCTCCCCGTCCGAACGGGGCACGAAGATCTACGAGCGGATGTCCCTGGACAGCCCCCCCGCCCGGCGGATGACCGCGGAGGCGCTCACGGAGCCCCGGCGCGCGATCCTCGTGTACCTCACGACCCGCCCGGACGTCACGGGCGTCGAACTCTCGGAGGAGCTCCAGATGTCCGAGTACGCCGTGAACACGAACCTCCGCGTCCTCGAGGCGATCTCCCTCGTCTCGAAGCAGCGGGCCCGCGCCCTGAAGCGGGGCGTCCCGCCATACGTGTACAACGTCACGAACCACGGACGCTCCGTGATCCACTAGGACCGCGGATCCCCGGCAGCGCCTCCCCCGCCCCCGAGCCCCCGGATAAAAGGGGTTGCTGACGGTGGGGTTTCAAGGAGGGGGGAGGTTGCCGCCAACAACCCCGGCCATCTAAAGCTGGATGTCCGATAAAAAGGTTCGTTCCCGATTATGCACGATGACACCCGATTGTTTCCGATTGCCCGAACGGGCTGAGGAAGAACGGACAGAACCGTACAACCCATTGCCACCCCTTTTATCGCGGCGTCCCCGATACGGAGTCCGATGGAGGCGGACCTCGTCGTCGTCGGGGCGGGCCCCGCGGGGTCGATGGCGGCCCTCGCCGCGGCCCGGGGCGGGCTCCGGGTCGCCCTGGTCGAGAAGAAGCGGGCCGTCGGGGAGCCCGTGCAGTGCGCGGAGGGCGTGAGTCGCTTCGCCCTCGAGTCGAACGGGCTCCGGCCCGATTCTGCGTACGTCCGGCAGGAGGTCCGCGGGGCCCAGGGGGTCGTGCCGAGCGGGAAGCGGTTCGACATCACCCGCCTCCCGGGATACGCGGTGGACCGCGCGGCGTTCGACGCCTCGATCGCGGACCGCGCAGTGGACGCGGGGGCGACCCTCTCCCTGGGGCACCGGGTCACGTCCGTCGCTCGGAGCGGGGGCCGGTGGGAGGTCCGCACGAACGGGACGACGTGGACCGCGCCCGCCGTGATCGGGGCGGACGGCCCCGCGACCCTCGTCGCTCGGTGGACGGGGCTCCTCGTGCGGTCGGACTGCGTACGGGCGTACGAGTGGCGGTTCTCCGCGTCCGACGTCCGGACCCCGGAACCGGACCGGTTCCTCCTGTACTTCGCGCCTCGGTACGATGGCGGGTACGCGTGGATCTTCCCTCGCGGGGACGAGGTGAACGTTGGCGCGGGGGGCCACCTCGACGCGCACGCCGCCCTCCAGGGCTTCTGCCGGGAGCACGGGATCGACCCGTCCCGCCGACTCCAGACGATCGCGGGACAGATCCCGTACCGCTTCGACTTCCGCAGGTACTCCGAGAACGGCGTCGCGATCGTCGGGGACGCGGCGGGGGTCACGAACCCGCTGAACGGCGGCGGGATCCACGCCGCCCTCTGGTCCGGCAGGGTCGCGGGGGAGCTCGCCGCGGAGGGCCGCCTCGACGCGTACGACGGGATGCTCCGCGGCTCGCCGTTCCTGGACCCCGTCCTGTATTGGATGATCGAACGGCTCCGGCGGTGGGACGACGGCGTGCTTAACTTCGTCGGGGACCTCCTCGAGGGAACGGACTGGAGGGAGGTCTCCGCCCTCGCGGGGCTCCGGCGGGCGGCCCGGGACCCGCGGATGTTCGCCCACGTGCGGGAGTTCCTCCGGATGCGGCGGGCCGTCGCCCTCACGGAGATCTACGGCTGGTGAGGCGGACCCCCAGGGCCCGGTGGACGGACTCCCGCACCCGCCAGGTGAACCCGAAGAGGGACTCCTCCGCCTGGACGAACACGAGGAGCTTCAGGGTCGACGCGGCCCCGGCGCGGGACGCGACGATCCGCACCGCGTACGAGGTCTTCCGCCGGTCGAGCCCGTGGAAGCTCGCCTGCCCGACGAACTCCCGCCCGCTCGCGTGCGTCGTCTCCTCGATCTTCTCCAGGCCCTCCCGGGACAGCGCGTCGACGAGGACGGGGAACGCCCGCTCCGCGGGGATGGGAAGGTCGAACGCGTCCTGGACGGAGAGGGATCGGGAGGCCCGCTCCCTCAGGGCGGCGGGGCTCACGTACACGGGCCGCATCGCGGGGGGCCGGAGGTCGATCCGCATCGGGGGCGCGGTGGCCTCGTGGCGGGTCTCCCCCTCCCGGTCCCAGTACGCGACGCGGGCGCCGACCTCAAGCTCCCCGGGCTCCCCGGTCGCAACGATCCTCCAGCTCGCGGTCCCGAACGTCCCCGGCTTCAGGACGGGGACCGCCTTCGGGGGCTCGTCGAGGAAGAACGGGCCCTGGAGGACCTTCGGCGTGATCAACACGTCCCTCGCGGTGGCCTCCCCGCGATTCCGCACCGTCACGCGGTACACGACGTGGTTCGACTCGAAGTCGATCCCGGGTTCGATGCGGACCTCGAGCCGCGTCGGGGGGCGCTTCGCTCCGCGTTTGATCGCGAGGGCCACGGAGAGAAGTCCCACGGCGGACATGCGGTGCGCGCGGATGCCCGCCTCGGGATTTAGAACTGCCCCCGCGGTCTCCCGCTCCGAAAGGCTTTAGTGAACTCGCCGACTTCGAGCCGCCATGGAGGATGGGGCCGCGCCGTCTCCGGTGAGGAGCGGGAGCCGCCTGGAGCGGGTCCTCCTCGGGAGGCGGTTCGCGGTGACCGCGGAGGTCGTCCCGCCCGCGTCCCCGGACCCCTCCCCGCTCCTCGCGTCCGCCCGTCGCCTCCGGGGGAGCGCGGACGCGCTCAACGTGACGGACAGCCCGCGGGCCCGCGTGCACATGGCGAGCTGGGCGGGCGCGGTCCTCCTGGTCCGGGAGGGGCTGGAGCCCGTGATGCAGGTCGTGACGCGGGACCGGAACCGGATCGCCCTCCAGGCGGACGTCCTCGGGGCGTCCGCCCTCGGGGTGCGGAACGTGATGGCCCTCGGCGGGGACGACCCGAAGTCCGGGAACGAGCCGGGCGCGGCGGGCGTGTTCGACCTCGACACGGAGGCGTTCCTCGAGACCCTCCGGGACCTCCGGGACCGGGGCGTCCTCCGTGGCGGGGACCCCGTGGAGCCGCGGCCTCCCCTCTTCATCGGCGCGACCGCGAACCCGTTCGGCGGGCGGATGGAGGACTCCTTCGTGAACCTGCGGGGGAAGGCGGAGGCGGGCGCGGACTTCGTGCAGACCCAGGCGATCTTCGACCTCGACGGGTTCGAGGAGTGGATGCACCTCGTCCGGAAGGAGTGGATCCACGAGAAGCTCCACATCTTGGCGGGAGTCGTCCCGCTGAAGTCCGCGAAGGCCGCGCGGTTCATGAACGAGAAGGTCCCCGGGATCGTCGTGCCGCCGGAGGTCGTGAAGCGGATCGAGCGGGCCGCGAACCCGAAGGCGGAGGGGATCGCGATCGCGGTGGAGGCCGTGGAGGCCCTCCGGAAAATCGAGGGGGTCCGCGGAGTCCACCTGATGGCGGTGGACTGGGAGGACGCGGTCCCCGCGATCGTGAAGGGGGCGGGCCTCCTGCCGCGCCCCGAGGTGTGACCCGCCACGGGATGCGGATTGCCTCCGCGTTACCTCTACTTAGAGATAACAACGCACCGCGGGGTCCCGCGATCCGGAGGCATCGCTCCCGCGCACTCTTGCCCCACCCATACGAAACCTTAATCCGATAGCGGCCATTGCGACGTGGTAATAATAATGCCGGGAGTACGACGCGCAATCCTGAGCGTGTCGGACAAACACGGCATCGTCGACTTCTCGAAAGGCCTCGCCTCCCTTGGATACGAGATCCTCGCGACGGACGGGACCGCGAAGGCCCTCCGGGCGGCGGGGGTCCCGGTCCGCAGCGTCTCCGAGTACACGGGGCAGCCCGAGGTCCTCGGCGGGCGCGTGAAGACCCTCCATCCGAAGATCTTCGCCGCGATCCTCGCGGTGGAGGGGAACGAGGCGGAGCTCGCGCGGTACGGCATCGAGCCCGTGGACCTCGTCGTCGCGAACCTGTACCCGTTCGAGGAGACCGTCGCGAAACCGAGGGTGGACCACGCGGAGGCGGTCGAGAACATCGACATCGGGGGCGTCTCCCTGATCCGCGCGGCCGCGAAGAACGCGGGACGCGTCACCGTCGTCGTGAAACCCTCCCGGTACTCCGAGGTCCTCCAGGCCCTGAAGGCGGGCGGAGTCCCCCAACCCGCGCGGGAGGCCCTCGCGCTTGAGGCGTTCGAATACACGAGCGGGTACGACGCGGCGATCTACAACTACCTCGCCCGCCGCGCCGGGCAGCGGTTCCCTCCCGCGATGAGGCTCGCCCTCCCGAAGGGGTCCGACCTCCGCTACGGGGAGAACCCGTACCAGGAGGCGGCCCTGTACCTGGAGCCGTGGCGGACCGCCGGCGTGGGGACCGCGACCCGGCTGAACGGGAAGGACCTCTCATACAACAACCTCCTCGACCTCGACGCCGCCCTCCGAATCGCGCTTGAGTTCGACGGGCCCGCCGCGGTCGTCGTGAAGCACACGAACCCGTGCGGCGTCGCCCTCGCCCCGTCCCTCGCCCCCGCGTACCGGGCCGCGCACGCCGCGGACCCGACCTCCGCGTATGGCGGGGTCGTCGGCGTGAACCGCACGGTCGACCTCGCGACCGCGAAAGCGATGAAAGGGCACGTCCTCGATGCGGTGATCGCCCCCGGCTATGACCCGGGGGCCCTCGCGATCCTCGAGGGGAAGAAGAAGGGCGCGTTCCTGATCATGGAGACCCGCGGCGACCTCCGCGGGGACCGCGGCCTCGACATGGTCCGGGTCCTCGGGGGCGTCCTCGTCCAGACGACGGACTTCCCGGACCTCCGGCCGGACTCCTGGGAGATCGTCACGAAGAAGAAGCCGACCCGGGAGCAGCTCCGGGACATGGCGTTCGGGGTCCGCGTGAGCCGCTACGTGAAGTCGAACTCGATCGTCCTCGCGAAGGACGACCGGACCGTCGGGATCGGGGCGGGCCAGATGAGCCGGGTGGACGCGTGCATGCTCGCCTGCTACAAGGCGGGGTCCGCCGCGAAGGGAAGCGTGGCGGTGAGCGATGCGTACTTCCCGTTCCGGGACGGCCTCGACGAGCTCGCGAAGGGAGGCGTCGCGGCGGTCGCGCAGCCCGGGGGATCAATCCGGGACCCCGAGGTGATCGCGGCGGCGGATGGGCAGGGGATCGCGATGGCGTTCACGGGCCTGCGGCTGTTCAAGCATTGAGGGGTCCCATGGCGCGGATCAACGTCGGCGTCCTCGCGTCGGGTCGGGGCACGGACTTCCAGAGCCTCGTGGACGCGAAGTCCCGCGGGGAGCTCGACGTGAACCTCGCGGTCCTGATCTGCAACGTCCCGGGCGCCCCCGTGATCGACCGCGCCGGGACGGCCGGCGTCCCCGCCGTCGTGATCGACCATCGTTCCTATGGGAAGGACCGGGAGGCGTTCGAGCGGGAGGTCGTCCGCGTCCTGCGGGAGAAGCGGGTCGACCTCGTCGTGTTCGCGGGCTTCATGCGGCTCGTGACGCCGTACTTCGTGCGGGAGTTCCCCCAGCGGATCGTGAACATCCACCCGTCCCTCCTACCGGCGTTCCCCGGAGCCCGCGCGCAGGCGGACGCGATCGCATGGGGGGCGAAGGTGAGCGGGTGCACGATCCACCTCGTCGACGAGAGCGTGGACGGCGGGCCCGTGATCCTGCAGAAGGCCGTGCCGATCCTCGACGACGACACCCCGGACACCCTTGCGGCGCGGATCCTCGAGCAGGAGCACGTGTTCCTCCCCCTCGCGGTGCGGCTGTTCGCGGAGGGCCGGCTCCACATCGAAGGGAGGAGGGTGCGGATCGACGCCCGCGGGATTCGGATCCCTCCCATGGCCTGACCTTGGAGCGAGCGCCCGCCGATCAGACGAAGAAAAATGGCCGTTCAGGAATCCCGAACGGCCTCGTTGTGGAGGGATGCTTTTGGTAAAGCGTAGGGAAGATGGTCGAGGGCCTATAAAAATCCGCCGTCCGTCCGAAGCTCGGCTCTCACAATCGAAACCCCAAAAGATGGGAGGCCGTTCGACGGGAAAAGTCGTGAACGGCCTCGTTGTGGAGGGATGCTTGTGCGGTTCTCACGCCGCCGTGCCTACATAAAGATTGGCCGGAGCCGAAGATGAGGGGTTCGCGCCGAAACCCGGGCGCTGGGGCCCGAGGTCCACCACCGGAGCCCACAACCGCGCCTTCGGCCCGGCTCGCAACCCTTATCCCCGCGTCCTCCGTTCGACGGGCGAGGCGGTGCCGTGAAGGGAGTCGGGAAGTTCGGCGAGGTGATGGCGGGGGAGAAGGGACCCGCGGACTACGAGGTGTCCCTTGAGAAGCTCCACAGGGTCGTCCGGAGCGGGAGCCAGCCGAAGGCGATCCTCGACTTCGTCGCGAAGGAGCTCCGCCGCACCTTCCCGCACTACAACTGGGTGGGCGTGTACGCCGTGGAGGGGGACGACCTCGTCCTCCGCGCGTGGAGCGGCCCCCACGCGACCCAGCACGTCCGAATCCCGATCGGCGAGGGGATCTGCGGGCTCGCGGCCCGGACGAACGAGACCGTCGTCATCGGCGACGTCTCGAAGGACCCGCGGTACCTGGAGTGCTTCCCGGAGACCCGGTCCGAGATCGTCGTCCCGATCCTCCGGGACAGCGTCGCGATCGGGGAGATCGACATCGACTCGGACGCCCTCGACGCGTTCGGTCCCGTGGACCGGACGTTCCTCGAGGAGCTCGCGGACGAGCTCTCGAAAGTCCTCTAAGGCGTGTCCTGGCGGGCGGAAGTCACACGGCCGTCGGTCGGCCCCGCCTGCTCGTGGACGACCTCGCCGAACGCGACCCGGCGGAGGACCTTCGTCACCTTGAACTTCACCTGGTCCCCGACCTTCGTGCCGGGGATGAACACGACGAAGTTCGCGACCCGGCACAAGCCGTCGCCCTCGCGGCCCATGTCCTCGATCTTCGCCTCGTAGACCTTGCCCTCCTCGACGGGGCTGGCTGGCGGCCGGAAGCCCGACCCGAACTGCGACATCCTCCTTCCCCTGGACCCCTCGGGCCCGCAATCCCTTCGTATCCTTAGGACGCTATTTAACCCTATTGGGAACGGAAAATCTCTCCTGCGAATCGCGTCCGAAAACGTGCGTCCCGCGGCTCACGATTTCCGCGGCACCCCGACGTCGTAATCCTCTTCCGACGCCGCGGACCCGAGCCGCATCGACAGGATCAGGAGGACGATCCCCACGATCAGGATCACGAGTCCGGTCGCGGCGACGAGGCGGTTCAGCCACCCGAACGCGTCGTACGCGAACCCGCCGATCGGGATCCGGAGGATGTCGTGGAGCCACGAACCCACGGCGATGCCGGGCCCGCCCGCGAGGACGAGGAGGACGCCAGTGTAGAACAGGAACCGCTCGCGGCGGCCCGCGGTCTTCGTCGGCTCCTTCGCGTCGACCTGCAGCGCGGACGCCTCGAAGATCTCCCCGCACTTCGGACACTCCGTGGCCTCCTGGTCGACGGAGGCCCCGCAGCTCGGGCACTCGTAGACTTCGGCGGCCATCGGGGGACCGAACGCTCCGATGAGGCGCGAGGGCTATAATCGTTTCTACAAGCGAATCGCACGGGAGAAAGTTGGTGGTGCAGACGGTTGCGGGATCGTGCGAATCCTCGACGGTGCCGGCGCCCCGAGGTCCCTACGCGAACGCGGGTCGGGGCCGAGGCGCCCACGGGACCGCGATCGGTCCGGAGACGTCCCGCCACTCCGCGGGCATCGGTCGTCCCGCATCGTCGCGACGGTAGTAATCGACGACCTTCTCGAACTTCAGGGCGGTCCCCGAGATCTCCACGACGATCGCGTTCCGGACGCTCGCCGCGGCATGCGCCGCGATCTCGTCGTCGAACACGGCCGCGTAGGGGACCTGGGCCTGCCACCAGAGCACGAGGTACCGGATCGCCGCGCGGGCGGGTGCACGCCGTTTCTTCATGGCGCCTCCATCGATTCCCCGCCGCGTTTAAGGTAGTTGTCCCGTAGTTATCCAAACGGATACCTTTGCGCGCGCCGGATGCCGTCCGCGCGTTCCCTTCCGGGGGACCCCGACACGATTCGTCTAGCGCCTCCAAAAGCAATGGTTCAAGAACCCCCGCCGTCTTCCCCAATCGGTGGCCGCATGACTGTCCGGCAAGTGGACTACGAACCGAAGCCGATCGACCCTGATTTCCTCCAGAAGCCGGACGAGTACGCCGTGACCGGCGAGCACCTCAGCCACAAGGTCTTCGCGGAGGGCATCCAGCGGTACGACCTGAACGGGAAGCCGTACCCCACGAAACTCGGAATCCACGGCAGCCACGTCGCAACCGACTTTGAGGCGTGCGTCGCGGACGGCGTCTGCATGGACGTCTGCCCGGTGGACGTCTTCGAGTGGCAGCTGAACCCGGGTCACAAAGGCACGGGGACGGACCACATCGTCGATAAGGGCACCCCCGAGTGGGACCAGTGGCGGACGGACAAGTCCGACCCGATCCGGGAGAGCGACTGCATCGACTGCATGGCGTGCGAGTCCGCATGCCCCACGAAGGCGATCAAGATCACGCCGGGCGCCTGAGCGTTCCCTCCAAGCGAGCTGCGGGTCCGCCTCCTAGAACAGTTAACACGTTAACTGGAAGTCCGACCGGGAACACGGTTATCGGGCCGAGCATCCTTCCCTCGGCCGTGATGGCATGGTGAAGCTGGACCACATCCGGATCGCAGCCCACGACGTCCGAGCATCCCGGGACTGATACGTCAACCACTTCGGCTTCAAGGTGGAGTTCGAGATCGCGAGAAGGAAGGTGGCGGCCCTCGAAGACGACGCGAAACTCACCCTGCTACTCGAGCAGAGTCCAGACGATGTCCAAACCAGAGGATGCATCCTCTATTTCCAGGTCACGGATGTGGACACGAAGTATCGCCAGCTTTCCGCCGGGGGAGTCCGTTTCGTTCATCCGCCGAGGAACCGATTCTGGGGATACGGGGCCGAGCTCAAGGATCCCGACGGGTACCGGATCCGCCTTTGGGACGAAGCTTCGATGGACGAAAAGGGTTAGACGGGTCGGCGCAGAGCTCGCCGCCGGGGCGCCACCCCTCGGACATCGGATATCCCCATGAAGAGCTATATAATAGCTCTTATCGGAGGAGGTGGCTTGAGAGTACTCGGGGAACAGTCAACATGTTAACTGGAACCGCGCAGCGCACTTGCCGCCGTGCGGGGGGCGAAGCCTCTAATACGCCCGAGCGTGTGGCGCGGCCGGGCAGGGACCACCATGCCAGCAGCCCGTGCGATCTGGAGCGGCAGCATCTCGTTCGGCCTCGTGAACATCCCCGTGAAGCTGTACACCGCCACGGAGACGAAGGACATCTCGTTCACGACCCTCCACGCCACGTGTCGGACGCCTTTGAAGCGGCCGTACATGTGCCCCGTGGACAACATCCCCGTGGAGTCAAAGGAGATGGTGAAGGGGTACGCGGTGGGGAAGGCCCAGTACGTAATCCTGACGGACGACGAGATCGAGAGCGTTCGGGTGGAGTCGAGTGCGCACATCAACGTGAACGGGTTCGTCGAGGCGGGAGACATCGGCCCGCTGTTCTACGAATCCACGTACTTCCTCGGCCCCCTGGAGACGAGCGTGAAGCCCTTCGAGCTCCTCCGGCAGGCCCTCCTGCGGACGGGGAAGGTCGCCATCGCCCAAGCGACCATGTGGCGGAAGGAGCACATCGTGGCGTTGCGGCCCGTGAACGGCGCCCTCGTCCTGACGACCCTGTACTATGCGGACGAGGTGAAGTCCCCGCCGGAACCCCCTGCCACGAAGCCGATTACGATCTCTGATACGGAGATGGAGCTCGCGATGAACCTCGTTCAGGCGCTCGTCACGGACTTCGACCCCTCCCGCTTCAAGGACCGGTACCGGGAGGCGCTCCTCCAGATGATCGAGGCGAAGATCGAGGGGAAGACGATC
>JAIBJG010000045.1 GCA_020029475.1 Methanobacteriota archaeon | reverse complement strand
TCCGGAGCCCCTTGGCCCTCGATGCCGCCGCGAACGCGTCCACCTCCGCGCGACACCCCTCTCGGGTCGAGTCGTCCAGGATCCAGACCCGGAGGTCCGGGTACGAGAGCGTGAACAGGCTCTCCGCGGCCCCCCGGTCGAAGTCGTTGTACGTGCAGTAGAGGATCGCCACCGGACCCGCGGATGTGGGTCCACCCACGGGAGGCCTCTCCCGGAGGACGTGGGAGGCGACGTTCACGACGATGTTGAAGACCCCGGAGAGGAGGAAGAACGAGAGGCACGCGACGAGGAACGCGAACGCGGGGGACGCGAGGATTCCGGGGGGGAGTCGCCACACGAGGACCCCCGTCGCGGCCGCCCAGATGCCGATGATCACGAGCCACAGCCGGCTCGACTTCGCGTCTCCCCCGTTTCCCACGCCCGTCCCACGATTACTATTGGGGACATAACTTTGGTAATTACCGGTACGTAGACGACCATGAAAGGTCCGGGCGCGACGAAGGTCGAAGGGCCCTCCGCGAAAGGATTATCCGGACCCCGCACCTCGGCGGACCCCGGGCATGGTCGACGTCGGTGAGAAGGCGCCGGAATTCACGATGCCGAGCGACGAGGGGAAGAAGGTCACCCTGTCCCAGGAACTCGGGGCGGGCCCGATCGTCCTGAGCTGGTACGTGTTCGACTTCACGGGCGTGTGCACCCGCCAGATGTGCGAGCTCCGGGACGGGTTCGAGGGGTTGCAGAGGCTCGGCGCGAAGGTCTTCGGGGTGAGCACGGACAGCGCGGCGAGCCACAAGGCGTTCCGCGCGATGCACAACCTCCCGTACCCTCTCCTGAGCGACTGGAACAAGACCGCGAGCAGGGCGTACGGCGTTCTGTACGCGAAGCTCGGGGACTACGACGGGGTTTCGAAACGGTCCGTGTTCGTCCTAGACAAGGACGGAATCATCCGGTACAAGTGGGTCACGGAGGACCCGAAGGTGCCTCCGGACGCGAGCGTCGTCGCCAGCGAGGTCGCGAAGCTCGCTTGACAGCGACCGAAAATCTCTTGCCCCGGACCGACTTTGGGGTGCCGGGCGGGAGGGCATGGTGAGCCGCCGTCTGGTGTCGTTGTTCGCGCTGGGACTCCTGGTCGCCTCCATCGGTTTGCTCGCCCCGACATCGGAGGCGGCGGGCCCGTGGACCTGCGGGGGAAGCTCCTATTTCAACGATCCCGCCACGGAAATCGTCCAGAACCCCGGGTTCGAAGCCGACCTCGCGAGCTGGTACACGCTGCCCCCGGTGAGCCCGCCAACGATCTCCACCACGACCTTCCACTCGGGGGCCAAGTCCGCCCGGGTGCTGTCCGTCGGAGGGGCCCAGAACGCGGTGCAGGACCTGTCCGCTCCTCCTGCGGTCCACGTCATGACGTATTGGTTCCACGTCGCGACGTGGGGGCCGGGAGCCGCATTCGCCGTGGAGACGCTGGCGAA
This sequence comes from Methanobacteriota archaeon, assembly GCA_020029475.1. Classification (GTDB taxonomy): domain Archaea; phylum Thermoplasmatota; class Thermoplasmata; order RBG-16-68-12; family RBG-16-68-12; genus EA-19. The sequence goes on along the minus strand of JAIBJG010000045.1, from coordinate 12,093 downwards.
CTGGAACCCCGTGTTCGGCACCGCGGACATCGAGACGCAGCTCTATTGGGTCCCCCCGAACACGATGTTCTGGAGGATCTGGACGCGGAACGGGGGGCCGGACACGATGCAGACGTACCCTCGAACTCTCACGACGGGCGCATGGCACCTCCTGGAGACGGTGATCGACGGGACCCGCGGGATCCAGTGCCTCTTCATTGACGGGACCTACGTGGACTCCCTGTCCGTGAGCGCGGCCTCCACGTTCGCCCCGACCGTCATCGCCTTCGGGGACATCAGCACAGCGGGGGACGCCGGGACCGCGTACTACGACGACTTCTCCATCCAATCGGCCTCCGTTCCGCTCCCGGACTACGTCCCCACGAGCCCCCAGCCCTCGTCCGGAATCCAGGTCGGTGAATCGTTGCCGGTCTCGTTGAGGATTGGCGTGGTGAACTCCGGGAGCGTCGCCGCGAACACGAGCTCGACGGTGACGTTCTTCAACGCATCGACCCCGGGATCCCCCTTCGCTTCCTTTTCCATTCCACCCCTCGCGGCGAGCGAGGTGGCGGGGCCGTTCACCGCGACATGGGTCTCCCCCTCCGCTCCCGGGACCTATCAGATCGTCGCCGAGGTCGACTCCGGGGGCACCGTCCCGGAGGTGAACGAGGCGAACAACCGCTACGTGTGGACAGCGAACGTGTATCCGCCTCCGATCACGAGCCTGAATCTGGGGGTTCCGAACTACGCCGGCACGTACGTGACCTCCTCGACCCCCCTGACCCTCACCGTCCAGGACCGGAGCGGGACCGGGATCGCCCGCACGGAGTACCACATCGACTCCGGTCCGTGGACCCCATACACGGCCCCGTTCACCCTCGCACCCGAAGGGGAGCACGTCGTCGGGTGGTACAGCGAGGACAACGTCGGGAACGTGGAGGCAGTCCAGACGAGGACGCTCCGGGCGGACAACACGCCGCCCACGACGTCCCACGCGATCTCCGGCCCGAGTTACTCAGGAGGGTTCGTGACCTCCCAGACGCGCTTCTCCCTGACCACGACGGACGGCGGGGTTTTCCCCGTGGGGGTGGCGACGCTCGAGTACTCCTTCGACGGGCTGACATGGATCCCCTACTCGATTCCATTCAGCGTGTCCGGGGGCGAAGGCCCGAGGACCCTGTACTACGGAGGGACGGACCTTCTCGGGAACCCGGAGCCCGTGCAGACCGTTCCCCTGATCATCGACGACTCTCCGCCGACGACCTCCTACGCGGTCTTCGGTCCGACGTACACCGGAGGATTCGTGACCTCGCAGACACTGTTCTCCTTGACAACGACCGACGGGGGCGTCGTCCCCGTGGGGGTGGCGACGCTCGAGTACTCCTTCGACGGGCTGACCTGGATCGCGTACACGAATCCGATTTCGCTCCTCGGGGCCGAGGGTCCGAGGACCCTGTACTTCCGGAGCACGGACCTTCTCGGGAACTCGGAATCCGTGCAGGCCCTCCCGCTCATCCTCGACAACACGCCCCCCGCAACGTCCCGCGAGGTCTCGGGTCCAACCCACACGGGCGGTTTCGTGACGTCCGAGACCCTGTTCTCCCTGACGACGGTGGATGGCGGGGTCGTTCCCGTGGGGGTCGCGACCCTAGAATACTCGTTCGACGGCCTGACTTGGACCCCCTATACGGTTCCGTTCGGCGCCTCGGGAGATGACGGCCCGAGGACGCTGTACTACCGCGGGACGGACCTTCTCGGGAACGCTGAACCCGTGCAGACCCTCAGCATCATCCTCGATAACACGCCGCCGACGACGTCGCTCGCGATCCCTTCAGGGATCCTCTCCGTTGAGTCACGCTTCACTCTCAGCGCGACGGACGCGGGAAGCGGCGTCGCACGGATCGAGTACAGCATCGACGGCGGGGCATGGGCCACGTACGACAGACCGTTCTTCCTCGGCGTCGGGGACCATACGATCCGATACCGCTCCGTGGACCGCCTTGGGACCGCAGAGCCCGTGCAGTTCGTGCTCGTTCGCATCGACAACATGAAGCCTCTCGTCGCCGTGGCGTTCTCTCTTGTCCTCCTGGCCTTTGGCGTAGCCGTTGCCCTCCGGCGCCCCCTGTCGAGCGACCCTCGCCGCCGAAGCAAGGCGTTCCTCATCGGGACGTTCCCCTTCGTGGTCGGGGAGGCGATGACAGGAATCTTCTCCGCGGTTACGGGGGCCCTCGTGATTCCCCCGGTCCTGGACGTCGGCATGCTCGTGGACGGCCTGATCTTCGCGTTGGGGCTGGCCGTCCCGATCCCCGTGAGCCGACGGGTCCGCCGGACGCCCTGACGGAGCGCCCTGGTGATCCCCGTACGACGTCAGGGCTCGAGGCGTCCAACGAGTTCCTTCGAGCTCTCGACCGTGGCGACCTTCATCCCGACCGGGGCCCGGGGATTCTTCAGAGGCGTCCCCGTGTTGAACAGCACGACGGTATCGTCCCGTTTCACGGTCCCGCCCTCCACGAGCTGCCGGAGGGCGCCGAGGGTCGCCCCGCCTTCGTAGCAGGCGCCGATCCCCTCGAGCCGCGCGAACTCCGAGACCCCCGCCCGCATCGCCTCGTCCTCGACCGCGACGCCCGTCCCGCGGCTCTCCCGCGCCGCCTTTAGGACGAGGGTGTCCCCGAGGGCCTTCGGGACCCGGAGCCCGGGAGCGATCGTCACGGGGTTCTTCCAGAGTTCCGAACCCTCCTTGCCGTCTTTGAACGCCTTCACGATCGGGGCGCACCCCTTCGCCTGGACGAAAGCGATCTTCGGCAGGGGCCCGTCGTGCCATCCGAGCTCCTTCAGCTCTTGGAACGCCTTCCACAGCCCGACGACGCCGGTGCCGCCCCCCGTCGGGAAGACGACCCAGTCCGGGAGCCCGCCGAGCTGCTCGAACAGCTCGTACCCCATCGTCTTCTTCCCCTCGACCCGGTACGGCTCGTACATCGTCGCGACGTTGAAATGCCCCGTCTCCTTGCACGCGGCCTTCACGATGTCCCCCGCCTGCGTGATCGTCCCGTCGACGAGGAAGAGGCGGGCGCCGAATAGGACCGTCTCCTGGAGGATCGACAGCGGCGTGTCCTTCGGCGCGACGACGAGGGACTCGATCCCCGCCTTCGCGGCGTACGCGGCGAGCGCGCTCCCCGCGTTCCCCGCGCTCGGGACCGCGAGGCGGGTGAGGCCGAGCTCCTTCGCGCGGGACACCGCGACCGCCATCCCGCGGGCCTTGAACGTCCCCGTCGGGTTCGCGGCCTCGTCCTTCACGAACACCCGCGAGACGCCGTAGGTCTTCTCGATCGCGGGGCAGTGGAGGAGCGGGGTGCCGCCCTCCCCGAGGGTGAGCGCGTGGTCCTCGGACGATATCGGGAGGACGGGGAGGTACCTCCACAGGTCCCGCCGCGGGAGGAGGGATTCGCGGGTCACCCCGCCAAGGTCGTAGCGCGCGAACAGGGGCCGGCCGCAATCGCAGACATTCCGCGGCGCGGAGGCCTCGTACGTCTTGTGGCACGTCGGGCACTCGAGGCGGGCGAGGTTCGACAAGGGCGGGGGCATTCCGGCGATGGGCTATGGACTTTGCCGCGGGTCCCGTGCAATCCGCGAGTTTATTCCGGAGAGCCCGCATTCCACACCGTCATGGATGCAGAGCTCCAGAGGAAGTACGACGCGATCCGCGAGGCGGTGGGCCGGCGGGGGCGGGTCCTCGTCGCGTACTCCGGGGGCGTGGACTCGGGCCTCGTCGCGAAGATCGTCCACGACGCGCTCGGGGACGACTCCCTCGCCGTCCTGGCGGATTCGGAGTCGCTGGCCCGGCACGAGGTCGATGCCGCGACGACCCAGGCCATGAAGATTGGGATCCCGCTGCGGGTGATCGCGACGTCGGAGCTCGAGTCCGAGGAGTACCGGACGAACCCCACGAACCGGTGCTACTTCTGCCGGGAGGGGCTGGCGGCCGAGCTCGTACCGATCGCCCGGCGGGAGGGGTTCGCCGCGATCGCGGACGGGATCAACCTCAGCGACCTCGGCGACGTCCGCCCGGGGATCCGCGCGATGGACGAGGCGGGGTTCTGGCATCCCCTCGTCGACGCAGGCCTCGCGAAGCTCGAGGTGCGGTCCCTCGCCCGCGACCTCGGACTCTCGTTCTGGGACAAGCCGAGCAACGCATGCCTTTCCTCCCGCATCCCCCACGGCACTCCGATCACGGTCCAGTTGCTGCGTCAGGTCGAGATTGCGGAGGACTTCCTCCGAGGCCGCGGGTTCCTCCAGGTCCGCGTGCGCCACCATGGGGCGACGGCCCGCATCGAGGTGCCGCCGGAGCACATCGCACGGCTCCGCGGGATGGAGGCGGAGATCGCGAGAGCGCTTCGTGCCATGGGGTACCGCGACACCGTGATCGATTCGGAGGGGTACCGATCCCTCGGGTGAGAGCGGGTGCCAATGTTTTTATACCGGCGTTATATCTACACATCTGGGTAGCTACTTCATAGCCGCCCCGCCAACGGAACGGAGTGTTCGCGCGTGGTCGTCGGCCTCGTCCCCGGGTTCATCGTCGGAGTGCGGGAGGGCGTGGAGGCCGCCCTCGTCGTCGGCATCATCCTCGCGTACCTGTCGAAGATCGGTCAGAGACCCCTGCACCGATACGTCTACCTTGGTAGCGGGATTGCGTTCGCTGCAAGCGTCATTGGCGCCGCGATGTTCGCCCTCTTCGTGGGCGAGTTCACAGGCACCGCAGAACAGCTGTTCGAGGGGATCGCCGCCCTCGTCGCGGTCGTCGTCCTCACTACAATGATCCTCTGGATGATGAAGGCGGCGAAGAACATCCGAATGCATGTGGAACAGCGAATCGACACGCTCGTGAGTCGGCGCCAGACGACGGGTCTGGCCTCGCTCGCATTCATCGCGGTCTTCCGAGAAGGGGTCGAGACGGTCCTGTTCATGGCCGGCCTCGCTGGCGCGGCGACGACCGCGGACATTGTGGCGGGCGTAGGGGTCGGTATCCTGTTCGCGGCCTTCCTCGGGTTCCTTCTCTTCCGTGCCTCCTGGAAAGTCAACCTGAAGCGATTCTTCCAGGTCACCGGCGTGTTCCTCATCGTCATCGCCGCGGGCCTCTTCCAGTTCGGCGTGCACGAGCTCCAAGAGGCGAACCACTGGGGACTGGACGGGCAGGTGTACAACACGAAGTTCGACGACGTCAACGGGAACGGTGTGTGGGACACGGGCGAGCCGGCGATCCTCCCCGACGGGCTCCCCGGGGACGGCTCCGCTCCCAGCGCCCCGCAGGTCGCGGGCTCGCTCCTTCGCGGGATCTTCGGGTACAACGACGATCCGACGCAACTCGAGCTCATCGCGTATGGAATCTACTGGGCGTTCACCCTCATCCTTTACTGGTCGATTCGCACGGGAAGGATCGAGTTCGTCACCCGCCCGCTCCGCAATCTGTGGGCGATGATACGACGGAGCCCGACACCCGCTGGCGTGGAACCCCCGGCGGACTGAGTCCCGAAACCTTTTACACGGTCACCCCGTTCGCCGCCCGCAATGGGGAAGCGCCGGTCCGTCGCCACGCTCGCGATCCATCCGCGGGAGGACCGCCCGCCGGGCCCCGTCGTCACGCCGATCGTGATGTCCTCCACGTTCCGGCTCCGGGACGCCCGCCAGGGCGGGGAGTTCACCCGCGCGATCGCTCCGAAGGAATACTACACCCGCTGGGGGAACCCGACGATTGCGGACCTCGAGGAGACCGTCGCGACCCTCGAGGGCGGGGCGCGCGCCCTCGCAACGGGATCGGGGATGTCCGCGATTGCCTCCGCGATCCTGACGTTCGTGAAGGGAGGGCGGCGGGTCGTGGCGGGAAAGAGCCCGTACGCCGCGACCGCGGAGATCTTCGAGCACCTCCTCCCGAAGTTCGGGGTGAAGACGACCTGGGTGGACCAGCGCCGACCCGGCGCGTTCGAGGACGCCGTGGATTCGGACACGGACCTCGTGTACATCGAGACCCCCGCGAATCCCACGATGATGATCACGGACATCCGGGAGGCGGTGAAGGCGGCCCGCTCCGTGGGCGCGACGGTCCTCGCGGACAACACGTTCGCGACCCCGATCAACCAGAGGCCGATCGAGTCCGGGGTGGACGTCGTGCTCCACTCCGCGACGAAGTACCTCGGGGGCCACACGGACGTGATCGCGGGCGTCGCGGTGGCCCGCACGCGACCCCTGTTCGAGAAGATCTGGTATACGTACAAGCTCCTGGGCCCGACGATCGGCCCGTTCGAGGCGTTCCTCGTGCGGCGGGGGATCAAGACCCTCCCGCTGCGGGTCCAGCGCCAGAACCGGAGCGCGACCGCCCTCGCGGAGCACCTCGACGGGCACCCCGCGGTCGCGAAGGTCCACTACCCGGGGCTTCGGTCCTTCGATCAGCACCGCCTCGCGCGACGGCAGATGGACGGGTTCGGCGGGATGCTTTCCTTCGCCCTGAAGGGCGGATACCGCGCGGGCCTTCGGTTCGTCGAGTCCGTCGAGCTCGCGACCCTCGCCGTGAGCCTCGGAGGCGCGGAGACGTTGGTCGAGCACCCCGCGAGCATGACCCACGGGACCCTGAGCGCGAAGGAGCGGGCGGCGATGGGGATCCACGACGGTCTCGTGCGCGTGAGCGTGGGCCTCGAGGAGCCGGACGATCTCATCGAGGACGTCGACCGCGCGCTCAAGAGGGCGCGGCCGTAGGGTGGGGCGGGAGGCTCCGCAGGCGTCCCTCGCCGCCCCGTGGGTCGGTCTCCGTAGGACGAAGTCCTTCGGAGCTTCGTTCATCGCCTCTTCGGCTCACTGCGGAAGGTGTCGGGGCTGGAACCGTGCCAGCCCCGAGGGGTCAACGAACTCGCAGATATTGAACGTTTTTCCATGGATCGTGCCCGGGAGCCGGAGGATCCTCCTCGGGTCCATCGTCACCTCCACGTCGATGCCGATCCCCGCGTCCACGATCCGCGCGACGAGGTCCGTGCGGGCGCCTTGGACGGCGGTCTCCCGCTTCCGAGGATCCTCGGGGAGTCGCGGCAGGAACCGGGGTTCGAAGTCGTACGCGTGCACATGGAACCCCTTGTTCCCGCTGTACACGAGGGCGAGTTCCCGGAGTCCCTCGGCGGACAGGAAACGGAGAAGGGAGGCCGCGTCCGCCTTCGCACCCGCCAGGTCTCCCGGCGCGTCGATATCGAAGTACAATTCCTGGCCGAGGAGCACGTTGTGCGCGATCCGGTACCCCGCCTTCCGCCGCCGGGGCTCGCGGGGTCCGAGCCGCTGCGGGTCGAGCCAGCGGGACGTCGTGAAGTACACGTGCGAGGGAGCGAGACGGAGGAGCCACTGTCGCAGGACCTCGGGGTCCCGAACCCGATCGTCAATCTTCCGGAAATACGTCCGGCCACCGGCGCGCTCGATAGCGACGCGGAACTGGCGGAACGTCGCCCGGGGTGGAAGCCAGAGGGGCGCACGCGCGTAGTACTCCCGGAGCGCCTTCCGGCGGCGCGCGATCCTCCGACGCTCGCGGCGTTCTCGCCATCCCGCGAGGAGGCTCATCGTCCCTCCACAACCAGCCCCTGGAGGACGCCGGCCCAGCTGCGGTCGTTCCACCGCCGGAGAGTCCGGCCGTCCTTCGTCAGGTACAGCCCGAAGTGTCGTCGCAGGCCCTCTTGCATCTCCCGGACCTTCGCGTCCCACTCTGCGGCGGAAGCGACAGTGACCCGCCACCACCCGGTGTGGAGCCGGTCGTATTCCCGATGGCGGAGGCGGATCTCCCCAGAGAACGGGTACGACGGCGGTGTGAACGCCTCCGGGGCCGCCAGCCCTGCGTTCCGCAGGAGCCTCCGAAAGAAGCCCATCACGCGGGAATCCGCGACGCATCCTTAGAGGTTGTCCCGCGGATCTTACGCCCGGACGCCGAGACGCTCTGCGAGGGCCTTCAGCTGCTCTTCCTTCTCCCGGAGCTTCTCCTCGCGGTCGAGGAGGTCGAACGCCTTCTTCTGGACGATCTTCACGCGCGCGTCAAGGTCCCGCCGCCACTCCTCCATCTCCGCGGAGGTCCCTGCGGCCTTCTCCGCGTCCGAGAGCCTCCCCTTCAGCTTCGCGACCTCCGCCTGGAGCTTCTCCACCTTCGCGGTGATCTCCTCGCGGTCGACGTCCATCGTCTTCTCCTTCGCCTCGATGATCTCCGCCTGGGTCTCGAGGGCGCGCTCGCGCTCCCCGAGGGCCTCCTCCCGCTTGCGGGCCTTCTCCTCGCGATCGAGGGTCTCGACCGCCTTCTTCTGGAGGAACTTCGTGCTCTTCTGGACCTCCTGGGACATCGCCTCGGACTGCGCCTTCGCCCGGTCCGCCTCCGCCTTCACCGCGACGCTCTCCTCGCGGATCTTCGCGGCCGCCTCCCGGTCCCGTGTCGCTTCGGCCTTCCGCGCCTCGATCTCCGCGCGCATCCGGTCCAGGGTCGCACCGCCCTGTCGGAGCTCCTCGTCTTTCTTCGCGAGGTCGGACTCCCACGCCGCGAGGTCCGCCTTCGCGGCCGCAAGGGAGGTCTCCCGGGACTTGATCTCGGTGTCCTTCTTCCCGAGGTCCTCCATCAGGTCGTCCGCCCGCTGGAGCTCCGTCGTGAGGACCCGCTCCCGCTGGACGAGGTCCCCCGCTTTCGCTTCTTGCGCGGCCTGCCGTGCGTCGAGGTCCTCCCGCCGTGCATCGGTCTCCTTCGAAAGGGCCGTGAGGCGCTGGGCCTCGCGGTCCATCGCGGCCTTGCGGGTCCGGAGGTCCTCCGCGGCGCGGGACGCCTCCTGGGCCGCCGCGGTGAGCCGCGACTCCCTCTCCTTCAGGTCCTTCGTGAGGGCGGTAATCTCCATCTCCTTCGCGGCGAGCCGGCGGGAGGCCTCGTTCAGCTGGGCCGTCTGGGCCTCCGCCGTCCGTTCCGCGGCCTCCGCCGCCTCCCGGCGGGATTCGAGCTGGCCCTGTTGCACGACGAGCTCGTCCGCCTGCCGCTTCGCGGACCTCTCCGCCTCCGCGGCGACGTTCATCCTCCGCTGGGAGTCCTCGAGGAGCTTCTCGGACCGCTGCGTCTGCTCCGCGACCCGCGACTGCGTGGTCTCGAGCTGCTTCATCTCCTGGGTGCGGGTCTGGCCCCACGCGGTCCGTTCCGCGTCGAGCTTCTGGGACGCCTGGACGAGCTCCGCCTCCTTCGCGGAGAGGACCTTGTCGCGGGCGTTTAGCTCCTGGGCCTTCGCGCCGAGGCGGTCCTGGAGGGCCGTGGACTCCCGCTCGAGCCGCTCCCGCTCCGCCCGGAGGTCCGCCTCCTTCGCGCCGAGGGTCTGGCGCATCGACTCCGCCTCCCCGCGGATCCGTTCGGACTCCACCGTGTTCCTCTGGGATAGCTGGGTGACCTCGACCTCGCGGGCCTGGAGTTGGCGGGCGGCGACGGCGTGATCCTGGGTCTCCCGGGCCAGGCGTTCGTCGCGCTCGTGGACGTCGGCCTGCAGCCCCCGGAGCTTGGACTCCCGGTCCGCGACCTCCTTCTCCTTGGTCTCGAGCTGGCGCGCGTGGGTCGCGAGGCCCGCCTCCTCCGCGTGGAGGCGCTGCTGCCGGACCGTCGCGTCCTGTTCGAAGGCGGCCCGCTTCGTTGCGAATTCCATCTCCGCGGCCTTCATCGCCTGTCCCCGGCGACCGAGCTCGTCCGTGATCTTCGCCGCCTCCTCGCGCACGGTCCGCTCCCGCCGGTCGACCTCGAAGGACCTCTCCTTGTTCGCGAGCTCCGCGGCCGTCGCAGCGGCGACCCGCTCGGAGACCGCCTTCTCCGCAGCCTGGACCGCCGCCTCCCGGCGGGTCACCTCGTCCTCGCTCCGCGCGATGTGCTCCAGGGCCTCCCGGATCTTCGCCTCGCGCTCCGCGAGATCAGAGGACTGCTCCTCGAGATGGAGCTTCCTCATCGCCCACTCCTCCTTCCGCTCCGTAGCGTCCTTGTCGAGCGCCTCCCGCTCCTGGCGCAGGAGCGCCTGCTGGGACCCGAGGGTGGACTCCCATGTGCGGAACTCCTCCGCCTTCTTCGCCTCGAGGGCGCGCAGGTCCGCGGCCTTCCCGTCGAGGCTCTTCCCGAGCTTCTCCTGCTCGGCCTGGCGGGCGGTGATCTCCGCTCGGGCTCTCTCCGCCTTGTCCGTCTCGATCTCGATCGCCTCCTCCCGCGCGGCGAGGTCCGCGAGGTGGCGGGCGTTCTCCTCCGCCTGGGTCCGAACCGCGGACTCCTTCTGCTGGATGGACTGCTCACGGGCCTCGATCTCGAGCTCCTTCGAGGCGATGAACTGGCTCCGCTCCGAGCGGAATGATTCGAAGGACTTCTTCTCGGAGGCGAACTTCTCCTGGCTCTCGCTCTGGGCGGCCGCCTGGGCATCGAGATCCTCGGACCGCTGGCGGGACTCTTCCTCGAACTTCGCGATGCGGCCCTCTAGCGCATGCCGTTCCGGCTCGAAGGCTGCGCGTGCCTTCTCGAGAGTCTGCCGGCCCTCCGCGAGCTGGGCTTCGCGCCGATCGATGTCCTCCTTCGCGGCTGCGAGGTCGCGGGCTCGCTTCCGCAGGTCGTCCGACTCCGACCGGACTGCCCCCTCCCGCTCCCCGAGGGAGGTCTCTCGCTCCTCGAGCTCCGACATCTTCTGCGTGATCCAGAGGCTCTTCTCCTCCCGCACGGCCTCGAACTGCTCCCGATCCGAGGCGAGAGCGGTCCGATCCTTGGCGAGGGCCTCGGCTCCCGCCTCAAGTTCCCGCCGCGTCGCCGAAGATTCGTCCTCGAACTTCCCGACGCGGACCTCGAACGCCCGGATCTCGGGGTCCAGGTTCTCCCGGGCCTTCTCCAGGAGCTCCCGCTCGCGTGCGAGTCGATCCTCCCGCTCCTTGAGGTCCGTCGAGGCCTTCGAGAGGTCCAGTGCCTTCGCGGTGAGCGCGTCCCCCTGCTCCTGGACCTGGGACTCCCGCACAGAGATGGACGATTCGCGATCCGCGAGGTCCGCTTCCCGGGGTCGCAGCTCCGCTTCGCGGGTGTCGACCACCTGCGTCCTCTCCGCGACGGTCTCCTCCCGGGCGGACACCGCGGTCTCCCGCGATTCCACGGACGAGCGCAGCTTCTCGAGCTCCTCGGCGTCGTGGGCGAGGGCCCAGCGCTCCTCCTTCAGGCGGGCCTCCCTCGTGTCGACGTCCTCCTGTGTCGCTCGGACGGTTGCGAGGTCCGCGGCGACCTTCGCCTCGGAGGCCTGGATGGACTCATCGACCTCCCGCTTCCGCTCGGTGAGGCGCGCTTCCGTTTCCTGGAGAGAGGACGCGAGGGTCTCAAGCTCGGTGTTCCGCGAAGCGATCCGGCCTTCCTCCTCTTGGAGGTGGGCTTCTCGGGTCGCGTTGCTCGACTCCCTCTCCGTGATCTCGGCGTCGCGCGCCTGGAGGGCCTCGTCGAATCGCTGTTCCACTCCGCCCATGAGGAAGGCAGCGTAGTCCGCGTGGTGCGGGGGCGATCGCCCGCGGTAGGCGAGGATCAGGTGGAGCTTCTCCGCGTGGATGGACTTGACCCGGTATCCCGAGACCTCCGCCTCCTCATCGCCCGACAGTCCGCCGGACGGGAGCTTCGCTTTGGCCTCGCTCAAGGAGACGGCGCACCCGGGGTCGAACACGATCTCCTTCAGGGGAGATCCTTGGGAGTCGAGGAGGAACCCCTTCCCGAGTCGGCCCCGCCTCTGGGTCATGAGGCCGTACGCGACGAGCGCGATCGCGACGCCGCTGATCGCAAGGCCCGCGATGACGAGCCACTCGCTGAACTCGAACAGGACCGCTGCTTGAGCGCTCCGTCCGAAGACGTCCGCGGGACCCGCGGCGCTAAGGGCCGCGCCGACGATGCCGTAACCGCGCGTACCGTACTTCGTATGGGGGTGCCGAGCCGGCACGGTGAGTTCCACCCCCCAGCCGGGACCGTCCTCGGTTGGGAGTCGTTTCATTCTAGCGGACTCTATTTAACGAAAATGCCTTGGTTATCGGCCCTGATTCCACGGAGCCTCCGGAGAGCGGTGTTGTTCAGTTTGATACTTGATTCTCAGG
>JAIBJG010000104.1 GCA_020029475.1 Methanobacteriota archaeon | reverse complement strand
CACGCGTTCAGCGGGCCGGACATCCTCACCCTGAAGCTCGGGAGCGGGTACAACGTCGGGATCGACGTGCAGGACATCGGGAAGGTGGAGCTCGTCGCGAAGGTCGCGCCCGCCCCGAAGAAGGCGGTCCAGGTCCCGAGGTCCGGGAAGCTCCCTGTCCTCAGCGTCCTGGGGACCGGGGGGACGATCGCGTCGTACGTGGACTACCGCACGGGGGCGGTCCATCCCGCGGTGACCGCGGAGGAGCTCGTTTCGAGCGTCCCGGAGCTCAGCGAGCTCGCGGACGTGCGGGCCCGGGTCGTGTACTCCGTGTACTCGGAGAACCTGAAGCCCGCGAACTGGGTCCACCTCGCGACGGAGGTCGCGAAGGAGCTGAACGGCGGGGCTCGCGCGGTCCTGATCCCCCACGGCACGGACACCCTCCACTTCACGACCGCCGCGCTCTCGTTCATGCTCCGGGACCTCACGGGGCCCGTGACTCTCGTCGGCGCGCAGCGGTCCTCGGACCGGCCCTCCTCGGACGCCGCGATGAACCTGATCGCCGGCGCCCGCCTCGCGTCCGCGGACCTCGGCGAGGTCGTCGGGGTGATGCACGGGGAGACGGGGGACACGTTCTGCCTCGTCCACCGAGGGACGAAGGTCCGGAAGATGCACTCCTCCCGGAGGGACGCGTTCCGCGCGATGAACGCCTCCCCCCTCGGGAAGGTCCACGCGGACGGGCGGGTCGAACTTTCCCCGGAGGCCCGGCGGCGGGCGAAGGGGCCGGCGGTCGCGGACCCCCGCCTCGACCCGGAGGTCGAGCTCGTCTGGTTCCACCCGGGGATGACGCCGGAGGCGGTCGCGGGCCTCCTCGGCCCCGCCCACGGCGCCGTCGTCGCGGGGACGGGGCTCGGGCACGTCGCCCACGACCTGATCCCGGAGCTCGCGAAGGCGACTCGGGCCGGCAAGCCCGTCGTGATGACGACGCAGACCCTCCAGGGCCGGGTCGGGATGCGGGTGTACGACACGGGGCGGGACCTCCTGAAGGCGGGCGTGATCGACGGGCAGGACATGCTCCCGGAGGTCGCGTTCGTGAAGCTGATGGTGGCCCTCGGGAGGACGAGGGACCCCGCGGAGGTCGCCCGTTTCATCGGGACGGACCTCGCGGGGGAGATCAACCCGCGGATCGGGCTCGACGAGTTCTCGGAGTAGGGCGGATGCCGCACGACGTGTTCGCGTACGGGGAGTTCCTGAAGGAGCCCGTGCTCCGGCGGCTCCTCGGACGGCTCCCGAGGAAGACCCCCGCGAAGCTCCGCGGGTACCGCCGGTTCCTGGACGACGTCCTCGGCCACTACAACCTCGTCCACGACGACACCGCGATCGTGGAGGGGGAGCTCCTCCTGGATCTCACGGACGACGATCTCGTTGTGATGGACCGGTTTGACACGGAGAAGTACCGGCGGCGGGTCGTCACGGTGGAGACCGCGGCGGGCGCGTCCGAGGCCTGGTGTTATTTCGGGAAGGCTTAATCCCCCCAGGGCCATCCAAGGCGGGCCGCGATGAAGATCGACGACTTCGGGGAGGTCGGCAAGTACCTCACCGCCGCGAACGAGCCGATCCTGAACCCGGACGAGCGGGTGATCGGGTTCCGGCAGCTCGAGTACCGCGTGTACAAGGGCGGGATCATGAGGACGCCCCTGACGGACGAACTGGGCGGGTGGGTGTGGCACACGACGAAGCGCGTCCTCCACCTCGACGACAAGTGGGTGGAACTCCCCACCGGGGTGAAGGGGAAGCGGGTCCACGAGTACGGGTTCATGGAGGTCACCGATGTCGTGTGGCACAAGCGGGCGGTGACGATCGTGACGAAGGGACCGAAGGGGAAGGTCCTCTGGGAGTACACTCCGTTCGGGGCCGCCGCGCGGCTCTTCAGCTGGCTCCGCGAGCAAAGGGAGGAGCGGAAGCAGTACGCGAAGGGCGAGCACAAGCCCGTGTACGAGCGCGGGAAGCCGGAGGACTAGGGCCGTGAGGTCGAAGTGCCACCCCTCCTGGATAGTCACGATTCCTTTTCTTTGAACCGCGCGCCCATAGCGCGGCCCGCATCATCGCGCAGGACGCGGTACAGGAGTCGCGTGCTTCGGCTGCACATGCCTCTAACAGCCTCCGATTCGTTTCTGTGATCTCCCCCCAATCCTCGACTTAGATACTTATTGACCCTTGTCCAAGGTCTACGCCCGCGTGCGAGTCGTCATCCACGGCTACTAACAGCACAACCCTCACACTAACCCGAAATTCGGACATTCCCAACCATCTCCTACGAATCTGCACGATGATCTCCACTACGCACGCGTGCGCGTCGTCACGTACAGGTCGAGGCCTCCCAGACCCCCGGGCCGGTTGGACGCCAGGTAGAGCGTCCGGCGGTCGGAGGAGAGGTATCCCTGTGCGTCGAGGGACGGGCCGTTTACGGTCGGGCCAAGGTTCACCGGCGCGCCCCATGGGTCGGACACCGCGTCGCGGGTAGAGACCCAGATATCGGCGTCGCCGAAACCACCCGGCCGGTTGGACCAGAGGAACAGCTCCAGCCCGTCGAACCGGATGATCGGCCGTTGGTCGTTGTCCGGGCCGCTCAGCTCCGGGACCAGCTCCGCGGCACCCCAGGAACCGTCCGGCATCTGCGCGCTGACGTAGATGTCGAGTGCGCCGACCCCGCCCGGACGGTTGCTGTTGAAATAGAGAAGCGCCGCACAGTCGTCCTCACCTTCGTCACCGCAATCGTCGTTCTCGAAGTAGCCTGCCCCTTGGTCGAGGAAGGCGGAGTTGACGCCGGGGCCGAGGTTGATGGGGGTCTGCCAGTCGAAGTCGTCGTGGACGTGCTCGCGGTACGAGGCCCACAGATCGGCGAGTCCGAACCCGCCGGGTCGGTCGCTGTTGAAGAACATCCAGTGACCGTCCCGGGACAGGGCCGGCACCGTCTCGAGGGCGGCGGTGTTGACCGTCGGGCCGAGGTTCATGGGCGCCCCCCACGGGTCGTCCTCGCTCGCCCGCTGCGACACCCAGAGGTCCTGGAGCCCGAACCCGCCTCGTCCGGCGCCTGCCGCGAAGAACAGACTCCGGCCGTCCTTGGAGATCGCGGGCCCCTGCTCCAGGAAGGGCGAGTTGACCACCGGCCCGAGGTTCACGGGAGCCGACCAGTCCGAGAACTTCGGGGCCGCCCCCGCGTTCAAGCTCGCGAGCAGCATCACAGCCACGGCCACCAACAGCACAACCTTCTCTGCACCTCGAAAACCGGACATTCGCAATCCTTCTCCTCACGCGTCTACAGGTTGACCTCCACGTCCACCGTCGCCTCGCATGCGATCGCAACGTCGGTGCCGGGTCCGCCGTTCGCCGTGTCCACCCCGGGGCCGCAGTGGATGAGGTCGTCCCCTCCGGAAATCGTCTCTCCGGGTTGGTCCACACCGATGACCCAGTCGCCGTCCACGGGGTCGTCGCCGGGCCCTGCGATCAGGGTGTCATCGCCCAGGATGACCGTGTCGATGCCGACCCCGCCGCCGAAGGCAACGTCGGCGTGGATCTCGTCGCCCCGAAAGATGATCTCGTTGCCAGGGCCGCCGATGAGGACGTCGTCACCCGCGATGAGGAGGTCGTCGCCGGGGCCGCCGATGAGGGGGTCCCCCGCCAGGACGTCATCGCCCGGCCCGCCGTCGAGGTAATCGTCCCCGCCGACGACGACATCGTTTCCGGGCCCGCCCCCTGCGGATTCCCCGACCATCCAGTCGTTGCCCGCGCCGCCGATCAGGACGTCGTCGCCGCCCATCACGACATCGTTGCCCGCCCCTCCGGGCATCTGGTCGCCGCCCCATGTGTCCGCGCCGGAGCCACCAAGCAGGAGGTCGTCACCGCCCTGCAGGTGGTCATCGCCGTTGTCGCCGAAGAGCATGTCGCCCCCGCTGAAGAAGATGCGGCCCGGAGGCAGTGCCCCCGTCCCGCCGGGACCGAACTCCAAGATGTCGTCGCCCCCTTGCAAGTCGTCGTTTCCGTCGAGGCCCTGGAGGTAGTCCCCGTCCCCGAAGTCCATCCCCGGGCCGCCCCGCAGGATGTCGTCGCCCCCCCTCAGGACGTCGTCCCCGGAGGTCCCGATGAGGTAGTCGCCCGCCATCAGATCGTCCCCCCAACCCGCCTCGAGGAGGTCGTCCCCGGCCCCGCCGCACATCACGTCGTTGCCGTCGCCCCCTTCGAGGACGTCGTCGCCGCCCAGCCCGTTCATGACGTCGGGACCGCGTGTGCCGACCAGGACGTCGTCGCCCTCCGTGCCGACGATCGTCGCGGGCAGGCTCAGACAGGCCACCCCGCTCTGGCAGGGGAGGACGGTGTCGTCAATGACGAAGTCATCGAAGTCCGCGGACTGTCCGATCTGGACCGTGAAGTAGGTCGATGTCTGGATCGTGTTGTCGGTGGCCCTGAGGACCGTCCTCCCGTTCAGGCAGAACTCGAAGCCTCCGAATCGATCCCGCGTGACGCGGATGACGTTGAAGCTCGCCCAGTCGATCGGACCGACGCAGGCACCCGCCAGCACGACATTCGTGTTGCCCACGTTGCCACTGAACCGTGTGAGCCCCACGGCGTTCGGGGCCTCCGGGCTGCAAGATTGTGGGAACGCCTCTCCCACGCCCGCGGAATAGCCAACCTGGCCGTACGCAACTGGAGACGGGCGTGCGGCTCCGATCGTGCTGCCACCCGAGGTCACGCCGGTCAGGAAGTTGTTGGCTCCAAGAGCGATGAAGACATCCCCTCCTTTCGGCGTGAGAGGTGTCCATGCCCGGAAGTCGTCCCGGGAAGTCCGGTCCTGGAAGTCGTCCGACCAAACCGTGGAGGCGGTCACAACTCCGGACGCCAAAGAGGCCACGATGGCAACAACGCTAACGAAGACTGCTCCCCTCACTCGAGACCACCCCCTCTCGCAGCCTACTCTTCATTTCCATGTGCTTCCCGCCGATCCTCGACTTCCGTGTTCTCTTGCCTCTCCGTCACGGACTACGCCCGCGTGCGGGTCGTCATGAACATGTCTAGGTCTCCAAACGGTTCGCGTGGCCCCGACTCGAAGAAGAGCGTCTTGCGGTCTGCGGCGATGTACGCCCGGACGTCGTCCAGGTCGCCGTTCACGGTTGGGCCCAGTTTCACCGGGGTGCCCCACGGCTCGGACACCGCGTTACGTGTGGAGACCCAAATGTCGTTCTCGTTGATGACCGCCGGATTGGGGTATCCCCTGAAAAGGAACAGTTCCAGCCCGTCGAAGCGAATGGCCGGCCGCTGGTCGCTTGCCGCGCTGCTCAGTTCCAGGACGTGTTCTGCTGGGCCGAACGAACCATCGGGTTGCTGGGCGCTAACATAGATATCGGCACCGCCGAGGCCACCGGGCCGGTTACTGTTGAAGAAGAGAAGTGGGTGCGGGACACCGAGCGCATCCTCGTTCTCGAAGAAACTCGCCCCCGCGTCCCCCGAGGCCGTGTTGACCCCGGAGCCGAGGTTAACGGGCGCCTGCCAGGCCAGGTCATCGTGGACGTTCTTGCGGAAAGAGGCCCAGATATCGAAGCCGCCAAACCCGCTGGGTCGGTTAAGGCTATTGAAGAACAACCAGTGGCCGTCACGCGACAGCGCAGGGACACTCTCGACGATAGGGGTGTTGATTGGCGGGCCGAGGTTCACGGGGGGTCCCCACGGGGCGTCCACGTTCTTCCGCTGCGAGACGTACAGGTCGAAATTGCCGACCCCGCCCGGGCGGTTCGAATGGAAGAAGAGACTCAGCATGTCTTTGGAGATCGCGGGCCCGCCATCGCTACAAGTCAGCACGACATCGCTACAGGCCGAGTTGACAACCGGGCCTAGGTTGACCCGAGGCGACCAATCCGAGAACGCCGGGGCCGCCCCCGCGTTCGGACTCGCGATCAGCATCACGGACAACGCCACCAGAAGCACGCATGTCACGATTGCACGAAATCCGTACATCCTCGACCCCCTCCCGACGCACCTACAGGATGACCTCCACGTCCACGTTCACTTCGCACTGGATCGACGTATCGTACCCCGGCCCACCCTCCGCCGTGTCGAAACCCTCCCCGCAAACGAGATAGTCGTCGCCGCCCACCATGGACTCCTCGGCATTCACCATGGAGTCCCCACGCAGGATGTCGTCCTCGGAGCCACCGATCACGAGATCCTGCCCGAGAGTGACGGAATCCACGCCCGTGCCCCCGGTGATGCCGTCCCCGCGGAGATCGTCGACGCCCGAGCCTCCAAGGACCACGTCGTCGCCGGCGACCATGATGTCGTTGCCAGGCCCGCCCTGCAGGTTATCGCCCGATACGCTTTGTGCGATCGATCCATCGTCGCCGGAGCCGGCATCGACAATGTCGTCGCCGCCCTCGAGGTAGTCGTTCCCGTCGTCGGCACCCGGGATGATCAGGTCCCCTTGGACGTTCATGTCGTCGCCGGGTCCGCCGTAAACCTCATCGTCCCCTCCGAACATGAAGTCTGCCCCGGGGCCTCCAATGAGCTCGTCACCGAACACCCGGTCGACGCCGTTCCCGCCAAACAGGCGGTCATCGCCGCCATACTCCACGTCATCCCCAGCCCCGCCCACGAGGACGTCCCCCGCGAACGCGTCGGCGCCCTCGCCCCCGATGAAGTCGTCGTCGCCGCCGTGGAGCACGTCATTCCCCGCCTCCCCGCGGAGGCCGTCGCCGCCTGCGAACGTGTTGATGCCGGTCCGGGCCGGGGGAACCTCAACGATGCCGCCCGGGCCGGAGATGACCTTGTCATCCCCTCCGGTCAGCACGTCGTTGCCCGCCCCGCCGGCGACGGAGTCCCCGAGGAAGTAGTCGAACCCCGGCCCGCCGTTGAGGAAGTCGTCGCCGCCCATGATGACGTCGTCCCCGGGCGTG
>JAIBJG010000002.1 GCA_020029475.1 Methanobacteriota archaeon | reverse complement strand
CGGGGATCACCGAGTATTGGTTCCGGAGCACGGAGTCTCCCCGGCTGTAGTGCAACCGCAGAGACGGGACGCTGGTCTCCCGTGCGTACCACGTGCCGTCGTCGGAGAGGGTGTACGCCGACTTCTCGTTCGCGATCGTGAGGGTCGGCCCCATCCCCTGGTTCGTCCTCTCGTACCACGATCCGAACGTGGAGGCGTTTAGGCCCAGCGAGGCCCACAGGTCGACCTCCTTGATGTGCGTCCCCGAATTGTCCGCGCGGGACTCGAAGAGGGTCCGGTTCTGATAGATTCTCCGGAACGCATCCGACGCGTTGACGGCGCCCCCGACGCCCGCGGGGTCGCCCACAGGGCCGACGATCACGAACGTGTTGTGCATGATCGGTGTGTCGCAGAAGTAATCCCCCGCGGCGACGAATGCGTCCTCGAGGCTAGGCGCGTGGACCATCACGACGTCCACGTCCCCCCGACGGCCCGCGTCGAGGGCCTGTCCCGTTCCGACCGCGATGTACCGCACGTCGATCCCCGTGTCCGCGGTGAACTGTGGCAGCAGATACGGAAGCAGGCCCGTATCCCGGGTGCTCGTCGTCGTCGCCATCAGCAGGTACGCCCGCGGGAGGGATAGGGTCGCCACGACCGCGAGCGTGATCACCGCAGCGATGACGAGGACCGCGACGTAGCGCCGCAGGGAGGCGAAGTGCATCGGGCCCGCGAAACCCGGGGACGATACATGAAGTTTGGCGGGCCTTCGCTACATCCGCGGGATACCATAATGTAGGATGGCGTGGGGTTCGGTCCGGGGGATGTCACGGGAATCCGCGAGGACACGGCGGGCCGCGTTCCGTTCTCTCTTGTCGCCGTCATCGCACTCCTGCTGGCCGGGGTGAGCTCCGCCTACGTCGCGATGACGGCCCGTGACGCCGCGGAGGCCGCGCTCCAGGAGGAGCGGCTGCGGTCCCTCGGCTCCGTTGCGCTCGCCGTCCACCGCGGGGTGGAGCTCGAGGCGCAGGCCCTCGGCCTCGAGGCGATCCGGGTCGCCAACGAGGGCCCCGCGACCCCCGAGCGCGTGAACCGGGCGTTCGCGACCCTCGTGCGGGAGCGGCTCGTGCCGAGTTTCCCCCGGTCCACCCGAGGCTTCACGATCGAACTCGGCGGGATCTCCGCGGCCCTGGCCCTCCCGCGACAGCAGACTCTGGACCTCGTCCCGGCCCCCGCGGGGCCCGAGGACGCGGCGAACTGGATTTCGGAGACCCTCACCCCGGACCGCCCCGCGGTCCTCGGGGAGTCCTCCCGCACACCGTACTTCACGATGTTCGGGTCCGTGAACTACACGGTCCTCCGGGAGGGGCTGAGCCTCCGGATGACCCTGCCACTGCGGGCGCAGATCAACTCCCCTTTCCCCTTCCTCCAGGCGACGACGCGCGAATTCCGCGGGGCCGCGGACGGCTCCGAGTCCGAGCTCGCGAGGATCGTCGAGTACATCCTCACGACCGCGGCGCAGTTCCGCGCCCTTCAGGGGTACGCGGCGGGCGGGTTCGGGGAACCCGGCACGGGGACCGAGGACATCCTGACCCCGCGGGACGTGGAGGTCGCGGTGAACCTCGCGATCCTCCTCGAGGAGCTCCGGCGCTTCCGCGCCTTTGACGAAGAAGCCGCAGCGGCGTTCGACGAAGCGTTCTTCGCACAATACGCCGGCCGGTTCGTCGGAGATCCCAGGGTCCCGGACACCTCCGGCCGCACGATCGCCCGGTTGCTCGACGCGTACGGTAAGGGCGGGACCGCCGACCCCGCGGACCTCTTCGCGCTGTTCGCCGCCTTCGACTCCGACCCCGTACTCCTGAACCGCGTCCTCGCACAAGCGTTGTCCGGGATCCTGGACCAGTACGTCCTCCGGGTCTTCGAATACTTCGGCCTCGAGGCGTTCGCGGACCTCGGCCTGCGGGCGATGGAGGACCTCGCGAGGAACGTCGAGGACTTCCTCTCCTGGGTCGCCGGAGAGGGGCGGG
The DNA here is from genome assembly GCA_020029475.1 of Methanobacteriota archaeon. Taxonomy (GTDB): domain Archaea; phylum Thermoplasmatota; class Thermoplasmata; order RBG-16-68-12; family RBG-16-68-12; genus EA-19. The sequence goes on along the minus strand of JAIBJG010000002.1, from coordinate 44,855 downwards.
AGGCGGAGCTCGTCCGGGGGTTCATCCGCGAGCTCTTCACGATGGCGGGGGAGCCGACCGCGTTCCTCGGCCCGATCCCTCTGGAGATGCCGGAGCGCGCGTACCTCGTGACGAACGGGGACGGGACCCCGTACACGATCGCGATCCCCGCCCACACGGAGACGATCGAGTTCGATTCCGAGGACTTCCTCGTGGGTCGCGACGGCCTCTGGCGGTCGTACTACGACGTCCTCTTCGCGGAAGACCTCAGGGCGGTCCACGCCTCCGCGCGGGAGTTCCTCACGGACCTCGCGACGAACATCGCGAACGACATGACCCTGATCGGCGCGATCCCGAACCCGGAACTCCGCGGAGCGATCGACCCGAAGGACTCGGAGTCGATTCTCGGGTTCATCGAGGGCTCGCTGTCCTCCGCGATCGACAACGCGGTCCAGCGGCTCCGGGAGGACCCGGCGTACCTCGGGTCCCTCGTCGCGAACCTGTGGGCGGCGCAGGCGGAGGCGGTGCGCGGGGCGATTGACTTCCTCGAGACGAACTACGACACCTTCGCGAGCCGGATGGAGGCGACGGCCCTCGCCACGGGCCGCCTCGCGGTCCGCCTAGGGGAACGGGCCGCGATGGACCCGGACTTCCCGTCCCTCGACCTCCAGGGCCTGACGGACCTGCAGCTCCAAGTCTGGGAAGACGCGAACGGAAGCTGGGTGCCGGTCGCGTACCTCGAGGCGCGGAACCGGGACACGCTCCGCCTCGAAGGGATCTATGCGGCCGCAGTGGCCGCCTCGACACCGCCGGAGGGCGGGGGAATCCACCGTCGGCTCGTCGACACCGTGACGGGGACCGCCGGGATCCTCGTCGAAGCGTCGGACATGATCCGCGCGTTCGGGACCTCGATCACCGCCGCGGACGATCTCCGGAACCTCCAGATCCGTGTGCCAACGCCGGGGGGACCCTTCGAGTTCTGGCGGGGGGACCGCGAGGCGGCGGTCGCGAGTCACTCCGTCCGCGAGGAGACGATCGTCGTCCGGCAGTCCCCGGCCGCCCTCCGGGGCACGCAATTCGGCGATCAGGACCGGTGGAACCCGCTCGGTCCGGAGCTCGGGGACCTCTGGATCGACCTTCGCGACCCTTCGACGGTCCCCCGGAACCGGGCGTCTCCGAACGTGCACTGGACGGACATTCACGAGATGTCCGAGCGGCCGTTCGAGTCGCGATGGGACGTGCGGGTGCTCGGCCTTCTCCACGTTGACGCGATGAGCCTGCAGGGCGTCCGCCTCGGCGGGTCCGTCCATCTCCCCGAAGTCGCGTCCGCGGACGTTTCCATCGATTTCTCCCTCGCGGTCACCGTTGTGACGGGGTGGCCCTTGCAGGGGGTCGCGTACCGGGACTCCGCGACCCTCGCGTCGGACACGTGGGCCGCGATCCTCGAGGTCGTCGGCGTGTTCTGGGATCGGTTCCTGGGCCCGATCGTGGACCGGATTCTCGACATGATCCACGGATTCGTGGAGGCCCTCCTCGACCTGTTGCGGCGGGTGATGGACTCCGAGGTCGTGCGGGCCCTGGGGGAGATCGCGCGGGTCACGATCGACGCGCTCCACGCCTTCGTCCTCCAGATGCTGGGGCCCTATGCCCCCGTGCTGGAGGTCCTCATCCGGGAGGTGCAGAACGGGGACCTCTCCTTCGAGAATCTCGGGATGGACATCACCGTCGGACCCGGTCCGAACCCGATGAGCCTCCGCCTCACCGTCACGCGGGACGACGCGATGGCGTGGGCGACCCTCGTGATGATGGGGTTCGACCGGAACAAGCCGATCGGCCCCCGGAACTCCCCCGTGGACCTCGCGTTCGGGTTCACGTACTACGCGGACGGATACACGCTGACCCTCGAGGGGGACATCCTTGCGATCATCGACGGCCGGCTCATCGCGGGGAACGCCGTCCCCAAGGAAGGCGGATGGAGACTCGAGTTCGCGATCCCCGCGATCGATGCGTACCGGGTGGAGACGCCGTGGTCCTTCGTCCTCCCGCCGATCCCCACGCCCCTGGGGACCCTGACGATCGAGATCGGGGTCGAGATCCGGTACCGGGTCCACACCGGCGTGGACTGGAAGGAGCTCCTGGCGAAGTCGATCCTGGAGGCCCACGCCGCCACGGGGGGATGGCCCACGACGTGGGAGGATTTCGGTCTCTTCATGGGGAAGTTCGGGAACCGGCTCCTGAAGAACCTCGCGGACCTCGTGATCTCGGGGTTCCTCGAGATCCGGGAGTTCGTCCTCTATGCGGAGGGGACGTTCGGCGCGGGGAACCTCGCGGGCGCGGGGGTCCGCCTCGCGTTCGTGATGGACGGACGGGCGCTGATCGAGGTGTTGGAGTGGCTCGCCCACAACCTGATCGAGTTCCTCGTGTCGTTCCCGGACCCCGGGACGCAGGTCGAGTACGAGGCGTTCCCGTCGGACCTCCTCGACTCCTTCTCCGTCCGGATCGAGGCGTTCGCCACGGCGGGGCTGCCGAGGTTCATGTCCGAGGCGGGCGGGGAGGACATCCCGACCCGGGTCCGCGTCGACGTCCGCGTGGAGCCGAACCTCCCCGCCCTCCTGAACGTGTGGCGTCCGGACTCGGGGACGTGGCGGGTGGAATTCGGCGTGTACCTCGAGCGGATCCCCGCCCCCGTCGCGGACGTGTTCTTCCACACCGGGAAGGCGACGCCGGACGTGTGGTTCCTCAGGGGCGCGATCGTCGAAGCCGCGCCTCCGTGACGGTTTTTAATCGAGGCGGACTTATATAATGTGATTGGTGCACCGGCTCTACGGCCGCGGAGGCCTACCGGGCCCCCTTCCGGAAGATAAGCACGGGGACCTGCGCGAGCTTGGCGATCCGGTCCTCGACGGGCCCGAGGGAGTACTTGCGCAAGCCCCCCGGGGAACTCGCCCGCACGAGGAGGAGGTCCGCGTCCGCGCTCTCCCGGAGCGCCGTGGACTCGTACGCCTTCGAGTACACGACGTTCTGCTCGATGTCGAGACCGAGGGCGAGGGCCTTCTCGAGGAGCCCGTGGGTGTCCGCCTTGATTGCGTCCGCGGTCGCGGGGTCCTCGACGATGCTCAGCACGGTGAGCCTCGCGCCGTGATGCCTCGCGAGGATCAGCGCGATCTCGTCGACGCCCTTCACGCTCCAGAGCGGGGAGCTCAGGACCACGACCCGCCGGATCGGGTGCTTCAGGCCTTTCGTCTTGAACACCACGACGTCGCACGGCGCGTTCTCGATGATGTAGTCGATGTTCGACCCGAGGACCCGGCGGTCCCCCTCACCCCGCTCCCCCCGCCAGCCCATCACGAGGAGGTTCACGTCCTCCTCCTTCAGGGTGTCCAGGATGATCTCGTACGCGCGGCTCCCGATCTTCACGACCGCGCGGGTGTCCACCCCCATCCGCTCCCCGATCCGCGCGAGCTTCTGGAGCCCGCCGATCCGGTCGTCCACGTACCGGAACTTGATCGCCTTCGGCGGGAGGTTCCCGGGGATCTCGACGACGTTCAGGAGGCTCAGCTCCCCGTTCCGTTCCTTCGCGACGATGGCGCCGAACTCGACCAAGGCGGTGTCATCGAACTCTCGCAGCGGGAGGAAGACCCGGTACCGGGCGGGATCGAACCGGTCCTCGGAGGCGGCGAGGATGTCGAGGAGCTCGACGCGGGGTCGCCCCGCGACGTCCGCGGCCTCGGGATGCCCGCGGCGGAAGGCGTAGATCGCCAGGCCCGCGGCGAGCCATGCCGTCACCGCGATCCAGGCGGCTTGTCCCGAGGCGATCGTCCCCGGCGTGAGGCTCGGGAACGCGAGGAGGTCGATCGCCAGGGCGAGGTTCACCGCGGCGGTGAGGGCGGGGACGATCGGGACGAGGAGCACCCGGAAGCCGCGCGCCGCGGTCCGTTCGTGTCGGCGCTCCGCAATCAGGGCGAAGTTCACGAGCGTGTACAGGAGGAGGAAGAGGATCCCCGCGGTCGCGGCGAGCCCCCCGATCGAGAGCGGGAGGAGAAAGAGAAGGCCGAGGAGGCCGCCCGCGACCTGCGCAGTCCGCGGGGTCCGCGTCTTCTCCCGCACCGCGCCGAGGGCGGTCGGGAGGCTCCCGTCCCGGGCCATCGCGAAGCTGGCGCGGGTCCCAGACGCGAGGTTCGACGTGAGGGCGGTCGCCATCGCGATCAGCGCCGCGGCGAGGAACAGGCCCAGGGACGCCCCGGAAGGCCCGGGGATCCCGGTCGCCGCGAGGAGGGCGCCCAGCTCCGGCTCCGGGAGCGCGCGGGGCCCGAATGCGAGACAGTCCCAGGCGGTGCGAGAAGGGGCGAGGCAGTTCACCGGGTCCGTCGGGACGTTCCCAAGGAGGACGAGATAGAACGCGTTGTACAGGACGAACGCGATCCCGAGGGCGGCGAAGATCCCCGCCGGGACCGTCCGGTGGGGGGACTTCACCCGGTCGGAGACCTGTGCGATCGTCTCGAACCCCTGGAACGCGACGAAGAACATCCCCGCTGCGAGGGTGATGGCCGGGACCGGTCCGGGGGACAGCGGGGAGCCGAACCGCGAGGCGAGGTCGGGGACGGTCGGCAGCGCCGCCGCCCCCGCCGCGATGAACGCGACGATGAGTGCAATCTTGAGGATTCCGGCCCAGGGGATGCGGCGGGCCGGGGTCGCGAACCGGCGGGTCCCCACCGCGACGAACGCGAGGAACGCGATCGCCGCAAGGGCCTTCTCCGAGGTGTTGTACGAACCGCCGCCGAGGGGGAGGGCCCGGGGGAGGCCGAACAGGCTCACCCCGGCGGTGTCGAGGAGGAAGTCCGCGAGGAGCCCGATTCCCGCCGCGGAAAGCGCGGCCGCGGTGAGGTGGCCCGCCCAGGAGAGCCACCCGCTCAGGAACCCGACCGGGCGCGGGAGGGTCGCACGGACCCAGCCGTACCCGCCCCCCGCCGCGTCCGGGCGGGAGCCCGCGAGCTCCGCGTACGCGAGGGAGTTCAGCAGGACGACGAACGCCGCCATCCCGATCCCGAGGATCGCGGCAACCCCCGCGACGCGGGCGACCGTCCCCGATAGGACGAAGACGCCCGCCCCGAGCATCGCCCCTAGGCCGAGCATCACGACGTCCCGGAACCCCAGGTCCCGCGTGACCTTGACCCGGACGGTCTCCGAGGGGGACGGCTCCGCCATCGGGCGGCAACGATGGGCGCCGCGCTAAAGCCTTTGCGGAACGGTCGGACCTACGTTCGGACGACCGCCCCGAAGAAATAAGTACGTGAGGGCACTCGGACCCATATCCCGTTCCTCCCGCCCGAACCGCGGGAGAGGCCCGCGCCATGCGTGTGTCGCGCCCATGGGAGCATGCCGACGAGGACGCGGGCCTGAACGCGACGACCCGTCGCGTTTCGTGAGAAGACCGCCTTTGGGAGAAGGCAAGGGGTGTACGGTTCCACCCCGGTGCTCTCCGGCACGACGCCATGGGGCCCCTCCGTGACCCGACCCTGCGGGAGAGGGCACGCGGGCCGAGCCGAACGGGGCGGAGTCGCAGGTCGCTCGATCTGTGACAGAACCTCGCGGAACCTATTTCCCGAGTGCGTTCTGCGCGATCGTCCCCGCGAGCGCGCGGAACAGGGCCTCCACGTTCGCCCCCGTCTTCGCGGAGACGTGGAACCACGGCGCGTCGAACCCCTCCGTGGCGAGCTTGATCTGCTCCTCCCCGAACGAGGCCTGGTCCTTCAGGTCCGCCTTGTTGATTGCGAACACGACGGGGATCTCCCCGACCGTGCGGAACACGGACTCCACCCAGGAGTCGAGGTCCTCCAGGGTCTCGTAGCGGGTCGTGTCGCACGTCGCGAGGATCCCCTGGGCCCCGTGGAAGTACGCCTCCCGCAGGAGCTCCCGGAACCCCTTCGACCCCATGATGTCCCAGATCGTCATGTCCATGTGGACGGGGCTGCCGTCCTTCAGCGGGAACGCGAGCTCCTTCTTCGAGACCTTCGCGCCGAGGGTGACGATGTACCGGTCGTCGAACTCGTCAAGGACGAACCGCCGGATCAGGGAGGTCTTCCCGACCGCGTGCTCCCCGACCAGGCAGATCTTTGCCTTCATCCGACGAGGCTCGATCACCCTTCCCCGACCCCCTTCGGACCCCCCGCCCTTCGAGCCGCGCGCCCTCCACGAAGGGTCTCCATTCGGGCGCCTATTCCGCCACGGTCTATAAATCCTTTTCACCGTTGCGTCTCCCCCTGAGAACGAGTGCGCCCGAATGCGGGCGCATCGCGGGACCGATAAATATGCTTTAAGCAAGAATATTATTACACGCCGTGTCCGACCTCGACCTCCTCCGGCTCGTGGCGGGGGCCGCGTTCCTCGGGGCCGCGGCGGTCATGGACCTGCGGACCCGCAGGGTGAAGGACGCGCTCTGGATCGCAATGGGGACCCTCGGACTCGCCCTGTTCGTGGCGGACCTTTGGCTCCGCGGCGTCGATCCGGTCGTCGGCCTCGTCCTCCTGCCGACGGCGGTGTTGCTGTACGACCCCCTGCTCGGCCAGGGGTTCCGGACGGAGGAGGGTTGGCGGTTCCCGCCGGGCCCCATCGTCGCGTACGCGCTTGCGATCGGCGCGACCGGGTTCGCGATTTGGGACCTCCGGGAGGACGCGGCATCCTTCGCGACGTTCCTCCGTTACCTCACCGTCCCCGTGATGATGCTCGTGTACCGCGGGATGTACGAGGCTCACATGTTCAAGGGGGGCGCGGATGCGAAGGCGATGATCGTGATCTCCGCACTCGTCCCCCAATATCCTTCGCTGCCCCCACTGCCTCTCCTCGCCGTCGACCCCCGCCTGCAGGGCTTCCTCGGGCTACTGTTCCCGTTCTCCCTCGTCGTGCTCCTGGACGCCGCCCTCCTCTTCGCAGTTGCGCCGATCGGGTTCCTCCTGTACAACGCGGCCCGCGGTCACCTCGAGTTCCCGATGGCGTTGCTCGGGTACAAGGTGCCCCTCGACAAGGTCCCGCGATACGTGTGGTTCATGGACCAGGTCGTGAAGGGAGAGCACGTGATCGTCTACTTCCCCGCCAAGAGCCAAGACCGCAAGGCGATCCTCGCGGGGCTTCGCAGGGAGGGGTTGAAGGAGGCCTGGGTGACTCCCCAGCTCCCGTTCATGGTCGCCCTCTCGATTGGATACGTGCTCGCGTTCCTCGTTGGGAACCCGTTGATTGCTTTGCTCCAGGCGGCAATCCCCCTGCGATAGGCGGCATCCGCGTTCGTTCGATGCACACGGCAACACTTCGGTCAGTCGGTTGTGCTCCTCCGAGTGGAGGCGGCAACCAAGGCCGTCGCTCTTCTCGAAGAGTTGCACGTTTCGTACGAGAGATTCGATATCCTCGTGGGGGATTGGAACGAGGAAAGACCTGAACAGGGAAGCGTCCCGGGTCGCGGATCGGGAGGCGCAACCGGAGGTCTGGGAGATGGAAATCCTGATATACGGCCCCATGCTGCCTCCCTCAGCAGTGGTTTGACGGCCAAAGCGGCGGGGATACACCCGGTCCCATCCCGAACCCGGAAGTTAAGCCCGCCCACGTTCCCTGCGGTACTGCAGTGCGCGAGCCTGCGGGAAGCCTGCCCTCCTTCGAGGAGGGCTGGTGCCGGCGACCTAGGTACGCTAGTCGCCTATCCTTGTGGTAGGCGGCGAACCGTGCCGCTCTAACGGCCGCCGATGCCTGGAACGCCGTCAGCCACTGTACCTCTATTCCTTCTTCCCGCGGCGGAGGCGACGGACCGCGAGGAAGATTACGGGGACGAGGGCGACGAGTCCGAGATCCCGGAATTCGGGGATCGACGTGGTCCACGATGACTGGCTTGGCTCGAGGCGGAACCCGTTCTGAGTCGTGTAGTTCAGGAAGACCCAGTTCACGAGGCTCGACGAGGTCGCGTTCAGGTTCACCCGTACCGTGATCGTGAAACTGTGAGGACCTGGGGCGACGTTCGTGAAGTGCCAGCGGTACGTCTGTCCGGACGAGCTCGTCGGGGGGACGCTCGAGCTGAGGAAGGTGACGTCCGAAGGGAGCGTGTCGTTGATCCACACGTGCTGCGCGTTCGCGGACCCGGTGTTGTTGTAGAAGATCGTGTACACGATCGTGTCCCCCGGGAGGGCGGTCGTCTTGTCCCCGATCTTCGCGACCGTGATCACGGGCCGCTGGACGGTGAGGTTCCGCCACGCGCTCGAGCTCGTCATCTTCCGGTTGAGCTGGTCGGTGTACTCGAGGTCTGCGCGGTTCACCATGCTCGCCCCGTTCGCCACTCCGGAGTTCACCCGGACGGTGACCGTGAACGAGTTCAGGGAGTTCGCCCCGACGTTCACGAAGTGCCAGAAATACGTCTGGCCGGAGTTCCCGGTGGGGGCGGCGCTCGAGCCCAGGAACGTGACCTGCGCGGGGAGGGTGTCGTTCACCCACACGTGGTTCGCGCGACCGGTGTTCGTGTTGTTGTAGTAGATGGTATAACCGATGGTGTCCCCCGGCGCCGCGGTGGCGCGGTCCGCGGTCTTCACGACCGTGACCGTCGGCCGGTGCCTGTCGTTCGGCCCGCCCTTCGAGGGCAAGACGGAGATGTAGAAGTCCGCACCGTCGGTGTCGGAGTCCATCGGCTTCCCCGCCGTCGGGTCCTTGAAACGGGACCAGGAGCGCCCGTTCGCGATATTCGGGTAGGTGGTCTGGTCCACCGTCGAACCGACGAAGTTCCGGAGGCGAATCGACTCGCCCCCGTTCGGGAGGCTGTTCTGTGGGAGGTTTACGGCGAGGTATTCCGCCCCCGAGCCCCACGCGCCGATGGTGGAGCCGGCGCTGAACGTGTAGAATGTGATCCAGATACCGTTTCCCCGGAGGCTCTGGAGGGTCCAGGCCGCCAGACTGATGGAGCCCGCGGTCGGGTTCGCAAGCTCCAGCCACTCCGGGTTCGACCGGGGGGAGATCTCGTTGATCACGACGTTGTTCCCCAAGGGGGACCGCGACCCGGGCCCCGTCGAGCGGCCCGGGGGCACGGGGAGGGCGAAGTCGAAGCTGAGCTGCCAGTCCGTCGCGTAGTACACGGTCTGGTAGCCCGCCGAGAGGTTCAAAATCGCATCGGGGACGGAGACCTCGAGGCGGTTCGAGTCAAGCGCCGCAGGGACGGCGGTCACGGTTTGCCAGGGATTCAAGGACCCGGCGACGTAGCGGTACAGGTCGCTCGCGCTGATCACCCCGTGGCGACCCACCACGACGACGGCCCAGTCCAATCCACGGGTCTCGGTCCCAAAGGTCACGACCAGCCCCGTCGTGGACCGGTTGTCCCCATCGACGTAGACGATCGCGCTGTCCACGCCCTCGAGGGTCCGCGGTGCGACCGGCCCGATGTACCGGGACACGAAGCGCCCCGCATACGGGGCGGGATACCACGCCGGGATCGTCGTGTTCAGCCACGTATCGTTCCCGTTCGGCCAGTCGTCCCAGCCGTCTGCGTCCACGTCGATCGAGCCAACGTCCGTGCGGTTGTCGTTGTTGAAGTCATTCCGGAGGCCGGGGAAGAGGTTGAACTCCACGGCGTCCGGAACGCCGTCGAGGTCCGTGTCCGAGGGTCCCGCGGGGGGAGTCCGCGCGCGCAGGTTCGGGACGTCGATGCCGCCGAGCATCGTGCCGTCCACCCGGAGGTAGAACGTCGCATTCGCGGAGAGGGATGAGGCGACCTCCGTGAGGTCCACGTTCGCGTTCCCGAAGGCTGGGATTCCTGTGCGGTTCGCGACATCCCCGACGGAATCCGCACTACGGGGGATTCCGGTCCAGTCCGCGAACGCCCCGTCCACGGTCGGCGCGGGGGTTCCGGAGAGGTAGGAGAGGGAGAAGTCGACCGACGCGACGCTCGTGACGTCGCGGGCCGCGACATCCTTCAGGGAGAGCCCGAACGTCTCGTTCGCAGGCAGCCCACCGAGGTCCGCGGCGATAAACCACGTAGCATTCCGGGTCAGCGTGCGGGCGATCGCGAACGGGGCCACGCCGACGCTGATGGTGGCGGTTCCTTGGAGGAGGTCGGACGCCGTGAGGACACCGTCGCCATCATCCTCGAATAGGGTGAGGGACGATACCGAGGAGTCCGGAAGGGATCCCCGCTTCGTAATGTTCAGCCCGGTCACGGATACGGGGAGGCCGACTGGAGTCAGGTCGATTCGAAGCACGCCGACCCCCGTGGTCGTTGTGATCACGTCCGGCGCGATCGTGCGCACTCGAACGCTGAGCGCAGGCTGCCCCGCGACCGCAATCGCATCCGCAACGTCCCCGCGTCCCAGGCCGTCCACGGCAGCGAGGAGGATGCGGGCGCTCGAAGCTCCATCGATTCCCACGGAGAACTCGATCTCGGAGAGGCTCGACGCGGCGTCCACCGAGCCCGCGGAGGTGAATCCAAACCAGTCCGTCCGGTTCGCGCTCGCCTGCCACCGGTACAGGGGCGCCTCACGGATCTGATAGTCCCAGCCCACGAGCTCGACTGCGTAGTCTGCCCCGAGGCCGCCCGCGTCGTACCCGGTGGCGGGTTTGCGGTCTGAGTCGATGAGTGCGACGAGCAGCTCCGTCCGGTTCGATGCGCCCGGGAATGCGATCCCGTTCATGCGCGCGTAGACGGAGAGCCCGAACTCGTCTGCCTGGAGCTTGTACGCCACGAGGTCCACGTCCGGGTTCCCCCGGGTGTCCCCGACGGGGTCCGAGTACAGGATGGAGACCGCGTTCCAGTCCCCGAAAGATCCGTCGATCGCGATCCCCGTCGCCGCGGGGGTCGTCGTGAACATCGAGGCGAGGATCGGGGCGAGGACCATCAGGAGGACGACCGCGGCGATCCCGGCGAGGGATCGGGCCCACTCCCGGCCCGCGGAGGGCAGCGGCTTCGGCGGGCGGCCCCGCCGTCCGTTCGTGAAGCCGTTCCCGTTCACGAGGCCGTTCGTCCGGCCCTCCCCGCGGGCGAGGCCCGACATCAGCCCGTTCACGCGCCCGAGTCCGTTCGTGAGGCCGTTCGTCGCGCCGCTCCCGTTCGTGAGCCCGTTGACGCGTCCGTTCGTCCGGCCCCTGCGGCCGTTCGTGAGGCCGTTCACGCGGCCGTTCGTCCGGCCCTCGGTCGCGGTCCCCCGCGCGCGGGCGGAGCGGACCGGGCCGCGGGTCTGGAGACCCGTGAGGGCGGCGCGGCCGAACTCCCGCTCCGCGACCTCGAGGTCCGCGGCCCGTTGGAACGCGACGTCCGCGTCCGCCTTGCGGCCGAGGCGGAGGAGGAGCTCCCCCTTCGTCTGCCAGGCGACCCGGAGGCCGGAGTCCATCGAGAGGAGCCGGTCGTAGTACGTGAGGGCCCGGCGGATCGCGGCGACCTCCGTCGGGACCGGGGGCGGGGTCGCGGGCTCGGAGACGGGCGCGACCTCCTTCGGGGCCTCCCGCTGCGGTTTCGGAACCGAGGCGGGCGCGGGGGCGACCTTCGCGGGAACATCGGGAGCAAGGACCGGCGGCGCGCGGGGAGCTTCCTCGAGGTCGAGATCGAGATCCTCCACGGGGGCCGCGGAAGACGCCTCCTTCCAGCGGGGCGGGAGGACGGAGAGGTCCGGTGCGGGCCCTAGGAGTCCGAGGGCCTCGATGCGGTACAGGTCCTCGTTCTCGGGGTCGATTCGGGCCGCGCGGTCGAAGCACGCGATCGCCGGCTCCGTCCGGCCGAGCCGGGCGAGGATCCGGCCCTTGTGGACCCACGCCCGCTGGGCCGTCGGGTCCGCGTCGAGGATCCGCTCGTACTCCGCGAGCTCGTCCTCGAGGGTCCGCGGCGTGGGGACGGCCGTAGCGATCCCGGTCGCCTCGGACGTCACCCGCTGCCACCGGGAGAGGAAGTCCTTCGAGACCCCCTTTCCCTCGCGGGCGAGGCCGGGGATCCGCGCCTCCGCGTCCACGGGGCTCCCGCAAATCGCGCACGCGGCGTCCGCCTGGGAGAGGAACGCCCCGCAATGGGGGCACAGGAACAGGTCCCGGTCCGGAAGGGGCGTCGTGTCCACCGCGGGGAGACCGGCGACCCGCTCCGCTCCGTACTCCGAGCCGCACACCCCGCACGCGGTCGTGCCGGGCTCGAGGAACGCGCCGCAGCGGGTGCAGATCTTCGCCTCCCCGTTCCGGGCCTGGAGGAGCTCCTCGACGGGGGACCGCGTCGGGGACGGGGCGTCCCCCTCGTCGAAGACGACCCCGCAGAACGGGCACGCGCTCGTCCCCTTTCCCACGAAGGAGCCGCACTCCGGGCAGAGGTACAGGGAGGGTTCCTCGCGGTACCAGGACGCGTCCGCGGTGGAGGCGGCCCGGACGAGCTCCAGGACACGGCCCGCGACGTCCCCCGTCATCCCCGCGATTTTCTCGAGGTCCGCTGCGGTGGCGCCCCTCAGGAGCGCCGGGTCCGGGTACCGCTCCGCGATCCTCTTCGCGAGGTCCGAGGAGACCCCGGGGATCAGGAGGAGCCAGGAGCGGTAGGACTCGTCCATTGTGGTGGAACCTGGGGCCTCCCGGTATTAAGGGGTTCTCGTGGGGCCCGAGACGTTCGACTCGTTCCCGTTGACACGTCTAGGACAATCCTCACTTCACAGGAGGAGCGCGGAGAACGGCTCGATGGACAGTTCGAGGGTCGTCTTCTCCGCGCCGCGGCCGAACCGGAGGTGGACCGCGGTGTCCGTTCGCCGGAGCACCTGGGGGCCCTCCCCCTCTTGCTGGAGCCGGCGGACGAGGGCGTCGCAGAAGTTCTTCCTGCGCTGCGTCGTCCGCTCCCGCCGTTCCTCGAGGGCGCGCGTCGCATACACCCGCGTGAAGCGGCCGTCCACGACCCGGGAGACGAGCCCGAGGGACTCGAACGAATCGAGGAGGGCTGCGGTCCCCTGGCGGGACATCCCGACCGCCTCCGAGAGTTCCGTGAGCGTGAGCCCGGCCGTCCCGAACGCTGCGGCGAGGAGGCGGCGGGCGCCCGACGTCCCGAGGGCCTCGAACAGCGGGACGTCCTCGCCGTCCACGAGCGCCGCGGGGAGGAAGCTCGGGCCGACCGCGACGACGTACTCCGCGGCCGCGAGGCGAAGGGCGTGGAACCGCACCGTGGCGGGGGAGAGCCGCAGGGCCTTCGCGACCTCCGCGATCGAGCCGCACGGATGGAGGCAGAGGTACTGGAGGACGCGGCGGCGCTGGGGGTTCCCGAGGACCCCGACCTTCGAGACCGGGGTCGCCGCGGTCTCCTTCCGGAGCGCGGCGAGGAGCGCCCGGCCCATCCGCTTCGCCATGGCTCAACCCGTGCCGTACTCGTTCCGGATCAGGTCCAGGAGCTGCTCCGGTTTCAGGTTCCGGAAGTCCTCGTCCGTGAGGCCGTCGAGCATCCGCTCGAGCCGGTCCGACACGGGCTTCGGGAGGTCCGGCCGCTGGAGGAGCTGCCGGATCATCCCCGGGATCTTCGTCGTCGTGACCCGGCGGTACTCCCCGGGCTCGACGATGAGACCGAGCCCGCGCACGATGTGGTACGGGTGGGCGATCTGGCTGTGCCGGCTCGAGCGGGCCTTCACGATCTTCATCTCCCGCAGGACGTCGGACCCGTCGCTCTTGTACCGGAGGTGGATCACGCAGTCCGCGAGGTACATCGGGATCACGGTGTCCGGGGTCGTGAGGTCCCCCGCCCCGTGCTCCTCGAGGGTGCACAGGACCGTGCCGACCTTGCGGGTCTCCTTCAGCATGAACCCGATCAGTTCCCGCTGCTCGTACGGGTCCTTCGTGGACCACATCACGGGGGTCAGCGGGTCCACCGCGATGCGGGCGTTCGCCCCCTGCCAGTCCGCCACGAACGCGGGGAGCTCCTTCCGGATGAAGTCCCCGAACTCCCGCCCGCTCGCGTCGATGAAGACGAGGAGCTCGTCGTCGAGGTATTCGAGGATGTCGGACCAGCCCATCTCGACGGCCTCCCGGATGATCTGCTCCTTGTTCTCGTCGAGGGAGACGAAGATCCCCTCCTGGCCCTCGTGGAGGCCGCGACGGATGAACTGCGTCGCGAACGTCGTCTTCCCCGCCCCGGAGCGGCCGATCACGACCGTCGTGGACCCCTCGTTGAACCCGCCGTCGAGGACGGGGTTCAGGCCGAAGATGCCGGTCTTGATCTTCTTCAACGCCGACTCATTTGGACGACGCTATTAAAGGGTATTCCTGTGGGCATCGGGGTCCAGAATCATCCGGGGACGCGCTCACGTCCGCGGGGCCTGGGGCACGCGGCCCAGGACGTCCTCGAGGTCTTTCTCTCGGAGCCCCCGCGCGAGCACTCCGTCCCGGCGGTACGAGGGCCTCCCCTTCTCGAACAGGACGAGGGTCGGCACGACGTCGACCTTGTATTCGTCCCACAGCGGGTTCTCCCAGTCGTCGATGTACACGATCACGGACCGGACGTCCGCGCGACTCGCCGCCTCCACGAGCTTGGGTTTGAACCGGCGACAGAACGGGCACCAGGTCGTCGTGAACATCACGAGGGTCGGCTCCGGGGACCTCTCGACCTCCCGCCGGAAGTCCGCGACCGTCGTGATCTCGAGGGGACGCGACATCGATGGATGCTACGCGAGGGGACCGTTAAACGTTTGCGTACATCCGCGGCCCGCTCCCGCCGCCCGGCAAACCTTTTACGCGACCCGCCCATCCCCGGCCCCGTCCCCCACTTCTGGGAAGCCCATGGCCTACCCTGTGTGCTCCGAGGAGATTCGCCGCTACTTCGCGGCCCTGGAGGCGGGCGCCGACGCCTGCTACCGGGTCGCGTCGGATGCGCGGCGGAAGGGGTTCGATCCGTCCCTCGAGGTGGAGATCCCGAAGACGCAGGACCTCGCCTCCCGAGTGGAGCAGCTCCTCCTCGATTGGGGCGTCGAGGGGATCGCCCGGAGGATCCGGGAGCTGAGTGCGACCCACGACCGGGAGGAGACCGCGATCCTCGTCGCGAAGGAGGTCGCGCGCCGGCCGTCGAAGACGAAAGAGGAGGCGATCGATCGCGCGGTCCGCGTGGGGCTCGCGATCCTCACGGAGGGGATCCTCGTCGCCCCCCTCGAGGGGCTCGCGGAGGTCCGCATCAAGCGGAACCCGGACGGCTCGAACTACGTCGACCTCTCGTACGCGGGCCCGATTCGGTCCGCGGGAGGGACAGGGCAGGCCCTCAGCGTCCTGATCGCGGACGTCGTCCGCAGGGACCTCGGGGTCGGGAGGTACGCGCCCACCCGCCAGGAGGTAGAGCGGTTCAAGGAGGAGGTCCCCCTGTACAAACAGGTCCAGCACCTCCAGTACACCCCGAGCGACGAGGAGATCGAGCTGATCGCGGGGAACTGTCCCGTCGCGATCAACGGGGAGGGCACGGAGGATGTGGAGATCAGCGGGCATCGCGACCTCCCCCGCCTCGAGACGAACCGCCTCCGCGGCGGGGCGTGCCTCGTCATCGCGGACGGGCTGTGTCTGAAGGCCCCGAAGATCCAGAAGCACGTCCGCCGCCTCCAGATCGACGGGTGGGAGTTCATCGACACGTATCTCGAGGCGAAGGGCGGGACCGTGGGGAACGTCGGGAACGGCGCGATCCTGGAGCCGAACGAGACGTTCATCGAGAACATCCTGGCGGGCCGCCCCGTGCTGTGCCACCCGAGCCGCGCGGGCGGGCTCCGCCTCCGGTACGGGAAGAGCCGCGCGAACGGACTCGCATCCCTCGCCCTCCACCCGGCGACGATGGTCGTGCTCGACGAGTTCATCGCCGTGGGCACGCAGATCAAGACGGAGCGCCCGGGGAAGGCCGGGGCCGTGTCCCCGTGCGAGTCCATCGAGGGCCCCCTCGTCCTCCTCGAGAGCGGGGACTTCGTGGCGATCACGACGGAGGCGGAGGCCCGGGAGGTCCGGCCGAAGATCAAGCAGATCGCGGACCTCGGGGAGATCCTCGTCCCGTACGGCGAGTTCCTGGAGAACAACCACCCCCTCGTCCCCGGGACGTTCGCGATCGAGTGGTATCGGGAGGAGCTCCGCGCCGCGGCGGGGGAGCTCCCGGCGGACTGGGAGTCCCCCTCCTGGGAGCGGGCCCTCGAACTCTCCCGGGAGCACCGCGTCCCCCTTCATCCGAGGTACAACCTGTTCTGGCACGACTTCGACGCCCCGGCGCTCGCGACGTTCCGGGACTCCGTCGCGCGGTCGGGCCGCCTCCGCGGGGAGCGCCTCGTCCTGCCCTTCGACGGGGCGTCGCAGGAGGCGCTCGTCGCCCTCGGCGCGACGCACCGCCTCCGGGACGGGGAGCTCGTCCTCGATACATACGCGCGGGCGCTGCTCGCGGGGCTCGGGATCGACGCGACCCCGGAGGGGCTTCGCGCGAGGACCGCCCCGGACGCAGGGAGCGGCCTGGAGTTCGCGTCGAAGAACACGGGCGTCCCGATCAAGGCCCGCGGACCCACCCGCATCGGGGCCCGCATGGGGAGGCCCGAGAAGGCGGCTCCGAGGGAGATGTCCCCGCCTCCGCACGGGCTCTTCCCGCTCGGCCCCGCGGGCGGGATGCAGCGCCTCGTGAACGAGGCGGTCACGAAGGAATCCGTCGAGGTGGAGATCGGGCTCCGGGTGTGCCCCGGGTGCAAGCAGCGGTGGCTCCTCCCGAGATGCCCGAAGTGCGGGGCCCACACGGAGTCGCGGATGCGGCCGATGCGGCAGAGGATCCCGCTGCGGGAGGTCCTCGACGACGCGATGGCCCGCCTCGGGATGGCCTCGATGCCTCCCGGCGTGAAGGGCGTCCAGGGGATGATCTCCCGCTCGAAGACACCGGAGGCGATGGAGAAGGGGCTCCTCCGCGCGAAGCACGGCATCCACGTCTTCAAGGACGGGACGACGCGGTTCGACATGACGAACCTCGTCCTCACGCACTTCCGCCCCGGGGAAATCCGCCTCCCGATTGAGCGGGCGAGGGCCCTGGGGTACGAGAAGGACGTCCACGGCGCGCCCCTCCGCGAGCCCGGGCAGCTCGTCGAGCTCCGGCCCCAGGACATCGTGATCCCGGAGGAGGGCGGGGACTTCCTCGTGAAGGTCGCGCAGTTCGTCGACGAGCTCCTCGCGAAGGTCTACGGCCTCCCGCCGTTCTACAACGTCTCCTCCCGGGAGGGGCTCCTCGGGCACCTCGTCGTGACCCTCGCCCCGCACACGAGCGGCGGTGTCCTCGGCCGGCTCATCGGGTTCACGAAGGCCCGCGCGTGGTTCAACCACCCGTACATGGTCGCGGCCCGCCGGAGGAACGCGGACGGGGACGAGGACAGCGTCCTCCTCCTCGTGGACTGCCTCGTGAACTTCAGCCGGGCGTTCCTCCCGGAGAAGCGGGGGGGCCTGATGGACGCGCCCCTCGTCCTCACGACCCGGATCGACCCGAACGAGATCGACAAGGAGGCGCACAACCTGGACCTGATGTCCCGGTACCCGCTCGAGTTCTACCGGGCGACGGAGCGGTTCGCCCACCCGCGGGAGGTGGAGCCCCTGATCGACCTCGCGAGCAAGCGGATCGGGACCGTCCTCCAGTACGAGGGGTTCGGGGCGACCCACCCCGTGGACTCGATCGAGTCGGGTCCCCTGACGTCCGCGTACGTGCGGGGCACCATGGAGGAGAAGATGGAGGCCCAGCTCCGCCTCGCGCTGAAGATCCGTGCCGTGGACGCGAATGACGTCGTCTCCCGGATCGTCGTCCACCACTTCCTCCCGGACCTCATCGGGAACCTGAAGCGGTTCTCCCTCCAGATGTTCCGGTGCACGAAGTGCAACGCGAAGTACCGCCGGATCCCCCTGAAGGGGGCGTGCACCGCAATCGTCGGGAAGGGGGAGTGCGGGGGCGACCTCACCCTCACCGTCCACGAGGGGTCCGTGAAGAAGTACCTCGAGGTCACGAAGCGGATCTCCCGGGAGTATCCCGTGTCCCCGTACCTCCAGCAGCGGATCGCGCTGATCGAGGAGGCGATCTCGTCCCTCTTCACGAATGACCGGACGCAGGACCTGAAGCTCGACGACTTCCTCTAGACGGGCGAGGCGGGCGCCTCCGCGCGGCGGAGCACGACGCCGCCCGCGAGACCGAGGGCGAGACCCGCCGCGATCAACAGGAGGCCGCCCCACGGCGGCTGCGTCGGCGTCCCGAACAGGAAGTCGTACAACGCCTTCAGGGCGCCCGTGAGGGCGAACGGGGGCGGCTGGATTCCGAGGGGCTGGAGGATCAGCAGATCGAGGAGGCCCCACAGGAGGGCGAACAGGGTGTCCGCCTGGACCGTCCACACGAGGGCGACCGCGAATCCCACGGCGAGGACCGTGAGCCCGAGCTTCACGATCCCCGGGATCCGGACGACGTAGCCGCACGTCGGGCACACGGAGCCGTACCCGCGCGGCAGGTCCGCGGCGCAGTGCGGGCAGGCCGCCATCGGGGTCCCGATGACGGCGGCCCTCAAAACACTTTTGCGCGGTCGCTGTGCCGTGCTACCACGGAGGCCGAAACGTTCTTTGCGCGTGCCACCGTTCCGAGCATCGGGATGTTCGCCTCCCGGGCGACGCACGTCGAACTCTCGGGGATTCGGAGGATGTTCGAGGGCGCGCCCTCGGGGGCGATCAACCTCGGTCTCGGCGAGCCGGATTTCCAGCCGCCAGCGCACATTCTGGAGGCCCTCGAGCGCGCGGTGCGGGGCGGCATGAACAAGTACGGCCCCACGGGCGGGCTCCCGGAACTCCGCGAGGCGATCGCGGAGCGCCTCTCGAAACACACGAAGGTAAAGCCCGAAGAGGTCCTCGTCACGACGGGGGCGACGGAGGGGCTCGCGGCGACGATGCAATCCCTTGTGGACCGCGGGGACGAGGTCCTCACGCCGGACCCCGGGTTCGTCCTCTTCGCCCCGCACATCACGCTCGCGAGCGGGACGCCCGTGTTCTACAAGGTCCGTCCGGAGGACGCGTTCCATCCTCGGATCCCGGAGCTCCACGAGCTCGTGACCCCGAAGACGAAGGCGATCATCGTGAACTCCCCCGCGAACCCCACGGGCGGCGTCTTCGACAAGAAGACGATCCGGGGGATCGTGGAGGTCGCGGAGGACAACGACCTCGTGATCATCAGCGACGAGGTGTACGAGCCGTTCGTGTACGAAGGCCGGCACGAGACATTCCTCGGGACGTACGACAAGGTCGTGTACGTGAACTCGTTCTCGAAGCTCTTCTCGATGACGGGGTGGCGCCTCGGCTTCCTGTCCGCCCCGAAGGAGTTCGTGAAGACGATCGCGAAGATCAGCTACTACTTCATCGCGTGCCCCCCGACGCCGACCCAGTTCGCGGTCCTCGCGGGGCTCCGCGGTCCGCAGGACTTCGTCGTCCAGATGGTGAAGGAGTTCGGCCGCCGGCGGGAGATCGTCGTCGACGCGCTGAACAAGATCAAGGGGTTCGAGTGCCCGTGGCCGAAGGGCGCGTTCTACGCGTTCCCGAGCTTCCGGTTCGACATGGCCTCGGAGGCGCTCGCGATGAAGATCCTGAAGGCGGGCGTGATCTGCACGCCCGGGTCCGCGTTCGGACCCGGCGGCGAGGGGCATCTCCGCTTCTCGTACGCGAACTCCCGGGAGAACCTCGTGAAGGGGATGGAGATCGTCGGGTCCGTCGCGGACTCCCTCGCGTAGCCCTCCGCCTCCCTACGGCAACAACCTTTTCTACGACCCGCCCATCGTCCGCGAGATGCGGAAGTCGACCGCGTCCTCCCTCCTCGCGATCGTCGCACTGGGCCTCGTGCTGCGCCTCTCCCCCCTCACGCGCTTCGTTTACTTCGGGAGCGACGTGGGGGAGTACTTCCGGATCTCGAGGGGGCTCGCCGCGACGGGCCACGTCGCCCTCCCGTACACGGGCTGGGGGGTGACGTACCCGTACTTCCCGGGGATGTTCTTCCTCGTGACGGGCGCGTCCTTCGGAGGGCTCGAGCTCAGCGGGTCCCTCGACCTCGTCGCCCCCGCGCTCGCCGCCCTGATCCCCGCCCTCGCCTTCCTCCTCGCGGTCCGCATCCTCCACAAGGACTCCGCAGGGCTCCTCGCCGCGGCGTTCGTCGCGGTCGCGATGCCCCACGTCTTCCAGACGGCCCATCCGATCCCCGCGAGCGTCGGCGAACTCCTCGCGGTCGCCATCCTCCTCCTGTGGCTCCGGCTCCCCCGGGACTCGCGCACGTGGTGGCTCCTCGTCCCCGCCACCCTCGCCCTCGTCGTCACCCATCACCTGAGCACGTACTTCCTGATCGTGATGCTCCTCACGGGCCTCTTCGTGGCCTCCCTCGTCCGGTCCGCCGCCCTTCCGGGCGTCCGCGCACGGGCCGCGTACATCGGGTTCCTCATCGCGGCCTCCCTCGCGTACTGGCTCGGGTACGCGACCACGTTCCGGACGTACATCCTCACGGACGTCGACGTGAGGCCCTGGTGGCTCCTCCTCGTGGGCCTCCCGGTCCTCGTGGCCGTCCTCGCCGGGATCGTCCTCCTCCGACGGCGGTCGTCGTGGCGGTACCGTCCGAGTTCGCCGTCCCTCCGCCGCTCGGCGGCCGCGTACGGAGTCGCCCTCGGGTCCATCTACACGATCATGGCCGTCGCGGTCGTCTTCAGGATCCCGGGCACGACGATCCGGCTCTCCCCCGACGTCCTCTGGTACTTCCTGCCCTTCTTCGCGTTCCTCGCCCTGTGCGGGGCGGGCCGGAAGCACATGGACTTCGCCCGCAGCGGCCTCGAGTCCGGGGCGTGGTTCGTCGGCCTCGTCCTCTCCGCCGCGTTCGGGGCCCTCGCCGCGGCGCGGGTGATCATCCCGTACCGCCACGTGGAGTTCATGATCGTCACCCTCGCGCCCGTAGTGGGCTCGGGGTTCGTCCAGCTCGTCGAACTTGGCGGGCTCTCCCGCCGGACCCTCACGGTCGCGGGGATCGCGGGCGTCCTCGTCGCGGCGAGCGCGGCGACCGCGTTCCCGCCGACGTCCCTTGTCGAGAACTTCGAGGAAGGGATCCGCCCCGGAGCCCTCGACGCCGCGTACTGGGCGGGGGCGTACGCGGACGGCCTCCTCGCGTCGGACCATCGCGGGTCCACGCTCGCGTACGGTTTCGGGGGCGTCGATGCGACGTGGGACACCGCCCCCCTCGCGATCACGGCCGACACCTTCGCCACCGCGCGTGCCGACATGTGCTCCGTGGGCTCTCCCTCCGGGAAGACCCGCGTCGACTTCGTCCTCATCGACAGGGACCTCGCGGCGGGGGTACAGCTGTCGCCGATGACCCCCGCGATGCCGCTCTCCCCGGAGGCCCTCGCGAAGTTCTCGGACGCGCCGTACATGAAGGTGTACGACAGCGGGTTCGCACGAGTGTACTACGTGAACTGGGGCGCGGCCGGGGTCCCCTGTCCATGAGGGTCGCGATCGTCCACGACTGGATGACGACCCTTGGCGGCGGGGAGAAGGTCGTCCTCACCCTCGCGCGGGCCCTCGGGGCGGAGATCATCACGACGGAGCTCGACCCCTCTGTCCCCCGGGACGCGGGCTTCGAGGACGTCCGCATCCGGCCCGTCGCGACCCTTCCCCGGATGCAGCCGTGGAGGACCATCGCCGCGACCCGGGCGTTCTCGCGTCTCGCGCTGACCGGGCTCGACCTCGTCGTCCTCTCCGGGAACTGGGTCGTCCACGCGGCGCGGTGGCATCATCCGAATCTGTACTACTGCCACACGCCGACCCGCGTGTTCTACGACCTCCGGGAATCGTGGATCGCGAGCCTGCCCCGCGGCCAGCGCCTCCTCGCGCGGGCGTGGTCCCGGGCGCACAGGCGGTGGAACGAGCGGGCGCTCCCCCACCTCGACCGGATCGTCGCGAACAGCGGGAACGTGCGGCGCCGGATCCTCCGGTACTGGGGGCGGGACAGCGTCGTCGTCCACCCTCCCGTGTTCACGGACCGGTTCCGCTTCGACTTCGTCGGGGACTCCTGGCTGGACGTGAGCCGCCTTTCCCACGAGAAGGGCTTGGACCTCGCGGTGGACGTGTTCCGGCGGCTCCCGCGGGAGCGGCTCCTCGTCGTCGGCGGGGCGCCCCGGGGGACGGACCGCGAGCGCTTTATCCGCGATCTCCGCCCCCCGCCGAACGTGGAGTTCCGGGACACCGTCCCCGAGCGGGAGCTCATCGACCTGTACGCGCGGTGCCGGGGCGTCCTCTCCACGTCCGTGGACGAGGACTTCGGGATGACCGCGGTGGAGGCGAACGCTTCGGGCAAGGTCGTCGTCGCCCCAGACGGGGGCGGGTACCGGGAGACGCAGGTCGCGGGGGTGACGGGGTTCCTCCTCCCGCCACGACCGGACGTGTTCGCGGACCGGATCGCTTCCCTCACGACGTCCGACCTCGAGGGCCGGGCGGGCCCGTGCCGCGCGCAGGCCCGGAAGTTCGACGCGATGGTCTTCATCGAGAAGATGAGGGCCCTCGTGGAGCAGGCCGTCGGGAAAGGCTGAGCCCGCATCCCGCGATGGGCTCCGGCGTCCGCCCGCCACGTTCTAATCCCGAGGGACGCTACGGGCTCGGTTCATGGCCGGCCGGGCGTGCGTCGTCGTGCTGAATTGGAACGGGCGAAATTACATCCGGGATTGCGTCCGGTCCGCGCTCTCACAGACGTACCCCGAGGTCCGGGTGATCGTCGTCGACAACGGGAGCCCGGACAGGTCGGGGGAGATCGTCCGGGACGAGTTCCCGGAGGCGACGTACGTCCCGCTCCCGGAGAACCTCCACTTCGCCCGCGGCTCGAACGCGGGGATCGAAGTCGCCCTCCAGGATCCCGAATGCTCGTTTGTCGTCACGCTGAACAACGACACGAAGGTGGAACCGGACTGGCTCGCGGAACTCGTGCGACCCGCGAGGGACCCGCGGGTCGGCACCGTGGCCTCCAAGCTCGTCTTCATGGACCGTCCGAACGTGATCAACTCGGCGGGGATTTGCATCGCGCGGGACGGGAGCGGGCTCGACCGCGGCTGGATGGAGAGGGATGGCGGCCCATTCGACGAACCCGCCGATGTGTTCGGCGCGTCCGCGGGAGCCGCGCTGTATCGCCGGGAGGTGTTCGCGAAGGTGGGCCGGTTCGACGCGGATTTCGTCGCGTACTATGAGGACTTGGACCTCGCGTGGCGGGCGCGCCTCGCGGGGTGGGAGGCGCGGTACGCGCCCGCCTCCGTCGTCCACCACAAATACTCTGCGTCCTCAGCTCCAAGGTCCCCGTGGAAGACGTACCAGGGAGAGAGGAATCGGATCTGGAACCTCGTCCAGAACTATCCGTGGCGGCACGTCGCCACGGGCATCCCGTGGAACGCTGCCCGCCTCGGGGTCGCGCTCGCGAGGCGGCTGGGTCGGCGCCCGCCTTCCGGTGCCGCGTCCGAGCCAGACGCTCCGCCATCCGTCGGACCCTTTCTGCGGGGTCGCATCGACGGATATGCGGGTCTTCGTCGGGCGATCGCGAAGCGGAGATTGCGTGACGCGTACCGCGTCGCCGACGCCTCCACGGTCTCGAGATGGTTCCGGACATACGGGGTCGGGATCGCTGGGATGCCCATGGGCGGGGAATGAGCCACGCGTCAGGGTTTTGAGGGATGCGCGCATCGCGCGGCCAGAGGTTCGGCGAACCGTTGATCGCGGAGGCAAGCCCTTGATCCGTATTCGCGAACTCTGGGCGAGGCTGACAGGCCCCCTCGGGCGGACCTCCGTGTATCTCATCACGACGGAGATCGTCGCGGGGGCCCTCGGCCTCGTGTTCTGGATCATCGCGGCCCGCCGATTCACGGACGCGGACATCGGCCTCGCGGCGGCGCTCATCTCGAGCGCGACATTCCTCGCCACCCTCTCCACGCTCGGGTTCAACATCTCCCTCGTCCGCTTCATCCCGGAGGGAAAGCTCCCGGTCGTCCGTCTCATCAACTCCGCCGTGACGATCGGCTCCATCGTCTCGGTCCTGATCGCGGTCGCGTTCGCGGCCTTCGCCCTGGGGTGGCTCCCGGCGCTGAGCGCCGTGGCGGGGAGCCTCCCGGTCCTCGCGCTGTTCGCGTTCTTCACGGCGGTCTGGACCGTTTCGTTCGTGTTCGATGCGGCGTTCATCGGGCTCGGCGCGGCGCGGCACGTCCTGATCCGTGCGGTGATCTACAACGTGTTGAAGATCGGATTCCCCTTCGCCCTTGCGCTCGCACTCCCTGTGCCGATCGCACTGTTCTCCTCCTGGGGACTTGGGCTCATCGTCGCGAACGCCGTCGGCGCGGCGGTCTTTTTCCGCTCGATTGTTCCCGGGTTCCGTCTCCGCCCCGCCCTCGACGTGAAGGCGGTGGGCGCGATGGTGCGGTTCAGCCTCGCGAACCACGCGACGAACGTGCTCGGCGCGGTTCAGGGGCTTCTGTTCCCCCTCCTCGTCCTCCATGCCCTGGGGCCTCGGGAGACCGGGTATTTCTACATCGCATGGGTCCTCGCGAACCTGCTGTACATCGTGCCCGGGTCCATCTTCACGAGCGTGCTAGCGGAGGGGTCCCGATGGCGGGCGGGGCTGCCCGCGAACGCCCTCGACGGGCTCTTCCTCTCCCTCGGCCTCCTGGTCCCGGGGGTCGCCGCAGCCTTCCTCGTCGGGCCCTCGGTGCTCGGGGCGTTGAACCCGAACTTCCTCGCCGCTGTTCCGGTGCTGAACGTCCTCGCCGCGTCAGCGTTCTTCGTCGCGTTCAATGCGCTGTTCTCGTCGATCCGGCGGGTGGAGAAGCGGATGCGCCCCGTCATGGGCCTCTATGCGGGCACAAGTCTGATCTCGATCGTCCTTGCCTGGCCACTGTTGGCGACCGCGGGCTTGATCGGCGCAGGGATCGCGTTCGGGATCGGTCAAGGGGCGGGGGCCGCGTACTGCCTTTGGTCCCTTCTCCGCGAGGGGGCCCTCCGCCGCCAGCGCTAAGGAGCCGGTGGCGTCGGGAAGCAGACCATGCAGCTCGGGTCGATGTCGCTGACCTTCTTGTGGTACTCGCAGAACCGGACCGTATGTTCGAGACCCTCGCAGAACTGGTCGATCCGCGAGACCTGCTGGGTCTGGGAGATGCCGGACGCGATCTGCGCCCCGAGGTCCACGCAGAACCGGTCGATCTCCGGGAACCGCCGCATCAGGTCCTCGTCGAGCCCCCGGCTCTTCGTGTTGTAGTGGCTCACCGCGGCCTGCGTGATCCCGAGGGCGCGCGCGACACGGACTTGGGTCATCCCGTGGACCTGCAGGAGCTCCTGCGCGAGCCGCGCGCGGATCGTCGGCAAGAGTTTCGCCGCGGTCACTTCGGAAGGTTGCAGCATCGGCTCTCGCCTACTACGATAACGAACCCGTTCGTCAATATATAACGGTGTTGCCCCCCGTCCCGAGTGCGATTTCTTCACGGGAGTGGCGACCCGTTTGTCGCTCCGAAATCGACACGGTTTTCCGCGACCGGAAAAGGTTATATGGACACCGTCTCTCACTTGGCACCCCGGCCCTCGGTGTCGAGCTCGATGACGGAACTTCTGGAGGAGCTTGAGGTCAAACGCGAACGCGAGAACGCCGAGGCGGAGCGGCACCGGCGTCGTCGCGATGAGCTGAACGACCAGACCCGTGAATGGGTGAACCGCCGGGACGAGCTGAACGCGCAGGTGCGGGGGCTCGTCGAGCAGGCGATGGGCCACCGCCAGCGGCGGGACGAGCTGAACGCCCAGGTGAAGAAGGCGAAGGAAGAGCGGGACGTCTGGAACCGCAAGGTGAATGAGCTCTCCGAG
This sequence comes from Methanobacteriota archaeon, assembly GCA_020029475.1. GTDB lineage: Archaea > Thermoplasmatota > Thermoplasmata > RBG-16-68-12 > RBG-16-68-12 > EA-19. The sequence continues at coordinate 19,064 of JAIBJG010000002.1, read as the reverse complement.
ATCGCGAACGAGCTGAAGCGGCGGAAGCTCCCGCGCGGGGCGATCCCGCTGAGCCACCTGAAGCGGGAGCTGAAGGACCTGGAGTTCAAGCAGATGACCTCCGTCCTGAAGCCCGGGAAGGAGCAGGAACTGATCAAGGAGATGACCCGGATCCAGGGGGAGGTCAAGAAGCTCGAGAAGTCCCTCGAAGAGAACGAGGATGTCCGGAAGGCCCTCCAGGAGCTCCACGACGCGAAGGAGAAAGCGGAGGCCGCCCACGCGGTCGTCGGCAAGCTCGCGGAGGAGGCCCAGAAGGAGCACGACACGATGACGGAGTTGTACGAGCGGTCCGACGAGCTCAGGCGTCAGGCGGACCTCGCGCAGGAGGAGTTCATCAAGACGAAGATGACCGCGGACGAGGAGCACCGGAAGCACATCGACCACATCCGGCAGGTCCACGACTACGACAAGATCATCCACGGGATCCGGTTGAAGTCGTTCCCGGAGGAACCGGGGTCGGCGGGGGTCAGCGTGAAGCGCCAGGCGGAGATGATCTTCGAGCGGTTCAAGCGGGGGGAGAAGCTCAGCACGGACGATCTGATGACCCTCCAGAAGTCTGGGTACCTCTGAAGGTGCACCCTTCCATTTCCACGGGTTTGCGTTTACAAAACACTTATATACGGACTTCCGGATACGATGACGGGGGAATTTTGGGCTAGTTCGTTAGAGTGCATCCCATCCCTTCTGACAAGGCTAGCCCTCCCTTCTTTCTTTTCACACGAACCCTGCAGTCGTGCGGTCCCGCTGAACCTCCGGGGGATTCCCAACCCCGATTGTTTATAGCGAAGGTCCAACATCGGTTTTCGGAATGGTCCTCGAAAAGCTCGGGTCCTCCCTCCGGGAGGCCCTCCGGAAGATCGCGGGCGCCTCCCACGTCGACGAGGCCCTGATCAAGGAGGTCGTCCGGGACATCCAGCGGGCCCTCCTCCAGGCGGACGTGAACGTCGAGCTCGTCCTCCGGATCACGAGGCGCCTCGAGAAGCGGGCGTTCGAGGAGAAGCCCCCCGCGGGGATGAGCCCCCGGGAGCACGTCGTCCGGATCATCTACGAGGAGCTCGTAACGATCCTCGGGGAGGCGCGGGAGCTCCCGATCACGAAGCAACGGATCCTGATGGTCGGGCTGTACGGCCAGGGGAAAACGACGACCGTCGGAAAGCTCGCCCGGTACTTCCAGAAGAAGGGGCTCAGCGTCGGGGTCGTCGCAGCGGACACCCACCGTCCCGCGGCGTACGACCAGCTGAAGCAGCTCGCGGACTCCATCAAGGTCGCGTTCTACGGGGACCGCGGGGAGAAGGACGCCGCGAAGGTCGCGAAGGCGGGCCTGAAAGCGCTGGAGGGGACGGAGGTCGTGATCGTCGACACGAGCGGGCGGCACGCCCTCGAGGCGGACCTGATCGAGGAGATTAAGGCGGTCGCGAAGGTCGTCCAGCCGGACGAGACGGTCCTCGTCCTCGACGCCGCGACGGGGCAGCAGGCGGGGCCCCAGGCGAAGGCGTTCCACGAGGCCGTCGGGGTCACGAGCGTGATCCTCACGAAGCTCGACGGGTCCGCGAAGGGGGGCGGCGCCCTGAGCGCGGTCGCGGAGACGAAGGCCCCGATCGTGTTCGTCGGGGTCGGGGAGAAGATCGAGGACCTCGAGAAGTTCGACCCGCCGAGGTTCATCGCCGGACTCCTCGGGATGGGGGACCTCGAGTCCCTCCTGGAGAAGGCCCAGGAGGCGATCGACGAGGAGGCCGGGGAGGAGCTCGCGAAGAAGCTGATGTCCGGGAAGTTTACACTCCACGAGATGTACGAGCAGATCGAGATGCTGGGGAAGATGGGCCCCGCGCAGAAGCTCCTCCGGATGATCCCCGGCGTCGCCGAGAAGATGAAGGAGGGCGACCTGGAGGGGACCCAGGGGAAGCTCCGTCGCTTCCTCACGATCATGGACTCCATGACGGACGCGGAGATGACGGAGCCGAAGTCCGTGAAGTCGACCCGCGTGACCCGGATCGCCCGGGGCGCCGGCGTCACCCCGCGGGACGTGAAGGAGCTCCTGAAGCACTACGAGATGAGCCGGAAAGCGATCAAGGGCTTCGCGGGGAACCGGAAGGTGCGGAAGCAGCTGATGAAGCAGCTCGAGGCCTCCGGCGTGGACTTGGGCGAAGGATGACCGGGCGTCTGCAGCGGCGCGGGTCCCCCATGCGGGAATCTTAATGAACGCCGCTCGGATAGCCGCTGCGGAGTGAGGGACATGGGACTAAGGGAGTGGATCGTGCCCCAGGAGCGCCTCTTCTTCGACCTCCTCGAGCAGGACGCTGCCGCGGTCGAGGAGGGCGCGTACGCGCTCCTGGACCTGATGAAGGACTTTCGGGACGTGGCCTCGAAGCGACGGCACATCAAGGACATCGAGCACCGTGGGGACGAGGTCGTGCACTCGATCTACGAGGAGCTGAACAAGACGTTCATCACGCCGATTGACCGGGAGGACATCATGGCCCTCGCGAGCGATCTCGACAACGTCCTGGACATGATTGACGCCGCCGCAAACCGCCTCCACCTGTACGAAATCGAGCGGCCGACCCCGGGGATGGTGGAGCTCGCGCAGGTGATCGTCCACGCGGTCACCGCCCTGCGGAGGGCGGTGGGGATGATCCGGAACATGAAGCAGGCGGGCGAGGTCGAGAGGATCGCGGTCGAGGTGAACCGCCTCGAGAACGTCGCGGACGACCTGATGAACACCTCCGTGGCCGCGCTCTTCAAGCAGGCGGACGTGATCCACATCATCAAGGCGAAGGAGATCATCGAGCGGCTCGAGGAGGCAACGGACTACTGCGAGGACGTGGCGAACGTCCTGAGCGACATCGTGGCGAAGAACCAGTGAGGCCCGACGATGGCCTCGGAGCTCCTGTACGCGGGGATCGCAGCGGCCCTATTCTTCGCCTTCTGGAACGGGTTCACGGACGCCGCGAACGCGATCTCCACGATCGTCGCGACCCGTGTCCTGACCCCCTTCCGGGCGGTCGCCCTCTCCGCCGGGGGAAATTTCCTGGGTCTGTATTTTGGCGGGGCCGTCGCGTTCACGATCTGGAAGGGACTCGTCGACGGCAACCTCGTCGGGCCGGGCCTCGTCATCGCCGCTCTCCTGGGCGGCCTCATCTACGACGTCATCACGTGGTACCTCGGGCTCCCGGTGAGCGAGACGCACGTCCTGATCGGGAGCCTCGTTGGGGCGGGCCTGGCGGTCGGGGGCGTCGCCGCCGTCCAGTTCTCTAGCGTCGTGAACAAGGTCATCCTGCCGATGGTGTACTCGCCGATTATCGCCTTTACAGCCGCCTTCCTGTTCGGTTCGATCATCGTCCGCGTGTTCCGGCGGTGGCCCGCGAGCCGCGCGAACCGGTACTTCCGAGGTCTGCAGCTGTTCTCCTCCGGGTTTTTCTCCTTCTCCCACGGCTCCCAGGACGGTCAGAAGGCGGTGGGCCTCGTCATCGCGATGCTCGTGTTCTCGGGCCTTGAGCCGCCGACGATCAGCAGCGCACCGTTCTGGGTGATCACGGCGGTGCAGATAGCCCTGTCCTTTGGGACCCTGTTCGGCGGATGGCGGATCGTCCGGACCATGGCGATGCGGATCACGAAGCTTCGGCCGTACCAGGGATTCTCCGCGGAGACGAGCGGGGCCCTCGTCCTCGTCGCCATGGCCCAGGTCGGTGCTCCAATCAGCACGACGCATGCGATCGCGACGTCGATCATGGGGGTGGGAGCCCTGCAGCGCACGTCCGCGGTCCGTTGGGGGGTCGCGCGGCGGATCGTGATCGCGTGGATCCTCACGCTTCCGGCGGCGATGCTGTTTGCATACTGCGTGGCGACCCTGCTCGTCTTCGTCGGTGTACCGCTCACCCCGTGAGATCGTGGCCTCGCGGGGCTGATGTCGTCTGGATCCACGCCGTCGACCTCTTCCATGGTGGACCTCGAAGGGCCCCACCACGTCTGTGGGCCTACCCGTCGGATTCGATTCTCGGAGCTAAGAGGTACTTCACTTCGCCCTTCCCGCCCGCGACCTTGAACTCCATCTTCACGGGGTAGTCGCTCCCGAGGTACAGGCGCACGGTCGGCGCGGTCGAGATCGCCTTCACCATGTTCGAGAAGTAGTCGAGAGGGAACAGGGAGCGGACGGTCTCCTTCGCGGACAGCTCCTCGAGGAGCTCCTTGGGGACCTTGTGGCTCACGGTGTCCGTGTCCCCCTCGGACACGATCTCGAAGCCGTCGGGTCCCGCGATCAGCGCGATGTGGTCGCTCACGCTCTCCGAGGCGCGGATCCCCTGGCGGAGCTCGTCCGCCCGCACGGTGACCTTCGCGGGGAGGTTCAGGCTCGGGACCTTCGGGTCGCTCATCCCCGCGGTGTCGACGAGGGACATCCGCCGGGTCGTGTTCCCGACGTTCAGGACGAGCCGGTTCTTCTCCTCCTCGTGGGTGATCGAGATTACGTCCGAGGATTTCGCGAGCTTCAGGACCTCCTTCACCTTGTCCATGTCAAGCCCGAGCTCGCCGTCGTCCGCTCGGTACGACTCGAAGGCCCCCCGCTCGAGGGACAGGTCCACCATCGCGACGTGCGCGGGGTCCACCGCCTTCACGGACACGCCGTCCTTCGTGACGTTGAACTTGGCCTCGTCGACGAGAGTGGAGATCACGTCCACGACCTCCTTCAGGACTTCAGCCTTCACCTTGACGTCAAACATCCGGCTCCCCCGAGAGACGGCCCGATAACGGGGCCCGATTATAAAGTCTTCCGCGGATTCCGCGAATCAATACTCCCGCCATGTGTGGGAGCACTTCGCGCATCGGTAGATCCGCGTCGTCGGCTCGTCCGCGGCGCGGGTCTGCCGCATCACCCAGAACGCCTCGCCATAGTGGCACTTCGGGCACTCCGCCCGCGTCTTCGGGAGGGTGTCGAGGACCTCGTCGAGGACGAGGGTCTCCGCAGGGCGGTCCCGGTTCACCTTCACCGCGGTCCGGGCGTTCGCGGCCTCCTTCGTCGTGACGCTTTTCGTGAACTGACACGCCGCGTTCCCGCAGACGAGCTTCCCGTCGCTCGGGAACATCAGCGAGCCGCACTTCGGGCAAAACATCGTGCAAAGTCTCGGACGGAACGGAGGAATAAAAACGTTGCTAATCGCGCGGGTGGCGGGTGTGCCGGGGTCGATCGTAGTTCCGGAGCGCGCGCTCCACGAACCGCTGCGTCGCCTGGGAGGATTCCCGGGGACGGTGGGCGGGGGGCTCCGGCTCCCGGATCCGCACGGGCTCGGGCTCCTCCTCTTCCTCGCGGGGTGGATGCCTCCGCGGCGGGAGCGCCGCATGGCGGGAGGAGATGACCTGCGCAGGGACCTTGCGGTACTCCGACAGGGACGACGCACGTCCGCGGGCCGCGTGGACCCGGTGGACGGCCCGCGCGGGCACCACCACCTCGTCGCGGTCCTCGCGGTCTGCGTACTCCCGGTCCGCGTGATGGAGCCTCTGGAAGATCGGCTGGACGATGTTCACGCTCGTCGCGCTGCCCGACTTCGAGCCGATCTCCCGCCGGGTCTGGTCCGCGACGATCCCGCCGATGTACGCGAACGCGATCGTGACCATGTACCCGTTCGACCCCATCCCGAAGAGGCGCTGGAGGGCCTCGATGAACGTCGCGAGGTACGACACGACGAACTTCGAATACGGCTCGAGGAACGGGATCGCGCTGCCGACCGCGGTCGCGATCGACGTCGGGAGTCCCGAGAGGAAGTCGATCTGGGACCGGCCGTACCCCGCACCGTAGCTCGCGTTCACCCCGAAGATCAGGATCACGGGGATCAGGGCCGCGACCACCGCCTTCCACGGCGCGCCCGCGCGGCGGCCGCCGACGTAGCCCGCGACCATGTACCCCGCGCTCTGCGGGAGCCACCAGAGGAGGACGGAGAGGAGGAAGATCACCTTCGCGGAGGCCCAGAACGAGAACGGGACCTCCTGGTGGAAGTGCCGCCGTTCGTTGTCGACCTCGACCCGGTAGACCCCGTGCCGAGGCGATTCGTCCCGCTCGGGGTCCCCGGCGTCCCGCCTCCGGAGGAGACCCATTCCCATCCCTTCGGACTGTCTGACCGGTGTCAGACAGGTGTCGGATGAGGAGGCGGACTCTTAAGGCTTTTGTAAACCGGGACCGGGGGCGGCTACCGCTTCCCCTTCTCCTTCAGGAGGGCGGCGGCCTCCTTCACGGTCGCCTTCTCGTGGACGATCGCCCGGACCGCGCGGATCATCGGGACCGGGGTGTCGTGCTGCCAGATGTTCCGCCCCATGTCCACGCCGACGGCGCCCGCCTCGAGCGCGTCCCGGGTCATCTCCAAGGCGTCGAGGTCCGTCTCGAGCTTCGGCCCGCCCGCGATGATCACGGGGACGGGGCAGGACTCCGCGACCTTGTGGAACCCCTCGCAGTAGTACGTCTTCACGAGCCGCGCCCCGTGCTCCGCGGCGATCCGGCACGCGAGGCTCAGGTACCGCGCGTCCCGCTTCTCGAGCTCCTTCCCGACCGCGGTGACCGCGAGGACCGGGAGGCCGAACTCCTCCGCCTCGTTCACGAGGTGGGCGAGGTTCACGATGGACTCGTGCTCGTGCGGGGCCCCCACGAAGATCGAGAGGGCGACCGCGGTCGCGTTCAGCCGGAGGGCCTCCTTCACGGAGGTCGTGATCGTCTCGTGGGAGAGGTCCTCCTGGAGGACGCTCGTCCCGCCGGAGACCCGGAGGACCATCGGCTTGTCCGCGTCCGGGTCCACGGAGGTCCGGAGGACCCCGCGGGTGAGCATGATCGCGTCCGCATACGGGAGGAGGGGGGCGATCGTCGCCCTCGGCTTCTCGAGGCGGTGCGTCGGCCCGAGGAAGTATCCGTGGTCCACCGCGAGCATCACGGTCCGCCCGTCCGCGGGCTGGAGGATCCGCGAGATCCGGTTCCGCAGGCCCCAGTCCATCGCCGACACCCGCCGTGGCGATGCGGCGGCGGGGCATAAAGCGTGCGGGGAGGAGGAGGCCACGGCGGGGCTCTGCGCGCCATCCGACGTTATCAATGAACGTTGATAACGCGAACCACGTCCGATGGCGGGCAGTGAGATCCGCCTCTATGGCGTGAGGATCGACTTCACGCACTCCGCCCGCTCCGCGACCCGGACCGCCTCCAGGAACTCGGCGAGGTGGAACCGGTGGGTCACGAGGGAGGCGACGTCCACCTTGCGGCGGGCGATCAGGTCGAGCGCCTTCCGGGTCTCCGCCCCCGTCGCCGCGTTGCTCGGGATCATGGAGACCTCTCGGGTCACGAACTCGCTCGGGTCGACGTCGAGTCGCGCTCCCGCCTCCGGGACGCCGAGGAGGACGACGATGCCCCCCGCGCGCACAGCCCGCACCGCCTGCGCGATCGCCCGGACGTTCCCGGTCGCGACGACCGCCGCGTCCACGCCGAGGCCCGAGGTCTCCTTCTTCGCGAGGGCGGGGACGTCCTCGTTCGTGGGGTCCCAAACGATCCCGGCCCCGAGGTCCCGGGCCTTCTCTGCCCGGAGCGGGCTCACCTCGCTCGCGAACAGGGCGCGTGTCCCCCGCAGCCGGAGGAGCTGGAGGGCGAGGAGCCCCATGGGCCCCGCCCCGAGGACAAGGGCCGATTTGGGCGTCGTGCGGGCCCGGTCCACCGCCCGGATCGCGCACGCGAGCGGTTCGATGAAGGAGGCCCGTTCGAAGTCCACGGAGGGCGGGAGCCGGAGGACGCCGCCGCGATCCACATTCCACCGGGGGACACGGAAGGACTCCGCGAACCCGCCCGGCTCGAGGTTCGTCGCGCGGTACTGCGCGCACATCGTGGGGCTCCCGCCGCGGCACGTGGTGCACCGGCCGCAGGGCACGTGGTGGTGCGGGAACACCCGCGCCCCATTCCGGATCCCTTCGACGCCCTCGCCGACATCCGCGACGACGCCGACGGCCTCGTGGCCGATCACGGGCGGCGCGGCGGTGTACGTCCCGCGGATCTTCTCCAAGTCGGACCCGCACAGGCCGCACGCCCGCATCGAGACGACGATCTCCCCCGGCCCCGCAACGGGGACGGGGACGTCCGCGATGGCGACCCCGCCCGCCTTCCCGAGGAGCGCGGCCTTCACGGCCCGCGACGAACGCGGGACTCGGGATAAGACTTCGGCCCTCGCATCGCCCCCCAGCAGTCTCGCGCGGGATACCGGGGAGGACACCTTTATGGTGGGCGGTCCCTGTCGGCGACGGGACGGTCGATGGCGGACCCCTGGCTCTTCCTCCTGATGGGCGGGGCCGTCGTCCTCCTTGGGTGGGTCGCGGCCCAGGCGTTCGACAAGTTCGGGTTCCCGGATTACTTCATCTTGATGGCGATCGGCCTCCTGCTCGGCTCGTGGCTCGGCCCGCTCTTCGGGATTGACGTCCGCGAGATCCTCCGGGTCTCGACGGTGCCGTCCCTCCTCTCGAACGTCGCCCTCGCGTTCATCCTGTTCGAGGGCGGCCTCGTCCTCCACGTCCGCGGGCTCGGGCGCGTCTGGGGGGCGGCGGGCGCGCACACGGTCGCCGCGATGTCCCTGTGCATCGCCGGGGTGTTCGTCGCGGGGACGTACCTCCTGGGGCTCGCGCCGACGACGTCCCTGATCATGGCCCTCGCGTTCTGCGGGCCCAGCGCATCGATCGACATGAGCCTCCTCTCCCAGCTGAAGGTCACGGACCGGACGCGGTTCACGATGGTCGTCGAGGGGGTGATGGGGAACGTCGTCGCGGCCGTGTTCGTCCTCCTGTTCATCCAGGTGTCCGGGATGGCCACGGACGAGCCGAGCCTCCTCCTGTACCTGGCGTACCTCGGCGGGACCGTGCTCCTCGCCCTGGCGGTGGGGTACGGCTGGACGTCCCTCGTCGGCGGGAGGCCGCGGCGGTTCGCGTTCATGACCTCCGTCGCGATCGCCGTCCTCCTGTATGCGATCGGGGACGGCGTCCTCGGAGGGAACGGCGGGATCGCCGCGTTCGTCTTCGGGCTCGTCCTCGGCCACCGCCGGTTCCTGAAGGCGCCGGTCCCCGCGCCGCAGGGGGCCCCGGGCGCGCGCGGCCTCCAGGAGTTCCACGCGGAGCTCGTCTTCCTGCTGAGGACGTTCTTCTTCCTGTACCTCGGGATCCGGGTGAACCTTGCGGGGATCTCCACCGCCGCCGTCGTCGGCACGATCGCGTTCATCGCGGTGTTCCTCCTCTCCCGGGTGCCGTCCTCGTGGGCGCTCTCCAGGTTCTGGCGGCTGCCGACCCTGGACCGGAAGATCCTCCGGTCGACGGTCTCCCGCGGGATGACGGACACGGTGCTGATCCTGTTCGCGATCGAGGCGATGTACATCCCCGCCTCGGAGGCGGAGCTCGTCACGAGCCTCCTGTTCCTCGTGATCATCGCCGCGGCCCTCACGTCCGCGATCCTCGTCTTCCGCGCGGAACGGATCGCGCGGCGGACCCCCTCCGCCCCGCCCGCGCCCGTCCCGCGGTCGGCCCCTCGGGCGGCCCCGGCGTCGTCCCCGCTCCCGAAGGACCTCGACCGCTCCCTGTCCGAGTTCCTCCAGGACCCGATCGTGCAGCGCGGGGAGATCGACTGAGTCTGTCCCCGGCTCATCCCTTCTTCGGCCGGTACCGGTTCGGGTCGTCGAAGAAGTCGATCACGCGGACCCCCTTCTTCAGGGTCGCGGAGTGGGGGACGCCCGCGGGGATCAGGTACTCCTCGCCGGGATGGTACGTCCGGGTCCTCCCGGCGACCGTGAGGACGAGCTCCCCCGCCACGACGGTCCCCCACTGCACGCCGTGGGAGTGGACGGGGACCTCGGAGTCCGCCATCGCCTCGACGAAGATCGCGGACGCGGTGGGCCCCTGGAGGAGCCAGACCTTGATGTCGCGGAACGGGGCGTCCGCCTCGGGCAATCGGGTGACGATCTCCGGGAATCCTGTCATCGCCTCGGAATCCCGACTTGGGACTTGAGGATGCCGCGCTCCCCGTGGATCAGCGGGGCGGGTACACGACCGGCGCCGCGGGATGCGTCGCGGCCGCCCGGCGGGCCATGAAGAAGAACAGCCCCGCGATCACGAACAGGATCGCGGAGAGCAGGTAGATCCCCGCCGCCCACTCGAACGCCTCGTCCCAGGAGAGGCCCGTCGCGACGAGGGACGCGATGATCGCGAGGACGACGAACACGAACCCGACGATGTTCAGCATCCCGGGGCTCGCGCCCGCACCCGAGAACGGCGCGGCGGGGGCGGCTCCGTACGGCGCGCCCGGAGGTGCTGTCGGTGGCGGGTACGTTGTCGGAGGGCCGTGTGCCGGCGGTGCCTGCGGGGGTGGATACGCCGGGGCGGGCCACGACGGGGGGGCCTGCGGCGCGGGCCATGGAGGAGCGGCGGGCGGGACGGCCGGCGGGGCCACCGGGGCGGGCCGCGGAGCGGGCGCACCTCCGATGGCGGCCCCGCATCGCATGCAGAACTTCGCGGTGGCCTCGAGCTGGGCTCCACAGTTCGGACAGAACACGGTTCCCCTGTCCCCGCGCGCCGTAACCCCGGAGGCTTCAAGAACGTTGCGGGGAGGGAAGGAGTCCCGCCTTCCGGATTTGAACCGGAGACCTGATGATGTCAGCGGGCACCGCCGGCGCCCCGGCGGGAACCGACTACAGTCACCCGCTCTAACCAGGCTGAGCTAAGGCGGGACGTCCGTCGAAACGGGTCGCGCCATAAGACTCTATCGACTCGCGTCCCCGTGGTTTGAGACTATATAGGCGCGACGGATTCCGCGCCCGCATGGCCCTCCGACGCGGTCTCCGGAACTGGCTCCTCTCCAAGGACTCCGATCCCAGCGTCCGCGTACGGGTCTTGCGAGAGGTCCTCGGGAGACCCGATGGCGACCCCGCGGTCGTCCGCGCGCAAGGGGAGATCGGGAGGAAGGGGTGGGCCGCGAAGATCCTCGCGGAACAGCTTCCCGAGGGACACTGGGTGACGAAGGGGACCTCCGCGTTCGAGCTGTACCGGCCGAAGTACGTCGCCACGAACTGGATGCTCCTCGTCCTCGCGGATCTCGGGCTCTCGAAGAAGAACCCCCGGATCCGGAAGGCGGCGGACCTCTTCCTCCGGCGGTTCTCGGTTCCGCAGGGCGACCTCGGCGGCCGCATCGGTGAGGTGTGCATCACGGGGAACGCGGTCCGGGCGCTCGTCCGGTTCGGATATCTGAAGGACCCGCGATTGCAACCCGCGATCGACTGGCTCGTCCGCCATCAGAAGAAGGACGGCGGGTGGCATTGCTTCCGGTCGAGTGTCGGGACCCTGGACTGCTGGGAGGCCCTCTCCGCGTTCGCGGCGCTCCCGCCCGGGTCGCGGACCCCCGCCATCGAACGGTCGATCGAGCGGGGCGCCGAATTCTACCTGGAGCGGAACCTGTTCCGGGAGGGGCGCGCCCCGTATCCTCCGTGGTTCCGTCTCCACTATCCCGTGCACTATTACTACGACATCCTCGTCGGCCTGGACGTCCTCACGTCCCTCGGATACGGCGACGATCCGCGGATGCGCCCCGCCCTCGATCGGCTCGAGCGGATGCGGAACCGGGACGGGAGCTGGAACATGGACGCCCTCCACCCGGACACCGAGGACCCCGGGTACCGGGTCCGGGGGCCGTTCTACCCCCTGGGCCTCGAGGTCGCGGGACGCCCGAGCCGGTGGATCACGACGACCGCGCTCGCGGTCCTGAAGAGAGCGGGCCGGTGACGCGGGGAGGGGTCATGCCGCGGGCCGGGCTCGAACCGGCGACTTCGAGATCTTCAGTCTCGCACTCTCCCAAACTGAGTTACCGCGGCGCGGAGGGAGCGAACGGCGGGAGGGAGAAAAGGGTTTCCGTGGAACGGGACGCCGTCCCGCGTCCATGGGTACCGCCCGGATGTTATCTATGAATGTTGATAACGTCGGACCTTAGCGGGTCCCCGCCATCGCCTCGAGCTTCTCGGACTGGAGCCGCCGCCGGGCCTCCTCGATCGCCTTCCGGGTATACGCTTCCAGGGCCTCCACGGCCTTCCGCCCCGACTCCGGATCCCGCGCGGGACCCACGTAATCGTGGATCGCCTTCCGCCGCCCGTCCCGGGTCTCGTAGTGCCAGAAGTACAGGTACTCGCGGTTTCGCACCGTCATCGTCCGGACGCCACACCCGACTTGCATGCGGCGGCACCGTGTTATCTATACTTATAGATAACGGAGAGGTGGCCGAAACGTCCCCGCGCGGCGTCCGTCGCGGGTCGGATCTCCGACCCGGTCTCGACCCTGGGAATCATCAGCTCCCCTCCATAGGACGGGGCACTCTCAAGGATGGATTTTCGGGACGAAGCCTATAAATACGAACGTCCGGGTTGAAGGCGACTGAATGCCCTTCCAGTGCTCCCGCTGGACGTGAGTCATTCGCTCGGGACGCTCGACATGAAGCCTCTCCGCCGCATCCGCCAGGACGAGTCCGGGGTCGCGTCGACCGTCGGCACGATCATGGCCCTCCTCGTCTTCCTGACGTTCATCAGCCTGATCGTGAACCAGTACGTCCCCGTGTGGATGAAGGACTCCGAGGCGTCCCACATGGGGAACGCGTTCGGGCAGTTCGGGGCCCTCAAGGGGAACGTGGACCTCCAGATGCTCGCGGCCCAGATGGCGTCGAGCGCGCAGCTCGAGTACATCCCGATCTCCTCCTTCACCCCCGTGACCCTCGGCGTCGAGGGGGTCCCCATCTTCACGTCCCCGACCCTCGGCCTCCTGGAGGCGAACACGACCCAGCGGCCGTTCACGACGCAGTTCCGGTACCTGATCCAGGGCGTCGTCACGCCCGCGTCGTACCGGTCCACGGGCCGGGTGTCCCTCGAGGTGTTCAACCGGTACTACCTGCACGGGTCCCTCACGTACGAGAACGGCGCGGTGGTCCGGGCCCAGGCGGACGGGCAGACCGTCCGCGCGGTCCCGACGTTCGAGGTCGCGATCGTGGGGAACAGGGTGCGGATCGCGACGACCCACGTCTCCCTCTTCGGCGACGGGTCCGCGCAGGGCTCCTCCACGGAGGGGGTCCACGCGAAGCTCCTCGGCGTGTCCCGCGACGACTTCACGCAGGTGAGCACGGACGTCTGGCTCAACGCGACGTCGCCCGTCGGGGTCGCCTGGGTCTCGTTCTACAACCGGACCCTCGCGAACGCGTTCGGGATCGATGCGGGGGACTTCGTCGGGGGGTGCCCGACGACCTGCTTCACGGAGAGCTTCTTCGGCCCCCGGGTCCAGCAGGTCACGATCGTGACCCCGTACTACCGGCTCGAGGCGGCTTGGAAGGACCCGAAAGCGGCGTACGATGTCGAGATCCGGATCTACAACGACCCGAACGACACGATACCACTCGTGATGCCGATCGGGCTCGTCCGGGTGCAGCAGGCGTTCGTGAACGTGGCGGTCGCGGAGCAGGGCACGGACGTGTCGATCTAGGAGGACGCACGATGGCGAAGACGAGGAAGGTGATGATGCCGAAGGGGGCCCTGATGCAGAAGGCCCAGTGGTCCGGCACCCGCGGGTCGTACCTGACCCACATCCCGGAGATCACCGTGAAGACGATCGAGGAGATCGAGGTGGTCGCAATCCGGGAGCCGTACACGTACGGCCGGATCATCTACGACCACGACAAGTCCGAGTACCTGTACGAGGTGTGGGAGCCGCAGCTCGACGACAAGGAGCAGAAGCTCCTCTCCCTCCTGAAGGACTCCCTGAACCGCACCCTCGAGTACGAGTGGGACAAGATGGCGGCGAAGGACAAGGAGGAGTACCTGAAGGAGGCGGTGGAGTCCTTCATCAAGTCCCGGGGCCTCCGCCTGGAGCCCTCGAGCCGGGACAAGGTCGTGTACTACCTGATCCGGGACTTCGTCGGGTACGGCCCGATCGACGCGTTCATGGCGGACCCCCGGGTCGAGGACGTCTCGTGCGACGGGACGAACATCCCGCTGTTCGTGTTCCACCAGAGGTTCGAGTCGATCAAGACGGCGGTGATCTTCCCGGACGAGGACGCGCTGAACAGCTTCGTCGTCGCCCTCGGCCAGCGGTGCGGGAAGCAGCTCTCCGTCGCGAGCCCGATCCTCGACGGGACGTCCCGCGAGGGCCACCGGATCCAGGCGACGTACTCGAAGGAGGTGACGACCCGCGGGTCCTCGTTCACGATCCGGCGGTTCAAGGAGAAGCCGTTCACCCCCGTCGAGCTGATCAAGTTCAACACCGCGAGCCCGGACATGGTCGCGTACATCTGGATCGCGATCGAGCACGGGAAGTCGATGATGGTGTGCGGGGGGACCGCGAGCGGGAAGACGGCGACCCTGAACAGCGCGGGCCTCTTCATCCGGCCCGGGGCGAAGATCGTGTCGATCGAGGACACCCGGGAGATCAACCTGCCCCACGAGAACTGGATCCCGGGCACGACCCGGTCCGGCGTCGGCGAGCGGCGGGCGGACGGGAAGCAGGGCGGCGAGATCGACATGTACGACCTCGTCCGCGCCGCACTGCGGCAGCGGCCGAACTACATCATCGTCGGCGAGGTCCGCGGCAAGGAGACGTACACGATGTTCCAGGCGATGGCGACGGGGCACCCGACGATGTCCACGATGCACGCGGACTCCGTGAAGTCGATGGTGAACCGGCTCGAGAACCCGCCGATCAACACCCCGCGGATCCTCCTCACCGCGTTGAACTTCGTGATCATCCAGACCCACGCGCGGATCGGCGATTCCATCGTCCGGCGGATCAAGCAGGTCGTCGAGCTCGTCGGGTTCGAGCCGGAGACGAACGAGCTGATCACGAATACGGTGTACGAGTGGGACCCCGCGACGGACTCCTTCCTGTACAAGGGACACTCGTTCCTGTTCGACGAGATCATGGAGATGAAGAACATGACCCACGAGGAGATGGAGGCGGAGTTCCAGCGGCGGGTCGACATCATCAACTACATGCGCGAGAAGGACATGGTCGACTTCCGCGAGATCGCGAAGATCGTGATCTCGTACTACCAGTACCCGGACGAGACCGCGAAGAAGATCCGGGACGAGATGGGCTGGGTGCGGGCGACCTCGAAACCCGCGGAGGCCGCGGGGGGTGAGGCGATTGGCTAGCTCCACCGCCTTCGAGAAGCTCGAGACCCGCCGGACGATGTCGAAGACGAAGCGGTTCGGGTCCGGGGAGGCCGTCGAGAAGCCCCACCACATGGTCCTCCTCCCGAAGGGCGCGAAGCCCGTCACGGTCGCCCTCAGCCCCTGGCAGGAGTTCGCGTGGAGGACGTTCGGCGGCTTCGTCCAGGCCCACTACAAGGAGAACCAGGACCTCGAGGACAACCTCCTGCGGGCCCACATCAAGCTCCGGCCCGAGGAGTACCTCGCGGGCGCGTGGCTGAACACGACGATCGCCGCGGTGGCGTCCGTCGCGATCGCGTTCGTCTCCCTCTTCCTGATGCTCCTCGTGAGGGTCCCGATCTCCACGATCGTCCCCGTCTTCGTCCTCGTCGCGATCGTCCCCGGCCTCCTGGCGTACGCATACTACTTCGGGGTCCCCGTCGTGTTCCGCGGCAAGCCCGCGAGCATGGCGAAGAAGCGCGGGAAGCAGGTGGACAAGCGGATCACGGGCTCGATGTCGTTCATCTCCGCGATGGCGAGCGCGGACGTCCCCGTCGACGTGATCTTCAAGGAGCTGTCGAAGCAGCCCGTGTACGGCGAGGTCGCGAAGGAGGCGGAGTGGATCACCCGAGACACGGAGCTCCTCGGCGTGGACATCCTCACCGCGATCCGGAACGCCGCGGGGCGGTCCCCGAGCAACAAGTTCCAGGACTTCCTCCAGGGCGTCGTGACGACCTCGACGTCCGGCGGGCAGCTGAAGCCGTACTTCCTGATGAAGGCGGAGCAGTTCGAGAAGGAGGACCGCCTCGAGATGCGGAAGCGAATGGAGACCCTCGGGATGCTCGCGGAGTCCTTCGTCACCGTCGTCGTCGCGTTCCCCCTGTTCCTCGTCGTGATCATGGCGATCATGGCCCTGATCAGCAAGAGCCAGAGCGGGTTCGTCCTGAACCTGCTGTACGTCGTCGTCGGGGTGATGATCCCGATTTCCCAGTTCGGGTTCATCTTCGTGATCTGGAACATGGAGCAGGAGGTGTGAGGGATGGTCTCCAAGGAGCTCCAGGCGGCGAAGGTCAAGCTGTACGAGAAGAAGGACCGGACGCGGATCGTGGTCACGTTCGGCGTCGTGTTCTTCGTCGTGTTGCTGTTGATCGCTCTCCTGAACCTGATCGACTCCGTGCAGTTGCCCGGACCCGGCGGGTTCCGCCCCGTGGACCCCGCGGAGAAGCTCACGTCCCAGCAGCTCGCCCTCCAGCGGTTCCTCACGTGGATGACGCTCGCGGTCGTCGCGCTGATCGGCCCCTACGGGTTCTTCCTCGGGAAGAAGCAGCGGGACATCAAGGCGATCGAGCGCCGGCTCCCGGACTTCCTCCGGGACGTCGCGGAGGCGGGCCGATTCGGGATGACCCTCGCGGACGCGATCGTCGTCTCCTCGAGCGGCCGGTACGGAAGGCTCACCCCGGAGATCAAGAAGATGGCGGCCCAGATCAGCTGGGGGGTGCCCGCCACGGAGGCCCTGCGGCTGTTCTCCGAGCGCGTGAAGACCCCGATGGTGGGGCGCATCGTCTCGATCATCGTGAAGTCGAGCGACGCGGGCGGGGACGTCGCGGACGTGCTCACGATGGTGAGCCACGACACGAAGGAGGCCCAGCTCACGGAGGACGAACGGAAGATCACGATGTCCACGTACATCGCGGTGATCTACATCTCGTTCCTCGTGTTCATCGTCACGATCTGGATCCTGAACGCGACGTTCCTCCCGAAGATGCGGGAGGCGAGCGAGTCCCTCGGCGGCGGGACTTCGTCCGCCCTCGGGGGCCAGAGCCCGATCGCGGAGAACCTGCCGAGCGTGATCTTCAACATCAAGGTCGCGTTCTTCATCGCGGTGTTCGTGCATGGCCTCGGGGACGGAATCCTCGCGGGCGTCCTCGACAACGGCAAGATCCCGAACGGTCTCAAGCACTCGTTCCTGATGCTCCTGATCGCCGTGGTCGGGTTCCAGTTCATCTGAGGTGACCACTCATGGCGTCCACGGGAAGGGAGTTGCAGGAACTCACGAACCGGGAGCGGAGGCTGCGGACCCGCACCGCCGAGCTCGACTCGGAGAGTGCCGAGGCGAAGCGGATGCTCGCCCAGGTCGAGGAGCAGAAACGGTCGAAGATCAACGCGGCCCTCGATTCCCTGAAGAAGCGGTACTTCACGCGGCTCCTGGGGAACCGCGGGGTGAAGGTGCTCGCCCCCCGGGTCAGCGGGGTCGAGGAGACGACCCTCGGGAACGTGACGACGATCCCGAAGATCGTCCAGAAGAACCTGAACGAGATCGAGATCCAACCGATCGTGAAGAACTACTCCTACGTCCGGGTCCTGTACGACACGATGGCGAACGAATACTTCTATGAGGTGATCGAGCCGAAGCTCCTGGAGGAGGAGGACGAGCTCCTCGAGGTCCTCAAAGAGATCCTCGTGGAATCCCTCGAGCTCATGGAGGACGCGACGCCCGCCGCGAAGGAGACGTACCTCCGTCGGATCGTGGAGGGCCTTCTGCGGGAGCTCGGGGTCGAGCTCCATCCCGTCTCGAAGGAGCGGATCATGTACTACGTTGTCCGGGACTTCATCCGGTACGGACCCATCGACGTCACGATGATCGACACGCAGGTCGAGGACATCTCCTGCGACGGCGTGAACGTTCCGTTCTACATCTACCACCGGAAGTACGGGAGCATCCCGAGCAACCTGCGGTTCGAAACCGCGGAGGAGCTCGACGGCTTCGTGATCTGGCTCTCGCAGCGGTGCGGGAAGCACATCTCCGTCGCCCAACCGATGCTCGATGCGACGGTCCCGGACGGCTCGCGGCTCCAGGCGACCCTGGGGATGCACGTCACGAAGCGAGGGTCCTCGTTCACGATCCGGCGGTTCCGGGAGAACCCCTTCACGCCGCTGGACCTCGTCCGGTTCAAGACGATGTCCCCGGAGATGATGGCGTACCTCTGGCTCGCGATCGAGAACGGCCAGTCGATGCTCATCTGCGGCGGGACCGCGAGCGGGAAGACGACGACCCTGAACGCGATCCTCTTGTTCATCCCGCCCCAGATGAAGATCGTCTCGATCGAGGACACGCGGGAGCTGAACCTCCCCCACGAGAACTGGGTCCCCCTCCTCACCCGGGCGGGGTTCGGCGGCCGGTCCCTCGGCACCGGGAAGCCCGCGGGGGAGATCGACATGTTCGACCTCCTCACCGCGGCCCTCCGGCAGCGGCCCCAGTACCTGATGGTCGGCGAGGTCCGGGGGCCCGAGGCGTTCGTCGTGTTCCAGGCGATGGCGACGGGGAAGAGCGCGTACACGACGTTCCACGCGGACGACGTGCAGGCGATGGTCCACCGGCTCGAGAACGACCCGATCAACCTCCCGCGGGCCCTCGTCGCGGCCCTCGACATCGTCCTCCTGCAGGCCCAGGTGAAGGTCGGCACGGACATGACCCGGCGGGTGAAGGCGCTGATCGAGGTCGTCGGGACGGACCCGGAGAGCAACGAGCTGATCACGAACTCCGCGTACACGTGGAACCCCGCGGACGACACGTTCAACTACAGCGGGCACTCGTACGTGTACGAGAAGGTCTCCCTCGCGCGGAACTGGACCCAGAAGCGGATGGAGCAGGAGATCAAGCGGCGCCTGGACATCTTCGAGTACATGAAGAAGATCGGCGTGCAGAACTACCGGGACGTCGCCCGCATCGTGTCCTCGTACTACAAGGACCCGGAGGGCACGATCAAGATCGTCCGGGAGACCCTGCAGGCCCAGGGGATCGCGGTCTCGTCCTCGTGATCACCCCCGGCCCGCCATCCGTCGCACCGGTTCGGATCGGAGGGCGGA
>JAIBJG010000044.1 GCA_020029475.1 Methanobacteriota archaeon | reverse complement strand
CCCTCTCCACGACCGCCAGGGACGTGTCACCTCCCATCTCAGCGGCCTCATCTACCGCACCAGCAACTTCGTCGGTGCGGGAATCAGGCCCGTATTCGTCTTCGATGGCGAGGCGCCTCGGCGGAAGGCCCGCACGATCCACGCCCGCATCGAGGTCAAGCAGCGTGCGGAGAGGGAGTGGCGGGAGGCGGTCGCGGTCGGGGACCTCCAGCGCGCCCGCACGAAGGCGATGCAGACCTCCCGCCTCACATCGGAGATGGTCGAGCAGAGCCGCCGGCTGTTGGACCTGCTGGGGATCCCGTGGATACAGGCCCCCGCGGAGGGGGAGGCCCAGGCCGCGTTCATGGCCCGCGAGGGCGCCGCGTGGGGGGTCGGGTCCCAGGACCACGACGCGCTCCTGTTCGGCGCCCCGATCCTGGTGAAGAACCTCGCGATCACGGGCCGCCGGAAGCTCCCGCGGAAGAACGTCTGGGTGGAGGTCTCCCCGGAGGAGATCAGCTTGGACGCGACCCTGAAGGACCTCGGGATCACCCGGGAGCAGCTCGTGGACCTCGGGATCTTCGTCGGGACGGACTTCAACGAGGGCGTGCGGGGGATCGGACCGAAGAAGGCCCTCGCCGCGATCAAGAAGCATGGGCGGGCGGAGGGGCTCCTCGCGGAACTCGGGGTGGAGATCGAGGGGCTCGACGAGGTCCGTGCCATCTTCCTGGATCCTCGCGTCGTTCCGGTCCTGCCCCTCGCGTGGAGGCCCGCGGACCCGGAGAGGGTGAAGGCGATGCTCTGCGACGAGTTCGACTTCTCCCCGGAGAGGATCGACCAGGCCCTCGCGAAGTTCGAGGTCGCCCGGAAGGCGGCCGGCCAGTCCTCCCTCGATATCTACTCGGATTCCCGCGAAGAAAAGGTTTAACCCCGGTCCTCGAATCCACGCGCCCGTGCCCTTGGCACTCCCCGCGCTCGGGGTCACCCTTCTCCTGTGCGCGCTCCTGTCCGCCCTCGCGTACTACCGGCAGGTCTTGACGTGGGACGGCTCCGTCGCCGCGTTCGCGGTCGGTCTCGTGATCGGGGTCCTGGGCGACGTCACGTGGCTCCTCCTCCTGCTCTTCTTCCTCCTCTCGAGCTTCGTCGCGACCCGGTACAAGTTCGCGCTGAAGGAGGCCCTCGGCGCCCAGGAGGGGCGGCGCGGGGAGCGGCGGTCCTCGAACGTCCTCGCGAACGGGATCGCCCCCGTCGCCGTCGCGGCGATCGCGTTCCTGTCCGTGGGGCGGCTCCACGAGCTCTCGGGGCTCCTGTACGTGAGCGTCCTCGCCGTGGCGGGCGCGGACACCCTCGCGAGCGAGATCGGCGTCCTCTCCCCGAACGCGTACCTGATCTCGAACCGGAGGAAGGTCCCGCCCGGGACGGACGGCGCGGTCTCCCTCCTGGGCCAGGCGTGCGCGTTCACCGCATCCGTGTACACCGCCCTCATCGGGTGGTTCGTCCTCGGCGTGCTCGCCCCGATCGCGGGGAACCCGGCCACGATCCCCTCCGGTTCGTTCCTGATCCTCATCCCCGCCGCCGTGGGGTTCATCGGCTGCCAGATCGACAGCCTCCTCGGCGCGACCCTCGAACGGAGGGGGATCATCGGGAAGAGGACCGTGAATCTCGTGTCGACGAGCCTCGGTGGGGTTCTCGCGTTCGGGATCCTCTACGCGGTCGGTGCCCTTTAGAGAGGACGACCGCTCGACCGCGGACTCGAGGTCACGCGCCCGCAATCGCCTTCTTCAGGAGAGCCTCTCCCTCCTCGGCGAGGGCCTTTGCCCGCCCTGGCGTCGGCGCCTCCGCGAAGATCCGGAAGATCGGCTCCGTCCCGGACGGCCGCACGAGGACCCACCCGTCCTCGTAGTGGACCTTGATCCCGTCGATGTCATCCACCCGCAGGCTGGACGCAAGCACCTTGAGGCGGGCGAGGATCGCGTCCCGCTCCGGGGCCTTGTACCGGACGGAGGTCTTGTGCAGGCTGTACGCCGGGATCTCCGCGAGCAGCTCCGAGAACCGCCGCCGCGACCCCGCCACGATCTCGACGACCCTTGCCAGGGTCATCCCGCCGTCCCGGCAGAACTGGTGGTTCGGGAAGATCATCCCGCCGTTCTCCTCCCCGCCGAACACCGCGCCCCGCTCGTACATCACCCGGGCGACGATCGGCGCGCCGACCTTCGTGTACACGACGGTCCCTCCCGCGGCGCGGACGACGTCCTCGACGCACCGGGAGGAGCTCACGGGGGTCACGACGACCCCCCCGTGGCGGGAGACGAGGTCCTTCGCGACGAGGGCGAGGCTCCGGTCCCCGAAGACGTACTCCCCGCGCTCGTCCACGAAGATCGCGCGGTCCGCGTCCCCGTCGTGGGCGACCCCGAGGTGGGCGTTCGACGCCCGCACTTCCCGGAGGAGGGCCCCGAGGTTCTCCCGCACGGGCTCCGGCGGCCTCCCGGGGAAGGTGCCGTCGGGATGTCCGTTCAGCGAGATCACCTCGACCCCGAGGCGGGAGAGGAGGGCCGGGGAGGTGCCGCAGGACGCGCCGTTCGCGCAGTCCACGACGACCCGGAGCCCCGCGGACCGGATCACGTCCGCATGGACCTTCGAGACGATCCCGTCGATGTATGCGCCCACGGCGGACGTGTCCACCCGCAGGCGGCCCACGGCCTTCCAGTCCGCGAGGCGGTAGGCCTCCCGGAAGTACACGGCCTCGATCCGTTCCTCCTCCGGGCGGGAGACCTCCATCCCCTGGGAATCGATGACCTTGATGCCGTTGAACTCCGCGGGGTTGTGGCTCGCGGTCACCACGACGCCCCCAGAGAACCGCCCTGTGTGGACGAAGTACTGGAGGCCGGGGGTCGGGATCACCCCCGTGTCCACGATGTCGTGGCCCGTCGCGAGCAGCCCCGCCGCGACCGCGTCCCGGAGCATCGGCCCGCTCGTGCGGGGGTCCCGCCCGACCGCGATCGGGCCGGGTTCGAAGACTGAACCGATCGACTTCCCCATCCGGAGCGCGAGGTCGACGGTCATGTCCTGGCCCACGACGCCCCGGATCCCGTTCGTCCCGAAGAGCCGGGGGATCACGCCATCCGCTCCTGGATCACGCGGCGGGCCTTCCGCACCCGCACGCCGTCCCCGATGATCGAGTCCTCCACGGTGGCGCCCGGGCCCACGGAGCTGTCCTCCCCGATGATCGAGCCCCGCACGACCGCTCCCGCCTCGATGCTCGCTCCGTCCAGGAGGACGGAGTTCGAGACCGTGGCGGAGTCCACACGGGAGCGCGGACCCAGGACCACGTCCGGCCCGAGGCGACCGGACACCTCCGCGCCCTCCGGCACGAGGACCGCGCCGTCGAGCCGCGCCTTCGCGAGCTTGGCGCGCGG
This sequence comes from Methanobacteriota archaeon, assembly GCA_020029475.1. Taxonomy (GTDB): domain Archaea; phylum Thermoplasmatota; class Thermoplasmata; order RBG-16-68-12; family RBG-16-68-12; genus EA-19. The sequence goes on along the minus strand of JAIBJG010000044.1, from coordinate 10,452 downwards.
ATGCACGGCGGCGCCGCCGTTCGCGAGAAGGATCCGGGTCGCGTTGAGGTATCCCTCCAGGGTCCCCGCGTCGCTCCAGTACCCGTCGAAGGGGAACCCGTGGAGGCTTCTCGCCGCGAGGGCGGGGAACACCTCCCGCTCCATGGACACCTCCCGCCCCGCGGGAATCTCGTCGAGGACCTCGGGCTCGAAGAGGTAGTGACCCGCGTTGATGAGGCGCGAGGGCGCCTCCCCGGGCGCGGGCTTCTCGACGAACCGCGTGACCCGGGAGCCCTCCATCCCGACGACGCCGAACGCGCTCGGGTCCGGCACCTCGTACAGTGCGAGGGTCGCGGGGCCCCCGCGCCTGCGGTGGAACGCGAGGAACTTCGTGAAGTCGAGGGAGTCGATGACGTCCCCGTTGTACACCGCGAACGTCCCATGGAGCCGGGCCGCGACGTTCTTCACGGCCCCTCCCGTGCCGAGGGGGGTCGGTTCCTCGATCACCTGGACGGTCCGCCCGACGTCCGCCTCGCGGAAGAAGTCCCGGACCCGGTCGAACATGTAGTTCACCGCGACGAGCACCTCGTCGATCTCCTTCGGAAGGCGGTCGAGGATGTGGAGGACCTGCGCCCGGTTCAGGAGGGGCACGAGGGCCTTCGGCCGGTTGAACGTGAGGGGCCGGAGCCGGGTCCCGAGCCCGCCGGCGATGATGACGGCCTGCATCCTGCGAAGCAAGACACGTTACGGATAAGGAACTTGCGGGGTGCGCGCGGCGGGGGCCTACCGCGGGACGATTGCGACGACGTTGTTGCCGCGGAGGACGACGGTCCCGATCCGACGGACGTTCTCGTCCTTCGTCTCCTCCGTGTCCTCGAGGACCATGTTCATGTAGTCGTCGTAGCCGACGAGCTTCCCCTCGAGCTGGCGGTTGTCTTTGAGCAGGAGCTGGATCCGCTTGTTGATGGATTTTTCTAGGACGTTGAGTGGCATCACCATGGTAGGCCCGCCCCCTTCCGCGGGGCCGAATGGGCGAACTCGCTTAAACCTTTGTGCGCCCCCGCATCCTCGCGCGCATGGAGATGGACGGCGAAGGATTTTATCGCGGAGCCCGCCATCGCGGCCCGTGGCGGTCCCCGGCGCGATCCGGCGGGTGTCCCGGGCGCTCGCTCCCGGCCTCGTGTGGCTGGGCGCCGGACTCGCGGTCCTCCTCCTGCTCCTGTCCCTCGCGGCGGACCGGCTGCGGGGCCTCCCGTTCGACCTCGCTTCTCTCCCCGGGGTCGTCGCGATCCTCGTCCTCGCGGCGATCCTGCCGTGGACCCTGCAGTGGAAGCGGTACGACGAGATGCGGCGGTACTTCGCGGCGTGCCTCGCGGCGACCCTCCTCGTGTTCGTCACGAGGCCCGAGGGGATCGTCGGGGGCAGCATCGCGCTCGCGGGCGGGGTCCTCGGGATCCTGCGGCGGCTATGAGGCGGGAATCTTTATCGTTGCCGTAGAGCATCGCCCCGGTCGATGGAGCGGGAGAAGATCGGCGAGGTGTTCCACTACTTCTCGAAGCTCGGTGTCGCCGCGATCCGCCTCACGGACGGCGGGCTGAAGGTCGGCAACACGGTCCAGATCCAGGGGCCGACGACGAACCTCACTCAGGTCGTGGACTCGATCCAGATCGAGCAGACCCCGATGATGAGCGCGTCGAAGGGGCAGAGCGTGGGGATCCGGGTGAAGGACAAGGTCCGGGAGAAGGACCTCGTCTACCGCGTCACGCCGTGAGGTCAGGGGAACGAGAACGCGAGGACCACGGCGGCGACGGTCCCCGCAGCGGCGATCCCGTACAGGATCGGGTCCAGGACCTTCTTCGCCCTGTGCAGCCCGACGTCGTACAGGACGTACTTGAAGCGGTGGAGGCCGTGGAACAGCCCGCCCCCGATGATGAGGACGAGGAAGAGCTTCGGCAGCCACCCGCCGAGCCAACCCAGCGTGCTCCCGAGGAGCGCGGTCGCGGGGTCGCCACGGATCCAGCGCAGGGCCCCGCCGTACTCGACCTTCTCCCATGGGACGACGTGGAGACCGTACGCGAGGCTGTTCATGAAGATGAACACGGGGAGGAGGAACGCCACGACGAAGCCTCCCGCGGAGAAGAGCCCCCAGAACATCGGGGTCACGCGGTCCACCTCCGCGGCGGCCATCAGAACCCTCCGTACAGGAGCTTCACGATGAGCAGGGACAGCGCGACCCAGATCGCAAGGCTCGCGCCGATGACGAGCGCGGCGGGCGGGGGCCGGCCCTTGATCCGGAACAGCGGGACCTTCGCGGTGAGCGCGAACCAGGTGACGGAATGGAGAATCGCGAACGCGAGGATGACGGCGTTCAGGGCCATCATGGGGCGGGAATACCACATCACGAGGAACGCGTAGTATGCGTCCGACCCGCCTCGGAGCGCCCACAGCTGCCACAGGACGAGGAACGCGTACAGCACGACGAAGACGCTCGACAGCTCTCGGAACTGGAAGAGGACGTACCTCGGGTTCTTCGTCCACCACCAGGCCGAGCGTTGTCGTACGTACGGCTTCCGGACGGTCTCCACGGCCACTGGTTCACCTCGGCGCGAGCGGCAGGAGCATCGCCTTCATCAGCCTCGTCGCCGCGAGGGCCTTCAGCTGCTGGATCGCGCCCGCCGGGTCGACGTGCTTCGGGCAGACGACGCTGCACTCCCCGACGAACGTGCACTGCCAGATCCCGTGCTCCGTCGCCACCGCCGCGAGGCGTTCCTCCGAGCCCTGGTCCCGGGAGTCGAGCTCGTACCGGAGGGCGAGGGCGGAGGCCGCGGGCCCCAGGAACTTCTCGTCGTGCCCGTACACGGGGCATGCGGAGTAGCATAGCATGCAGTTGATGCAGAGGCTCTGCTGGCGGTACAGCTCCAGCTCCTCCGGCGTCTGGCGGTACTCGCCCCGCTCGATCGGCCTCTCGTCCTTCCGGATGATGTACGGCTTTGCGGCCTCGAGCTTCTCCATGAACGGCTCGATGTCCACGACGAGGTCCTTCAGCACCGCGAAGTTCGCGAGGGGCTCGATGAGGACGGGGCGCTTCTTCAGGTCCCTGAGGTACAGCGCGCACGTGAGCTTCGGCGTGCCGTCGACGTTCGCCCCGCAGGACCCGCAGATCCCCATCCGGCAGGACCAGCGGTACGTCAGGGTCGGGTCGATGTGGTCCTTGATGTAGTTCAGCGCGTCGAGGACGACCATGTCGTCGCGATACGGGATCGTGAACTCCTGGTCGAACGGCTCGCCGGACCGCTCCGGCCGGTATCGGCTGATCCGCAGCTTGATCATCTTCGTGCCCCTGTCCGCCATCAGTACACCCTCGCCGCAGGCTGCCACTTCGTGATCTTCACGGGGAGCTTGTCGAACCGGAGCCCCGTCGCGGTTCGAAACGCCATGGAGTGGTGGAGGAAGTTCGCGTCGTCCCGCTTCGGGTAGTCCGTGCGGGAGTGCGCGCCTCGGGATTCCCGCCTCAGGAGAGCCGCATTCGCGATCGCCTCCGCGAGGTCGAGCATGAAGTCCAGTTCGAGGGTCGTCGTGAGCTCCGTGTTGAAGAACGGGTCCTTGTCCCGCACGCCGACGCGTTCGTACCGCCGTCGCAACTCCCGGACATGCGCGAGGGCCTTCTCGAGGCTATCCCCGTTCCGGTAGATCCCGACGTTCTCCTCCATCGTGTGCTGCATGTCGCTCCGCACCTCCGCGAGGTTCTCCCCGCCCTCCCGCTTCAGTAGGCCATCGAAGATGCGGGCCTCTTCCGCCTTCACGAGTCCGCTGATCGGGTTCGACCCGACGGCAGGCTGGGAGATCGCGTACGCCGCGGCGGACCGACCCGCCTCCCCCCCGAACACGAGGCACTCGCTCAGGGAGTTCGACCCCAGGCGGTTCGCCCCGTTGATCGAGACGCAGGCCGCCTCGCCCGCCGCGAAGAGTCCGGGCACCCCCGTGGACCCCCGCACGTCCGTGTGGACGCCGCCCATGATGTAGTGCTGTCCGGGGCGGACCGGGATCGGCTCGTGGACGGGGTCGACGCCCGCGTACTCCTCCGCGAGCTCCCGCACCATCGGGAGCTTCTTGTTGATCACGTCCTCCCCGAGGTGACGGAGGTCGAGCCCGACGTACTGCCCGTACGGCCCCTGGAACCCGCGGCCCTCCCGGATCTCCTGCAGGATCGAGCGGGAGAGGATGTCCCGCGGCCCGAGCTCCATCTTCTCCGGGACGTATTTCTTCAGGAAGCGCTCGCCCTTGTTGTTGATCAGGTAGCCCCCCTCGCCCCGGGCCGCCTCCGTGATCAGAATCCCCGTCCCGGGGAGGCACGTGGGGTGGAACTGGAGGAACTCCATGTCCTTCAGGGGTGCAGCCGCCCGGAGGGCGAGGGCCATCCCGTCCCCCGTCTTGATCGCCCCGTTCGTCGTGAACTCGTACACGCGGCCCGCGCCGCCCGTCGCGATCACGACCGCCTTCGCGGCGATCGCGTGGAGCGTCCCGCTCCGCAGCTCGAGGGCCGCGACCCCGACCGCCTTCCCGCCTTCCGCCAGGATCTGGGTCACGAACCACTCGTCGAGGCGCTCGATGTTCTCGTACTTCAGGGAGGTCTGGAACAACGTGTGGAGCATGTGGAAGCCGACCTTGTCCGCGGCGAACACGGTCCGCTTCACGGTCATCCCGCCGAACGCCCGGACCGCGATGCGCCCGTCCGGGTCCCGGCTCCAGGGGCAGCCCCAATGCTCCATCTGGATCACCTCCGGGGGGGCCCGCCGGACAAAGAACTCCACAGCGTCCTGGTCCGCGAGGAAGTCGGAGCCCTTCACGGTGTCAAATCCGTGACCGTCGAAGGAATCGTAGTCGCGGAGGACCGCCGCGGTCCCGCCTTCCGCGGAGACCGTGTGGCTCCGCATCGGGTACACCTTGGACACGATCGCGATGCGCAAGGACCGGCTCGTCTCCGCGGCCGCGATTGCCGCGCGGAGGCCCGCCGCGCCGCCTCCCACGATCACGATGTCGTAGGCGAGGCGTTCCATCGGGCGGGCAAAATGAGGCGGCGCTATAAGTCTTTGGAATGGTCTGTATGGAGGCGGACGGGCGCCGACTCACGTTTCCTCGGGAGGGAACCGCTGACGTCGCCGTGCGGCTCGTGCGAGACGGAAGTTCAGCACGAGGGCCGCGACTGCGGCAAGTCCTGCGAGGCCGAAGGTGACCTCGACGACGGGGAACCCACGCGGGGGCGGCGGTGGCGGGGGCGCCGCACTCGTGAAGGTGACGTAGAGGGAGCCGCGTTGCCCGGGGCTCCCTCCACCGAACCAAGTGGGCGGGTCCGCCGTCCGGTTCAACACGACGGTCGCCGGCTTGGAGCTGGCGGGTGAGATGGAGCCAAAGTCGATGTTGTAGGGCGGGCCGATCCCAAATGTGGCGGAGGCTGTCCCGTTATTGTACACGGTAACGTCCAGCGTCTGGCCCAATTTGGCCCGGATCTGCGATGGACGAATCGAGGCATCCGTGATCTCGATGTCGTAGTGTGCCGGGCCGGTGACATTCAGAAGGCCCTCCATTCCGAGGGGGCGGTGGCCGGAGACGTCGCACCAGTATGCGTGCTGGCCGTTGGGCCCCCCGGTGTTGAGGTTGAAGTGTACGGGCGGGGACTTCGCGGGCTGTAGCGGACCTAGAATGTTGAACGGCGGACCCATCCTAAACTGGTGAGGCGCGGTCTCGTTGTTCCACACCCGGAACGTGACGTCAAAGTTCGCACCCAAATCGAGTCGGCACGGCTCGATAGACCACGCGAGGGTGGGGAAACAAGGTCCGGGCGTCTCTTTGAACGCGAGGTCCACGATAGTGTACTTCGGAGGCTCGCCACCAGGAGGGCTCGCGCTCGGAGGCGGGCCGTACGGGATCGTCTGGGTCCCAGGGGGAAACACGACCACAGTCCCGTGCATCTGGGAGTGGCCGAGGCCGCAGAACTCCGCGCACTGCACCGTGTACGTCCCGGCGATGTCCGCCCGCACCCAGAAGATGTTCGTGATGCCGGGGACGGCGTCGATCTTGATCCCCAGGTCCGGGACGTAGAACGAGTGGATCACGTCCTCGGACTGGGCCCTTAGGAGGAACGTCACGCCCTCCTGGATGTACATCGTCCCCGAGGAGTCGGGGACGGAAGCCGTTGTGTTGTCTGCGAATGTGTACTTAGGATACTGGTACCGCCACGCCCACTGGGCGCCGATGACGTCGAGGGCATAGTCGTAATCGCGGGGCCTCTCGATGTTCGGGATCGCAATCATCGTAACGATCACGACCGCCGCGAGGATGAGCACGGGCCCCACGGTCCAGCCGATCTCAAGGCGTCGGTCGTGGGTCTTCGCGGCGCCCTTCCCGGGCCGCCATCGGGGCGAGTCCCGATACCACTGCACCGCCGCGAGAAGGAGGATATGGACGAGGACCCCGATGATCAGCGCGAACACGAGGATGATGAAGAAGAGCTGCAGGATCTCCCGTTGCACGGGAGAGGCGGCGTCCGCGGCGGCGACCGTCGGGGCGAATCCGAGAATCGCGAAGAGAGGGACCAGGACGGCGAGGATTCGGCGGCCCGAACGTCGCACAGGCGACGCAAAGCGGGTTTCGATAAATACCTTGCGTACGTACTGGACGCGGCTCGCAATCTTCATTAGCAAGCGGGGTCTTCGCGCGGGCGGGCACAGGGTTTTTCGTGGCGGACGAACACGCTGCGACTCACGGAGAGCACGGCGCCGCCGGGCATCACGGTAGCATCTGGCCGTTCGTCCTCGCCCTCGCGGGCGGGATCGGTTTCGCGGGGGTGATCACGTGGTTCCCCCTCGCCCTCGTGGGGGCCGCGGTCCTCGCGGCGGGCCTCGCGGGATGGCTCCTCGAGGACGCCCGGGGCGTGCGGTTCGGGGAGGTCACGTACCCCACGGAGCCCGGGATCTTCAAGTCCGTGAGCATCCGGAAGCTCGGGATGTGGTTGTTCATCGTCTCCGAGATCTTCTTCTTCTCCGCGATCATCGGCAATTCCCTCGCGCTCCGGACCCGCGCTCCGTTCTGGCCGGAGCCCGGGGTCGACTCGCCCCTGAACATCCCCCTCACCGCCTTGAACACGTTCATCCTAATCACGAGCAGCTTCACGATGGTCCAGGCCCTGAAGGGGATCGAGAAGGGGAACCTCCGCCTGTTCCGGGGCGCCCTCCTCGCGACCCTCCTCCTGGGAATCATGTTCGTGTCGATCCAGGTGTACGAGTACAACAAGCTGTTCTTCGAGGAACACCTCACCCCATGGCTGAACCCGGTCGAGCCCCGGCTCGCGACATTCGGGACGACGTTCTACATGCAGACGGGGTTCCACGGGGCCCACGTCTCGGGCGGGGTCTTCGGCCTCGCGTACCTGAACTACAAAGCCTGGAAGAAGGACTGGTTCACGCCGCACAACCACGAGGGCGTCGAGCTCATCGGGCTGTACTGGCACTTCGTCGACATCGTCTGGATCTTCCTGTTCCCGATTGTGTACCTGATCTGAGGTGGTTCGATGTCCATGGAGACGCGTAGGGAAGGGTTGGGGGCGCGGCTCGCCGCGGCGGCCGCGGTCACCGTGAAGAAACCATACTTCGCGGTCTTCCTCGCCCTCGGCGCGATCACGGTCTTCGAAATCAACGTCCCGAGCTTCGGCCAGTACGGCATCCCGAAGTCCGCGCAGGTCCTGATGCTCATGGCGACCGCGGTCGCGAAGGGCGCCCTCGTCGCGCTGTATTACATGCACCTGAAATACGAGCCCCTCGTCCTCCGGTACGTCCCGCTCGTCCCCCTCGGGCTCGTCGCAATCCTCGTCCTCACCCTGGTCGTGAAATGACGCCCCTCGCGCATGCCGCACCGGATCCCCGCCTCGGAGGCCTCTGAATGGCCGTCGCGACGTCGACGGCACTCCCGCCGGAGTACCCGGGCATCGGGGCGTTCGTGAAGCGGTGGGTCACGACGACCGATCACAAGGAGATCGGGGTCCTGTACATCGTCACGTCGTTCTCGTTCTTCGTCCTCGCAGGGGTGATGGCCCTCCTGATGCGGACGAACCTCGCGTACCCGGGCGCCTCGATCGTGGACAACGGGACGTACAACCGGCTGTTCTCGACCCACGGGACGGCGATGATCTTCCTGTTCATCATCCCCGTCCTCGTCGGGTTCTCGAACTACTTCGTGCCCCTGCTGATCGGTGCGAAGGACATGGCGTACCCGCGGATCAACGCCCTCGGATACTGGATGATCCCGCCCGCCGGCACCCTGATCCTGATCGGGAACGCCCCCGTCGGATGGACGGGATACGTCCCCCTGGCGATCCAGGAGGGGGCGAGCGTGAACTTCTGGCTCGCCGGGCTGCTGATCCTGGGGACCTCGTCGATCATCGGCTCCGTGAACTTCCTCGTCACGATCTTCAAGCTCCGCGCCCCCGGGGTCACGTTCCGGAACCTCTCCCTCTTCGTGTGGTCCGTCCTCACGACCCAGCTCATGGTCCTCATGGCGACCCCGGTCCTCGCGGCGGCGCTCACGATGGTCCTCGCGGACCGCCTCCTCCACACCTGCTTCTTCAGCACCTTCGCCGCCTGCACGTCGAGCGGGCAGGCCCTCGGGGACGCAGTCCTGTACCAGCACCTGTTCTGGTTCTACAGCCACCCGGCCGTGTACATCATGATCCTCCCCTCGATGGGGATGATCTCCGAGGTGATCCCTGTGATGAGCCGGAAGCCGATCTTCGGGTACAAAGCGATCGCGTACTCCACGGTCGCGATCGGGCTCCTCGGGTTCACGGTGTGGGTCCACCACATGTTCACGACGGGCATCGACATCTGGGTCCGGATCCCGTTCATGTTCGCGACCGTCACGATCGCGGTCCCGTCCGGCGTGAAGGTCTTCAACTGGCTCGCGACGATATGGGGCGGGAAAATCCTCCTGAACACGCCGATGCTGTTCGCGATCGGCTTCCTCTCGATGTTCGTGATCGGCGGGATCAGCGGCGTGTTCCAGGCCTCGATCCCCGTGGACTACCTGCTCCAGGACACGTACTTCGTCGTCGCCCACCTCCACTACGTCCTGTTCGGCGGGTCCGTCCTCGGGCTCTTCGCGGGGACGTACTTCTGGTATCCGCGGATCACCGGCCGCATGTACAGCGAGGCGTGGGGGAAGCTCCACTTCGCCCTGACCCTCATCGGCCTGAACATGGTGTTCTTCACGATGCACTTCCTCGGGCTCATGGGGATGCCGCGGCGGTACGCGGACTACAGCGTGTTGCTGCCGTTCCAGCCCCTCCTCCTCCCGCTGAACCAGCTCGCGACCGTGGGCGCCTTCATCCTCGCGTTCGGGCAGCTGCCCTTCTTCTACAACATGATCAAGAGCCGCTGGGTGGGGCGCGTCGTGACGGAGGACCCGTGGGCGGACCGGAGCCCGACCCCATGGAGGAGCCCGCTCGAAGAGGAGCCCACGATCCCGGAGGTCCCCACGGTCGAGGCATCCCCCGGCGGGGGGAACGGCGGCCGATGAAGCTCCGCTGGGACCGGTTCCAGATCCTCACCATCGCCTCCACCGCCGGCGCGTTCGCGCTGATGGTCGCGGGAGGCTTCGTGACCCAGACCAGCTCCGGGCTCGGCTGCCCGGACTGGCCCCTGTGCCATGGAAAGGTCGTGCCGGATTTCAGCAACCCGAACACTGCGATCGAGTGGACTCATCGCACCGTGGCGGCGATCGTGGGGGTCCTCGTCCTGCTCATGACGTTTTTCGCGTGGCGGGACCGGAAGGGCGAGAAGAGGATCGTGCGGACCGCGACCCTCAGCCTCGTCCTCGTCATCGTCCAGGCAGGCCTCGGGGGTGCGACCGTCCTCTCCGAACTGAATCCCGCTATCGTCGTCGTGCACCTGTCCATGGCAGCGGCGTTCTTCGCGACCACGGTGGCGACGATGATTCTCGCATTCGTCCTTCCGCGCCCCGCTCCCGTGACTCCGACCGAGGCGTCGGAGAGTCCCTCTCGGATATCTGAGAACGGCCCTCAGTGACCCCGAGGGGTCAGACGCGAGAGTCTGGGCTCGGGGCGCCGCGGACGGACTCCGGCGGGAGCCCCACAACCCCGCCAACGGGGACGCCGTCCAGGTCCGGTCGGTCCGGCCTCGTCGCGCCGCACCCGCCGCAGATCAGGAGCCGCTTGCTCGTGATTGGGAGCACGGGGATGAACCAAACGTGGACGACGGTCTTGTCCCAGACGCGGAGGTGGTCCGTCATCCCGGCGCACGCGTGGCAGGGCGCCCGAAAGAATCCGATCGGGTACCGCTTGTGCCGGGTTCCGAAGATTAGGACCACGAGTTACTTCCCCACAAGGTGGGCGAGCCGTTTCCGGTTCTCTCGGTACCGCTTCGGGATCGTGTAGAACCAGTACGTGGTCGGGACCGCGAGGAC
>JAIBJG010000043.1 GCA_020029475.1 Methanobacteriota archaeon | reverse complement strand
CGATAGTACTGCCGCACGAACTCCTTGCTCAGCTCGGCCTGATGGCCCGTCTCGTACGCCGCGAGGTCCCAGAACCGGTCCTCGTCCGCTGTGCCGAAGGTGTCCACGAGCATGAGCCGGCGTTCCGGGTCCATCGCGAACTCCTTCTTCCCGTCGACGTGGATCAGTCCGCGTCTCTTCACGTCCGCGTTCACCTTCTTGTCGATCTTGAGGACCGCCGCGAGGAGATCGTCGTACTCCTCCAGGGTCAGCCCGGAGATCCGGATCGCCTCCTCCCGCGTGAGCTCCCGGTCCACCTTTTCGAGCTTCGTCGTCGTCTCCAGGAACGGTTCCGGCAACGGTTCGCCATACACGGGGACGTGACCCTTCGGGAACCCCGCGTCCTCCGGACGGACCCGCCCTTCCTTCATCCGGTCGTGGAGGGAACCCGCCACGTAGTATCGGGCGATCACCTCGAGGGGGATCAGGTAGTTCCTCGTCTTCGGAGAGAGCTTGGAGTAGTCGTGAATCACCTGGACCCGGCGGACCCGCATCCGGTTCCCGTCCGAGACGCGGAGGAAGTGCGTCCGGATTCCCGCCTTCTCGACGGCCTGGAACCAGTGCGCGGAGGTCCGGCACAGGGTCTCCCCCTTGTGCGGGACGAGGGAGGGGATCACCTTGTCGAAGACGGAGATATGGTCCGTGAAGACGAACTCGAGCTCCGTGTCGGAGACCTCGTAGACCTCCTTCACCTTCCCCTTCGCGAGGAGTTTCACGGGCGAAGGAAATCGAGGCGGGCGTATATCGGTTGCGACTAGCCGTGTCGATGGCTCGAGCCGCTTCGGAGGGCGAGAAGACTAGAACACCTCGACGTCCGCGTGGACGTTGAGTCCATCGTCGTCGATCGTGTACGGCTTCACCGCACGGCTGTGCTTCAGTCGACGCATCTTCATCACCTGCATCGCGAGCTGGACGTCGCCGCTCTCCTTCTCCCGGGACTGCAGGGAGATCACGCCGTCCGAGATGTACTCCACAAGGCCGTCCCGGGACGCCCGCGGGTTGTCGTCCTTCGTCTCGGCGGTGAAGAGGGCGGTCGCGCCCGTCGTCTTGATCTGCTGGGAGAGGGCGAACAGGCGGGCCCGCCGCTCCACCTCGTCCGGGAACATCATGTTCAGGAGGGACACGGAGTCCACGACGACCCGGTCCGCGCCGAAGTCCTTGATGAACTTCGGGAGCTCGGACCGGACCTTCATCACGGTCGTCCGCGCGTCCGCGGGCTCCAGCTTCACGATTGCGAGCCGCTTCTCCTTCAACGGGGTCGCGAGGTCCCACCCGAACCCCGCCGCGCTCGCGACGATGGAATCCGGGTCCTCCTCGAGGGAGATGAAGATCCCCTTCTCCCGGTTGATCAGCCCCTGGACGAGGAACTGGATCCCGAACGTCGTCTTCCCCGTGCCGAAGGAGCCCAGGACCGTGACCGTGTGCCCCCGCGGGACGCCCCCGCCGAGGAGCTCGTCCAGCCCGTCGATCCCCGTGAGCACGATCCCGTTCCCCGCCGCCTCCGGTGCCGCCCGCTCGTCCGTCGCCGCTTCCGTCATGTTACGAAATCCTCTCCATGTACACGACGACGAGGCCCTGCTTGCTCGTGACCATCGTCGGGAACCGTGCGATCTTGTCCCGCCCGAGGTGGGGCAGGACGCTCGTGAACTTCTCCACGTACATGTACCGCTGCCGGTTCGAGCTGTGCGTGTACGTCCGCCACTCGAACGTGAGGCAGCCGTCGACGCTGTCGATCACCATCTGCTCGAACCGCTTCTCCAGGATCCCCCGCGTGAGGAGGAGGTACGTGATCCCGCCCCATTCCTTCGTCGCCCGCTGGAGGCCCTTCACGGTCGTCACGAGGTCCCGCATCTCCACGGCCTCCCCCTCCACGAGATCCGTGAGGCTGTCCACGACGACGAGGGAGCCGCGGGCGTTCTCGTCGAGGAACGAGACGAGCCCCTCGAGGACGTTCTCGGACCGGGTCTCGAACGGGTTCTCCTGGTGCGTCCAGCTCGCGGGGACCACGGAGTTCCGGAAGTACGCGGCGCTGAAGTCCCGGAAAATCGCGAGGTCCCGGAACGCGATGAGGAACTCCGGGTTGAAGGACGCCCCGAGCTCCTGGAGGATCGCCTCCGGGGAGCGGGAGAACGTCGCGTAGCAGATCCGCTCCGGCAGGACGGAGTCGTCGCACGCCTGGCCGAGGAAGTAGTGCCGCATCTCCGGATGCTGCCGGACGAGGGCGATCTTCGAGGCGGCCGTGTACACGTACTCCTGCGTCCCGGCTCCGATGTCGCCGAGGAGGAGGACGAGGGAGCCCTCCGGGAACCCGCCGCTCACGATGCTGTCCAGGTCCGCGATCCCCGTGGGCACCTTCCGGAGGGCGAAGGGGTCGAAGGACTCGTTCAGGGTCTCCGCCGAGGAGTAGATTCTCTCGGCACTCAGAGGCACCCCGGACATCCCGCCGCGCATCGAGCGTCCGAGGGTAAAGGCTTTTTGTAAAGCGGCCCCGCGTCCCGCGGGCCGTGGACATCCCGCGGGACCTCCACGCGCAACGGGGGTGCGGGTCAGTGTCGCTCCGTGAAAATCACGTCGGCACCTTCAAGTCCCCGGGGCGGGGATGCAGGGTTCCCTCGGGAATGCCATGGCGACCGTGCGGAACCCCCTCTCCTCGTTCATCATCACGATCGTCGCCGCGCTCGGGCTGACCCTCCTCGTCGCGGCCCTGATCCGGATCATCTTCCTGTTCTTCCTCCCGGCGTTCTCCGGGGCGTTCGAGATGCAGCTGATCCTCCTGAGCTTCTCCTTCGTCGGCGTCGGGGCGGCCGCGGGCCGGTTCAGCATCATCGGCTCGATGGGCTTCGTCGGGAGCCTGGTGGGCGGGTTCTTCGCCACGTTCCTCTTCCAGATGCTCCTGTTCCCCACGGACTGGATGATCCTCCTATCCCTGTTCTGGGGGGCCCTGATCGGCCTCGGCGGGCTCCTGACGGGGAAGCTCGGCCTCCGGCGGATCGACCGGGCCCTCTCCTCGATGCCCCAGGCGCGCAAGTGCCAGCGGTGCGGGGCGAAGGTCGGGCTCACCGCGCAGAAGTGCTGGTCCTGCCGGGCGTTCCTCCCGCCCGTGTAATCGGCGGGAAAGGTTCTTGAGGGGCCTCGCGTGCTGGCCCAGGGATGCGGATCCAGACGTCTACGACCGTGAACGCGCCCGTGGACCGCGTCTGGTCGCTGCTCGCGGACCTCGACGGGGAGCCGAAGTTCTGGAAGGGGATCGTGGCCGTGCGGACCCTGAGCCGGAGCGGGGACGTCGTGGACCGCGAGGTGACCCTCGCGTTCCGGAACGCCCGCCAGCGGGAGAAGGTGTACCTCCACCCGCCCCTGCGCGTCGTCCACGAGATCCTCGAGGGCCCGATGCGGGGGACGAAGGTCGTCGCGATCTCCGCCCACGACGAGGAGGCCGGCGTCCGGCTCCAGGCGACGTGGGACGTCACCCTCCGCGGGTTCCTGAAGCTCGGTTCCCGGAGGGTCTCGAAGCACATCGAGGAGGGCACCCGGAACGCCCTCGAGCGGATCAAGCAGGCGGCGGAGTCTAACACTCAATAGGCAGATGACGCGCAGGGGAGCGCGGTGGCGATTTTCGGCATCAGGTCCGATCGGAAGAGCTTGCAAGGGGTCCCCGTTGATTCGTCACAGGGTTGAGATTGTTTTCCGATTCTCCCTCCGGTTTCGGACCCAGGGGCTACCGAAAGCGGGGTGACCTCGGGTGACCGGCGGCCTCGTCTAGGATGTCCTTCACCGTCTCAGTGAAGTATCCTGGTCTGACTTCTGCGAGCGTGGCGCTCCCAAGAACCTGCGGCCACCCCCGTACTCGTGCTACAGCCTCCCCCCCATCGAAACCCCGAAGGGGATGCCTCGGCCCCCGGTGGAGCGATCGTCGTCCTGGACGGACACGCGCTTCAACCTCGCGAGCTCCTCAAGCGCGCGACGCATCTTGATCGGATGCAGAGGGTATCGCCGTATCCACCAGAAGCCCTCCGGGCGGCGTTTCCTCAGGTGGGCCCGAGCGATAGTCACGGCCACAATCATCTGGGGAACCAGACCGAGCGCCATCGCGGTCATGAGTACCGATGACCTCCAAGAAACCAACCCCGTTGCCGCGCTCGCGAGAATGAGGGCTATGGCGAGGGGAACGATCGTCAACACTCTTCGGGCCCAGGTTTCTCGCTCCCGAGGGTCGACCCGCATCCATTCTGCTGCCAAACGGCGGGTCGCCAGATTCGCACCCCCCGAAGTCACCATGGCGAGCACCGGGGCGGAAACCGTGACACCCGCCCCGATGCGCGCAAGAGAGTCCTCCGTGAAGAGTGTCCCCGCCACGGCTGCCCCGCATCCAACCCACGTCATGCCAAGTCCCACAAGCGACACGAGCGCGAGGCTCTCTCTGAGCGCGTGACCGTCCGGACGCATCGCTTTCCGAAACCGTGGAGGTCGAGAAAACGCTTGCGACGAGCCTGCGCGCCAACCACCCGTGCCGTGGGTCTTTCGTTGCAGGTGATACGAAAAGCGCGCGTCGTCGGGCGGCGCCGAAGGGAATTCTCAGATCCTCTTCATCCGCCCGAGGATCGGCTCGTAGATCAGGCCCTTGTCCAGGAGGCTGTTCACGATCTCCTCGAGGGCGTCCTTGGCCACTCCGGCTTTCGTGGCCTTCATCGTGATCCCGTCCCAGGGCGCGCCCTTCCCGTCCACGTCGAGCTCGCCGATGATCCCGAGGACCGTCTGCTCGAGGGCCTCCTGCTTCGCGTCCGCCTCCTTCGCGGCCGGCTCGGCAGCCCCCTCCGACTCCTCCGTCCGCGGAGGCTGGAACTCCGGGAGCAGGTATCGCACCGCCTCCGCGAGCATCGCGGAGTACCGGCTCAGGTCCACCTTCCCGTAGTGCTCGATCGCCGCGAGGATCCCCTCGACGACGGGCGGCTTGATCCCGAGGGCCGCGAGCTCCTCCTTCGTGACGGGGTCCATCTTGTACGCCTCCCGCAGGGCCTCGAGCCGCTTCTTCAGGGACCGGCACGCGTCCAGGATCCAGTAGTCCCGCAGCGCCTCGTCGACGACCTTCACGGTCTCCGGCCGGATCGACGTGTACGTCCCGCCGGAGTCCGGGGAGTAGATGCGGGACTTCCCCGTCACCGCGACGAACGCGGGCGGCTTCAGCTTCGCGAGGGCCGCGCTCGCCTCCGGCTGGTACTGGCCCGCGTACACGTGGTACGTCCCCGTCGGGTCCTGGAGCCGGGCCCGCCACATCGGGGACTCGTCCGTCGCGACGTTCTCCACGTCCGTGAGGACGCCCACGACGAAGAGCCGGTTGATCTTCGCCCCGAGGGGCGTCACGACGTACGAGGGGCTCCGCTCCCCGCCGTCGGACACGTCCTTGTTCGCGTCGTTGTACTCGCCCGCGAACACCCGCCACGCGATCTCTCGGTTCATCCGCCTTCCTCCCTGCGGCCCGCGATCCGCGATCCCCCCTCCGGCCGCGACCGGCCTCCCCGCCGCCGCGGACGGTCCCGGGGGCGCGCTCAGGCGGGTCCCTCCAGCTCCTCGAGCATCGCCCGCGCCTCCTCCCGGACATCGACCTTGAGGATCTTCGCCTGGTCCACGATCATCATCAGGCCGTAGTCGTCCGAGGTCACGTTCCCGCGCGCCTCCACGGGCTGGGCGACGAGGAGGTCCGCGAGCTCGTCCCGGATGACCTCCTGGGACATCGCCTCCTTCGCCTGCGCGATGCACTCCTCCACGGTCTTGTCCAGGAGGCCCTCCGTGAGGTCCTTCCCGAACACCGCGGTGAGGGCCCCGGAGCCGTCGTCGAGGACCGCCTTCACCCGGAGGTCCGGGGTCCCGGACACCTCGCCGTGGATCCGGCACACGCCCTTCCGGAGGACCCGCTTGCACTCCGGGCAGCGGTACACGAGCCCGGACCCCTCCTTCAGGTCGATCAGGATCCCCCGCACCGTGACGTCGACGCCCCCGCCCCGCTCCGACAGGTCCTCGATCCACATCCGCGGGGACCGGCCGAGCTCGTCCATCGGCGGGAGTTCCGCGTCCTCAAGCTTCTTCACGAGGGCCCGCTCGTCGAAGCTCACCTGCGGGATCCCCCGCCAGGACTTCACGTACGCGCCCTCGACCCGGAGGACGTCCCCCTCGTGGAGGTCGAAGTCCTTCCATGCGCTGAACTGGGTCTTCGCGGTGCCGTCCGCGAGGACGCCGGAGAAGACGGCCTTCTTGCCGCCGTCCACGTCGACCTCCCGCCGCTCCACGCCGAGGACCCGCGCGGTGAGCGCGACGTTGCTGGAGCCCTCCCGGAGCTCCACGACCTTCACGGGGGTCGCCCGGACGGAGGCGGGGGAGGGCCCGCCCCCGCCGGAGTGGGCGGGGGGCAGCGCGTCCGGGGCCTCCCGCGTGACGACGGACCGGACGCCGAGGTTCACCTGGACCTGGCCCCGGTACTCCTTCGTGTACGCGTTCGCGACGCGGACGACGTCCCCGCGGGCGGGCTCGAACGGGAGGGGCTCCCACGCGGTGAACGGCACCGTCGCGGTCGGGTCCCCGAAGATCCCGTACAGGATCGTCCTCGCCCCGTTATCGGAGTCGATGGACTTCTCGTTCACGCTCACGATCCGCACGAGGAGGTCCACGGAGTTTTCCCCGGGCACGAGCTCCCGGATCGTCTTCGAGATCCCGAGGCTCAGGTGGGCGGGGTTCCCGCCGTGCTTCTTCACGATCGAACGCTTCGCGGTGTCCAGGGACACCCGATAGACGTTCACGTAGTTCGAAAGCTCTTTCTCAATCTCCTGCTCACTCACCTTGCCGCCAAGCGCCCGGGTGATGTCCTGGACGTGGGGCGCGATCTCGTCCCGCATTGCGTCACGTTCCTGAGGCCTGTCGACTTCTCGCCTCGGACCCGGGGACCGCGGACCCGACTATAAGGCTTGGCGGGGGAACTGTGAAAGTGCCGATCCGACCCCGCTCCCGTGGCGGGAAACCTTATCGTTCCGTCGGGATTCGGACGGCCGATGCCAAAGGGAACCGGGAAGCGTGCACCGCCGCGAGCCCCGAAAGGGGCCCCGAAAGAGCCCCCGCGCACGGAGCCCGAGGTGGCCCCCGCCCCGGGCACGCGGTTCGAGGAGCTGTTCTCCGAGGTCCTCCAGGCGTCCTTCGCGACCCTCTCGAGCGTGAGCCGGGTGCAGAAGCGGCCCTGGGGGGCGATCTTCGTCGCCCCGGACTACCCCGCGGTCCCCGAGGCGAACATGGCGTGGGTGGAGCGGCTCCCGAAGTCCGGGATCGGCCAGGTCGTCCTCGAGCTCGACAGCGCGACCCGGTCCCAGGGGATCTCGTTCCGGCACATCGAATTCGCGGACCCGGAGGCCGCGCACGCGGCGCAGGGTGCGCTGATCGAAATGGGGTTCGAGCCGCGGCGGTTCCTCGCGATGGTCCGCCTCGGGGTCTCGACGTGCATCCGGAACCCGGACCTCCAGGTGCGGGAGGTCGACACCCCGGAGGAGTGGGAGGTGTTCGAGGCGATCCTCTCGGAGCTGGCCGCAGAGTTCGGGGACTCCGAGGAGGTCGCCCGGGAGACGATCGAGCGGCACCGCGCCCGGCTCCCGAAGCTCAAGGAGCGGGTGTACATGGGCCTGTTCGGCGGGGAGGGCGCCGGGATCGCGACCCTCGTCCCCCGCGCGCGCCTCGCGTACGTCGCGGAGGTCGGGACCCGCCCGAAGTTCCGGCGCCGCGGGGTCGCGCGGACCCTCGTCGAGGAGGTCTCGAACCTCGGGCAGCAGATGGGGATCCCGTACGTCGGGCTGATGACGTCGTGGGACAACGAGGCCGCGCGGACCCTGTATACGAGCCTGGGGTACCAGGCCGTCGGGGAGCGCCGCGGGTTCCATAAGGCGTAGGACAAACGCCCCTCCCAACAAGCGGAAATACCGTCGGGCGCGTGAGGGGCCTCCATGGTGGACGTTCGGCGTCCCTGGCCGTTCGCCCTGTTCGTCCTCCTCGCCCACGTCCTCTCGAGGTTCCTCGGGGTCGGCATCCACGAGTTCCTCGGCCACGCGGCGGTCGCGACCCTCCTCGGGGGTTCCGCGTACGGCGTGTACATGTCCCCGGGCTCCGGGATCACGTACGTGTACCTCCCGCCGGGCCTCCCCGTCGCGGGGGTCGTCGCGATGCTCGCCTCCGGGATCGCGGTGGAGACCGCGTTCGGACTCGCGCTGTGGTGGTTCACCCGCCGGTCCCCGTCCGTCGGCTGGCGGCTGTTCGGCATCATCGTGGCGAGCGTGTGCATCGTGTACAGCCTCGTGTACATGGCGTCCGGCGCGTTCGAGGGGTTCCGCGGGGACACGTGGGCGATCGTCTCCACCCTGCAGGCCCCCGCCCTCGCGTCCGGGTTCGCGGCGGTCGGGATCCTGTGGACCCTCCTCGTCGGGGTGTTCCTGTCCCTGGACGTCGTCCGGATCCTCGGGGGGCCCGCGAAGGACCTCCAGCGGGTGTCCCTCATGCTCGTCCTGTTCTGGCTCATCCCCGCGCCCCTCGCGTTCCTCCCGGGGTTCTCCGCGTTCAACGCGCTGGAGGGATCCCCGGTCCTCTACGTCGCCGGGTTCGCGACGGCCCTGACCGCGGTCGCGGCCCTCCTCCTGTACGTGGACCTCCTCCCGGGGCGCCGCGAGCCGGAGCCCGCGCCGGAGGCGAGGCTGTCGTGGCGGGCGATCGCCGCGGCGGGCCTCCCGATCCTGTTCCTCGTCCCCGTGTGGGTCGGGGCCTTCGGGGTGACGCAGGCGACCGCGACGGGCGTCCTCCTGGAGACCCCGCCGGTCCAGGTGGAGTCCGCATGGCTCGGGGAGCTCGGGATCAACCTGGAGGTCGTCGTCCATGCGGACCTCAACGTCACCTTGTTCTGGCGGTTCCGCGGGACGTTCTCGCCGACCTCGCCGCTCGAGGCGCGCATCGCCGCGTCGTTCGATCACCGGATGGACCGGGATTTCTACGAGCGCCTCGCCCTCACCCTCGTCGGGGACGCGACGAACGAGAGCAGCTGGTTCGTCTCGGATAGCGCCATCCGCCCGAACGAGACCGTGTACGTCCTCGGGCGGGACTACCCCGCGGCCCGGGTCGTCCGCCTCGAGCCCTCGGCGACGAACCGGTTCTCGTTCCTGCGTCGGGTCGGGAACGACGCGACTCTCACGGTGCACGACCCGTACCTGTTCGAGCCGACGCTCCCCTCGGAGGGCTGGCTCGACGCCCTGAAGGTGACGTGGGACACGTCCCCCGCCCCGGGGCTCGTCGCGGTGCGGTTCGCCCCGGTGAGGAGCCTCGAGTATCCCCAGGTGAGCACGTCGTTCGTCCTGTGGGAGAACCCGAACCGGGCGTCCGCGGCCACGACGTACCAGGTGACCGTGCGGCCCGGCTAGCGGCTACTGGTTGAACGTCTCGACCCGCTCGTACTCCGCCTTCAGGTGCTTGATCAGCAGGTCCCGGTTCCGCCGCAAATGGCTCTCGTACCACGTCTTCACCACGTCCGCGAACAGCTTCCGCAGGGTCTTGATGTCCGCCTCCGGCAGGGCCTCGTCGAACAGGGTGTGGACGGACCAGATCCGCTTCCACCCGCTGTACTTGTAGTAGTGCTCCCCCTCGCAGTACTCGAACGTGACCCGGAGGTGGGGCTTGTCGTCGACGACCGCGTGCGCGACCTTCAACGCATCCCCGATGCGCCCCTGGTCCATCGTCCGGTCCACGAGCTGGATCGTCGCGACCCCGGCGGGGCGGAACCCGGGCTTCCAGGTCCAGTTCCCGTCCGGGAACGTGTCCGCGAAGAGGGCCCAGCTCTCGTACGAGGGCTCCATGGAGAGGTGGACGTTCACCTTGTTGAACCGCTTCCAGATCTTCCAGAAGTCGTCGATGATCTGGCGGTTCAGGTCCTCCCGCTCGACGTTCTCCTCGCCGACGGCCTGGACGATCTCCTGAGTCTTCTGCTCGAGCTCCGCGTCGAGGGCGTCGAACCAGTCGTCGCCCCGGCTGCCCGGCGCCTTCGTCTCGCCCTTCTTCGCTGCCATTGCCATGTCCCATCCCTCGGCGCGCATATCGTCCAGGCTAGTTTAGCCTTTTGGCACGTCCCTAAGGAGGAGTGGACAACCTGCATCGAACGATGCGTCCCGCGCGGGAGATTCTCGCGCGATGGAATGCCCTCGATACATTCAAGGTGAAAACAATCAACGATGGAAGCACTGCGGCTTCATGCCGCATGGAGGTACAGCACTCCCTTGGCCAAGAAGGGCAAGAAGGGCAAGAAAGGCAAGCGCTAAGGTCCCGGCAGTTCCGGTGACCTGAGCTTGCGCGTCCGCCGTCGTGGCGGGCGCTCCTCTGAATTTTCTTTATTTCTTGCTTTCCTTCTTCAATCGTTCTCGCAGGACCTCGTTCACGAGGCTGCCGTCCGCCCGGCCCCGGAGTCGCTCCATCGCCTTCCCCATCAGGGGCGCGAGGGCTCCCTCCCCCCGCAACGAGATGAGATCGCGGTTCGCGGCGACGATCTCCTCGATCACCCGCGCGACTTCTTCGCGGCCCGCCCCCGCAAGGCCCAGGGCCTTCGCCGCCTCCCCCGGGCCCCGCCCGGACCGCGCCATCTCCCGGAGGACGTCGGGGATCGCCTCCTTCGCGAACGCACCCGCCTTCACGAGCGAGAAGAGTCCCCGCATCCGGTCCTCGGGGATCGCATCCACGGGGAGCCCCTCTCGGCGTATCTCCGCGAGCGCGTACAGTAGGACGGACGCGACGAGCTTCGCCTCCGGGAACTCCTTCGCGATCGCCTCGAACACGTCGTCGCTCCCCTCCTGGACAAGCTGGCGGGCCTGCTGATCGTGGATCCCGTATCGCTCGGAGAGCCGGGCCGCTCGCCGCTCCGGCGGTTCCGGGAGGTCCTTCTTCAGTCGCTCAATCCATTCGTCGGTGACCCGGATCGGGGGCACGTCCGTCTCCGGGTACATCCGCGCCTTCCCCGGGAGGGGCCGGCTGTACACGGACGTGCCGTCGGGCTTCGGGTCCCGCGTCTCCTCGGGGACGCCGGCGAGCGCGGTCCGCAACCTCGGGATCATCTCCTCGAACGCGCGGCGGGCCTTCGCCTCCTCGTCCGCGACGAGGACGAACGCATCGGGGCCGGTGACCCCGAGGGCCTTCGCGATCGCGCCGACCTCCCCCGCGGTGACCCCGTACCCGGGGAGCTCGTCGGAGTGGAGGATCCCCCGGACCCCCGCCACGCGGGCGTGGGCCGCGAGCTCCGGCCCCAGCCTCCCCTTCAGGAGGCCCTGGAAGCCGGGGAGGCGCGCGCCGAGGACCTTCCCTCCCGCCCCGAGCGCGCCCGCGACGACCTTCGAGGGCGAGGACGCGAGGAGGGACGAGAGGTCCTGGACCGCAACGTCGATGCGGGTGACCCCGCGGGCCTTCAGCTCCTTCGCCGCCTCGATCAGGGCGAGCTGCCGCTCGACCTCCTTTTCCACGTACACGGGGATCATCCGGAGCTCCTGGACCCCCTTGATCTCGATCCGGGACCCGCCGCGGATCGACACGTTCAGGTCCTCCCGGATCGTGCCGATCCCCCGCATCACCCGCCGGGTCGCGCGGAGCCACGAGCCGATCCCGAGGGCGACCTTCGCGGCCTCCTCCGGGGACTCGATGTCCGGCGTCGTCGCGATCTCCACGAGGGGGATCCCGAGGCGGTCGAGGCGGTACACGACCTCCCCCTCCGCCTCGGAGACCTTCCGGGCCGCGTCCTCCTCCAGGAGGATCGTCGGGATCCCGATCCGCTTCCCGTCCACCGTGATCCCGCCGTCCACGGCGATCAGGGCGGACCGCTGGAAGCCCGTCGTGTTCGAGCCGTCGATCACGAGCTTCCGCATGAAGTGGACCTCCCGGACGGGCTCCGCCTCGAGCATCAGGGAGACGAGGAGGGCGGTGCCGAGGGCGTCCGGGTTCGCCTCGTGCGGGGGCTCCTCGTCCGCCTCCACGAGGCACGAGTTGTCCGTGACGTGGTACACGAACGCGAGGCGTCGCTTCGCCTCCTCGATCGCGGCCGCGTCCACCTCCCCCATCTCGGACTGGGTGGGCCGCAGGCGGCGGAGGAATGTCCCCTCCGTCTTCTCGGATAGGAGGGAGAGGCACGCGCAGAACAGCTTGCGGGTGTCGAGCTGCTGGTGGACCTCCAGCCCGCACCTCAGGCCGAGGGCCTTGTAGTCCATCGCGGGTCCGCAAGCCGGCGGGAGGGGATTAAGCCTTCCGCGGCGGCTCGCCGAGCTTCCTGCACAGGGACACGAGGTCGTCCGCGAACGCGGCCGCTCCCTCGGCGGTGATGTGGGGCATCACGACGACCCGGAGGGCGGGCGGATTCCTCGAGGTGCTCACCCGCCAACCCTTTTTCTCGAGCGCGCGCTGCGCCGCCTCCACGTCCCGGAGGGGGAACGCGGCGATGTTCACGACGGGTTCGATGACGGGCTCGATCCCCGCCTCCCGTGCGCGCTCGACGATCGCGCTGGTATTCTTCATGCATCGCGCCACGATCTTCCGATAGCCTTCGCGGCCCAGGCTCCGCATCGCCGCGTACGCCGCGGCGACCCCGGCGCTGTTCCGCGTCCCCAGGAGGGACGTCTGGTACACGGTTGTAAGATAGGGAGACTCCACCGCGATCCGCTCGAAGTGCCTCGCCTCCCGCACCAGGAGGTGGGACGCGGGGATCGTCGCCATCCCCATCTTGTGGGCATCGAGGACGAGGGAGGAGACGCCCGCCACGCGGAAGTCCCATCGAGGGAGGTCCCCGCCATGGAGGAACGGGAGGACGAACCCGCCAAACGCGGCGTCCACATGGAGGAACGCGCGGTCCAGGCACAACTCCCCGATCGCGCCGATCGGGTCCACTTGGCCGAGCTCCGTCGTCCCCGCCACGGCCACGACCGCGGCGGTGTCTTTCGTCACCGCCTTTCGGAGAGCGTCGACGTCGAGGCGGTACTCGTCGTCGTGGGGGACCTCGACGATACGCATCCCGAGGAGGTCCGCCGCCTTGCGCACGGAGAAATGCGCGGTCTTCGCCGCGACGATCTCCTTCCGGCGGGTCGTGTTCCGCGCCATCCAGAGGGCGGTGATGTTCCCCTCCGTCGCCCCGCTCACGGTGAACCCGCCGAGGTTTTTCCCATGGAGAAGGTCCGCGAGGATCCGCAGGGTCTCGCGTTCGAGCCGCCACGTGCCCTTGTAGTATCCCGGGTTCCCGAGGTTCGCCTCGAGGAACATGGAGTGTGCCCGCCGCGCGACCGGGAGGGGTTCTGTGCACATGCTCCCGAGGATCGTGCCGTCGCGGAAGCGGAGGTCGTCGTTGTGCGCCTTCTGGAGCTCCGCGAGAACTTTGTGGGGTGGCGCCCCACGTGCGTCCATCGACGCCGGCGAACCCAAAGGTGAGACAAGAAGGTACCGTCGCGCCAGAACGTGCTGTGTTGAGAATGCGTGCGATGCCCACGCGGATGAGCCTACGCCCCGAGGCTCCCTCTGAGTGTTGAATGCATACTGAAATGCGAATGCTTAAATGCATGCAATCCCGTCCCTCCCCGGTGAAATCCGAAAAGGTCGTCCAGACTCGTGTGGACCCGAGCGTCCATGCGCGTCTGCGACACATCGCACGGAAGCGATCCATGCCTCTCAAGGCCGTACTCCGGGAGGCCCTTCAGAGCTACGTCGATCGCGTGGAAGGCGACGTGGAGGAAGACCCCGCGTTCCAGATGATCGGATGCTGGGATCTAAAGGGAGGGCGCTGGAGC
>JAIBJG010000001.1 GCA_020029475.1 Methanobacteriota archaeon | reverse complement strand
GATCCCGATCTTCGCGCCGTTCGCCCCCGCCATCAGGGTCCCACCGGAGGCGGAGTCCGCGTTCACCGCGAGCGTCGACAGGAATCCCAGGACCGCCAGGAACACGGTGTACCCGACGATCCGACGTGCGAAGTATCCCATCCGAATCCCGGTGCGCAATCCGCTCTCATCCAAGAAAAAGACTTTGTCCACACCGGAGGGCCCTCAGGTTGATGTATCCCGCCCGGTTCGCCTCCATGTGTCCATGGCGTTGAGCCTCCGCATGGGGATCCACATCCGCGCGCCGCGGGAGTTCGTGTTCCAGCACCTCCTCACCCCGCACCACCTCGCCCGCTGGTTCTGCAACTTCACGCAGTTCGACCCGAAGGGGCCCGCGATCGGCTCGAAGTTCCGGTTCGGCGGGGACTACGCGATCGTTGCGACGGACCCGCCGGGATGGCCCTGCACGATCCTCAAGGGGGATGTGCTCCGGACCGTCTCCTTCACGTGGCCCGTGTTCGGAGCGGACACGCGAGTCGACTGGCGGGTGGAGGACGCCGCCGACGGCTCCGTCCTCCGGGTCGGCCACGACGGCCTCCCGAAGGCGGACTCCACGTGCGGGCGGTTCCACGACGCCTGGCGGGTCTGCGTGGGGAACCTGAAGGCGGTCGCGGAGGCGCGGGACGACTCCCTCCGGCCCGACAGCTCGCCGGTTCAGGACGGCCGGATCCGCCTCAATGTCCTCCTCGACGCACCTGCTTCGAGAGTCTTCGCCTCGCTCGTGGAGCCAGGGGCCCTGGGGGCGTGGACGGAATCCGGGGCCCCCCGGATCGATCCGCGAGTGGGCGGGGTCTATGGGTTCGGTGGGCCAGCGGGGGCGCCCGGGACGATCGCCGAGCTCGGCCCCGGAACGAACCTGACGGTCACATGGCCGATGGCGGGCCACCCGACGCGCGGGACGTTCTCCCTCGAGGAGAAGGGCGGGAATCGGACGGGACTGTACTTCGTCCACGAGGGCGTCCCACCCGCCGAGGCCCTCCGGGTCCGGTGCCGGTGGTCCGACCTCCTCGTCGGCCTGAAGAACCTCCTCGAGGCGGGGGAGACGGGGTTCACGGAGCCGTACGGGAAGCAGGTCGAAGGAATCTGACCCGCGGCATCTTTATCCCCCGGGCGGGCTTTCGCCGCGCCGGTGGGCACGTGAACAAGCGGCTCATGTACATCGCGATCGCCCTGTTCTCGATCGTCGCGGCGGTGTCCGCCGCCCTCGGATGCCCGTTCTTCCGGAACCCCGCCACGTACGCGGGCGCCGGCGGGGCCTGGGCGTACCTCCGGAGCGGCTCCGACCTCCGACTGCGGAAGTGAGGCGTCCTCAGCCCTTCGCGCCGTCCTCGCGCATCGCGCGCGTGGCCTCCGTCCGAAACCTCGTTCGCTCTGACCGCAGGAGCGGGATCAGATGGTCGTCCCGGATGTGGGCGTCCGCGAGGTCCAGGAACCGAATCGCGGACCGGGAATCGCTCTTCCTCAGGGAGCGGAGAGCGAGGCTCGCGAGGTAGTGAGACTTCTTCTGGGAGAGGATCGCCCGGTCCGGGCCCATCGCCATCAGGGAGGGCAGGAGCCGGAGGGTGCCCTCGACGTCGCCCGCCTTGAACACGAGGTCGATCGCCTTCACGCGCTTGACGAACGCTTCCCGCTCCGGGTCCCGCGGCACGACGGACGCGATGGCGGGACGGGAGAAAAGCCCTCGTCCTACCCCGTGGCCGTGACGCGCGTCTTGATGGAGAACCCCCGCTGGCGGGCCTCCTCGACGAACCGGTCCGGGGGGATGCCGGTCTCCACGGGGTGCGCGCCGGGCCCGATCTCTCCGCGGGCGATCATCTCCGCCGCGATCGCCGCGTGCCAACCGGTGACCCGCTCCATCGCCCGGAACCCCGTGCGCTCGTCGAAAAGGTCCACCATGTCCACGACCGCCTCCGAGGGGTGGCCGTCCTTCCGCCCCCGCGCGACGACATGGGTGACGGCGATGTCGCGGATCTCCTTCGGGGTGATCTGGGGCTCGAACAGCGTGTGAAACAGCTCCCGGGGCACGACCTTCGCGCCGTCCACCGTGATCGGTCTCTCCGACAGGAGCCCGAGGTCTGCGAATCCGCGGATCCTCTCCCAATGGCCCGGGTACCGCAATGTCTTGTTCTCGAGGACTCGGAGGGAACCCCGGTACGTCCAGGGCATCGTGGACAGTCCGCCCGTCGTCACCGCAGCCTCCAGGCGGCCGAGGGGCGGGATGTCGACCGCCTCGACCTCGGAGAGACCGGGGACCTCGACGAGCCGGCCGCCCCGGAGGAACGTCGCGGTCCCCGTGTACTCGTTCGTCAGCCCCGCCACGTTGAACGTGAGCTCGTAGTTCCATGGAGGGCGGGGCCGCTGCGGGAGGCCGCCGTCGTACACGCGCACCTCCTCCGCCTTGTCCAGCATTTGGATTGCGTGGACCGCGAGCGTGATGTTCGCACCCGGTCCCATCCCGCACTCGGGGATGATCGTGATCCCCGCCTTCCTCGCCTGCGGGTCGAATGCGAGCTGCTTCCTCGCGGTCTCCGTGTGCCCTCCGAGGTCCACCATCGAGGCCTTCGCCTTCACCGCGGCCTTCGCAATCCCGAGGTTGAACGGGTACGGGACCGCGCTCAGGAACACGTCGACCCCCTTCAGGGCGGCGAGGACGGACTCGCCCTTCGTGACGTCCACGCGGACTGCCGTGGCGATGTCCTTCCCTGTGAGGGCCTCTAGTCTACCCGCCGCCGCACTCGCCCTCTTCAGGTCCAGGTCCGCGAGGCGCACCTCGTCCGCCCGGCCATGGACGGCGAAGTCGTAGGCCGTCGCGGTGCCCTGCCGCCCCGCTCCCAACACGGCGTACGTGGTCCCCATGGACGAAGCGAACGCGCTCCCCGCCAAAAAGCTAGGGGCCCGACCCGATCCGGACCGCGACCACGGTGAGGTTGTCAGAGGTCTTCCGGACGTCGAGGGCCTCCCGCCGGAGCCGCCCGGCAGCCTCCGGTGCGGTGGAGAGCCCCGCGAGGATCTCCGGCAGCTCCTCGGTCTCCATCACGTCCCACAGCCCGTCGCACGCCGCGATCAGGAAGCCGGGCTCGAGGGGGTGGGTCGAGACGACGGGATCGGAGAGGACCCCGACCTTCGTGAGCACGTGGTCCCCGAGGGTCCGAGTCGGCATGATCCCCCGCCCGTCCGGGAGGCACACGTACGGGCCCCAGATCGTCGCGCCCGCGTCGACGACACGCTTCAATTCGATCTTGTTCGTGATCCTGTGGTCTTCTGTGAGCCGCACGGCACGGTCCCCCGCCACGGCGACGACGTGGGCGTCCCCCGCGTTCGCCACCGCCACGCGGGGTCCGTCGATCCAGAACGTCGCCGCCACGGCGCCCCCCGCCATCCCTTCCGATTCCCTGTGAATCGCGGCGTACGCCGCCCGGAACGCGGAGTCTGGCCCGGACGGGAGCGAGGCCCGGAAGAGAGCCCCGAAGCGGGCCCTCGCAAGGCGCGCCACGGAGACCCCGCCATGGCCGTCGAACACCCCGCCAAGGACCCGGAGCGGGCGGACGCTCTCGACCTCGAGGACGTGCTCGTCCTCCATCTCCGCGCGGCCCCCGATGTCCGCCGTCGCGACCGCGACCTCGCGATCTCCCGCCATCGTCGCGGGGATGTCGCCCCGCCTCTTCGCGCTTCGCTTCATCGGTCCACTCACCCCTTGGGTGAATCTTCCATTCGATAACCGGACCGTTCTCCTTAAGTAACGCGGGTCGAACGACACGTTTCCACAAGGAGAAGTGTGGCGATGTCTTCTACCGTCTCCCCCCGCTGGGCATCCCGGACGATCGTGGCGAGCCTCGTCGTGGCCTTCGCGGCCGCGGGCCTCCTCGCGTTCGCAGTGCCCGTGCCTGCGGCCGCGCCCACGGCCCCGTGGTTCGGCCCGAACGTGATCGTGAACGCACCCCCGGCGTACACCGGGTATCAGCCCTCGATCGGAATCGACGGCGAGGGCGTCCTCTACCTCGCATTCGGCGGGTGGGGCGGGTCCACGACCCAGGCGGACCTCTTCTTCACGAAGTCGATGGACGGCGGTCGGACGTGGTCCGCGCCGTTCAAGGTGAACAACGACATCGGGGGCGCGTTCCAGACGGAGCCGTCCCTGTTCATCGACCACAACGCGGTCATCTACCTCGCCTGGACGGACAACCGGAACGGGAACCAGGACGTGTTCTTCTCGAAGTCCACGGACCGGGGCCTGAGCTTCTCCGCGAACGTCCGCGTGAACGACGTGACCGCGACCTTCCAGACCCAGCCCGACGTCGCGGTGGACGGGACGGGCCTGATCCACGTGATGTGGACGGACGGGCGGAACGCCTTCTCCACGGGGCCCGACATCTACTACGCGAACTCGACGGATGGCGGGCTCAGCTTCAACCCGAGCCTCCGCGTGAACAACGACGCGGTCGGCGCGGAGCAGGGCGAGCCCGCGATCGCGGTCGCGTCGGACCGCTCCGTCTACGCAGTGTGGACGGACCCGCGGAACGGCGCTCGCGGCTCGGACATCTACTTCTCGAAGTCCACAGACCTCGGGGCCACATGGTCCCCGAACTTCTTCCTGAACGACGACACGGGGAACCGGCCCCAGAGCGCGCCGGATGTCGCCATCGACGCCCTCAACACGGTCTACGTCGCCTGGTCGGACAGTCGGGACACGAACACGGGCCCGGACATCTATGGGACCCGCTCGATCAACGGCGGCGCCTCCTTCGCGGCGAACGCCCGGGTAAACGACGACCTCGGTGCGGTGTACCAGGGGTCCCCGAGCCTCGCGGCGAACGCGGGCCGGGTCCACGCGGCCTGGGCGGACGAGCGGACCCGCGGCTCGACGTGGCGGGACGTCTACAGCGCGTCCTCCCCGGACGGCCTCGCGTGGGAGTCGAACATGAAGGTCACGGATGACTCCCTCTCCACGAATGTCCAGGACATGACGACGATCACCGTCGACGGCTCCGGGAACACGTTCGTCGCCTGGCTCGACGGCCGGATGTCCGGGCAGGACGTGTTCACGTCCGCCCTGGACGTCGTCGCCCCCACCGCGGACGCGGGCGCGAGCCGGACCGTGGACCAGGGCGTGGGTCTCGTCCTCGCCGGCACCGCCTCGACGGACAACCTCGGGATCGCGACGTACGCCTGGGACTTCGGCGACGGGACGACCGGCAGCGGAGTCTCCGTGAGCCACGCGTACGCGAGCCCCGGCACGTACTCCGCGACCCTCACGGTCACGGACCGGTCCGGGAACGCGGGTTCGACCGTCGTGACGATCACGGTGCGGGACACGATCGCCCCCATGGTGCGGGGCGGCGGAGACCGGACCGTCGACGAGGGGCAGCCTCTCTTCTTCGACGCGAGCGGCTCCACGGACAACGTCGGCGTTGCGGTGTACCTGTGGGACTTCGGCGACAACTCGACCTCCTCCCAGGCCGCGGTCACCCACGTGTACGCGACCCGAGGGACGTACGACGCCTCCCTGACGGTGACGGACTCGGAAGGGAATTCCCAGACCGTACGGTTCACGGTGACGGTCCGCCCGGTCTCCCCAACGACCGGGGAGCTCCTGGGGATGATCCACACGCTGGACTGGATCATCGCGATCCTCGCGGTGGGCCTGGCAGTCGTCGGGCTTCTCGCGTTCACGATGTGGCGGCGCCGGGAGAAGCCGCAAGGGAGGCCGATCCCGCCCTCGCAGAACTCCCAGCTCCCGCCCCCGCCGCCCGCCTGAGGGAGCGACCAAGAAGCCCCGCGAACCCCGCGGGGCACCCTTCTGATTCCCGCTCCCGTTCTAGTCGCATTCCACGCAGCAGCGCGGGCTCTCCCAGTACTCCATCCCGAGCCGCACGAGGGTCTCGTCCGTGGACGTAATCCCGTACGCCTCGTCCGCGGTCGTCCGGGTCACCGTGAGGACCTGCTGCCCGTCGACGACGAGGATCATGCACGAGCAGACAATGGCCCGCAGCTCCGCGGACTTCTCGAGGTCCTTGTCGATGGTGATGTCGGGCACCGCGATCCGGAGCTTCACCCGACGGCGGCCCGCCTTCACGAGGTCCGCCTCGAGTTTGCGGAAGAACGCCTCGTCCGATGCGAGCACGACGACCTCCCGCCGCGCCGACGCGATCATCGACTGCGCTCGCGCGACGACGTTCGGCAGGCCCTTCACGATGAACGCCAGGTCCGTCGACGGGGACGTCATCGCGGCCCGGAGCGGCTCGAGGAGCGCGGACACCCGCTTCACGGCCCCCCGCTCCCGCTCATGCTTCGCGTCGAGGACCCCCGCGAGGCGGGCCTCCGCCTCCCGGGAGGGGACCGCGCGGTACGTCTTCGGCTTCCCCGCCTGGACCTCGACCAGCCCCTTCTCCGCGAGCTCGTCGAGGGCGTAATAGATCTTGGAGTCCGGGATTCCCGTCTTCAGCATGAGGTCCCCCGCCGTGGCGTTGGGCACGCGCACGAGCGCGCAGAAGGCGTCCGCCGCGTATCCGCCGATCCCGAGATCCCGCAACGTCGCCGCGATCTCCTCCAGGGACGGCCTCGCGGCCTCTTCGAGGAGCACGTTCGCCCTCGTCCGGGCTTCCGTCATCTCCTCAGCGGATGGAAGGGAGGCTATTTAAGATTCTCTACTACATTGTGGTAGTAGATAGTATGAACGCAGACACGGACACGATCCGGGCACGGGTGCGGGAGCAGTACGGAAGGAAGGCGGTCTCGACCGCGGAGGACTGTTGCGGGCCGGGCTGCTGCAGCCCCGCGGGGTATTCGAAGGAGGAACTCGCGCGGATCCCCGAGGAGGCGTTCCTCGGCGAGGGGAGCGGGAACCCCGTCCGCCATGCGGACCTCCAGGACGGCGAGGTCGTCGTGGACCTCGGGAGCGGGGCGGGCGTGGACGTGTTCCTCGCCGCGAGCCGCGTGGGCCCGAGAGGGCGGGCGATCGGCGTGGACATGACGCCGGAGATGCTGGACCGCGCGCGGCGGGCGGCGGCCTCGACGGGCGCACGGAACGTGGAGTTCCGCGAGGGCGTCATCGAGACCCTCCCCGTGGAGGACGGGACCGCAGACGTCGTCCTTAGCAACTGCGTGATCAACCTGAGCCCGGACAAGACGGCCGTGTTCCGGGAGGCGTTCCGGGTCTTGAGGCCCGGCGGACGGCTCGTGATCTCGGACATCGTCCAGGAGAGACCCCTCCTGATCATGGACGACGACTGCGGATGCGTGTCGAACGCGATGCTCCGTGCCGACTACCTGACGACGATCCGGGGTGCGGGGTTCGAGGATCTGCACGTGATCGAGGACCGGCCGTGGCGGGAGAGCCCCGCAGGGGTCGACGCGTCCGCCCTGACCCTCCGCGCGATCAAGCCGAAGGAGGCGAGGACGTGATCTCGACCGCCCTCGTGGACGCGCTCGTGCGGGAGAAGGCCCGCGAGGCCCGGGGCTGCGGGCCCTGCGACCCCGGATGCCGGCTCGAGTGCCGCCCGCGGTAGCCACCCGCACCTTGATTTGCCTCCTCGGATTCCGGCGGGTCCATGGCGAAGAAGTTCGACCCCCGGAGCGTCGGGGTCTGGTTCCCGCGGAACGTGAAGATCGAGTACCGGCCGTTCACGAGGTACTTCAAAGGCTTCGACCAGGTCGAGGCGGTCCGGAAGACATTCGGCGCGCAGACCTCCCGCGTCCTGCGATCCCTGAAGGTCGAGTTCTTCTCCTCGAAGTGGGGGTACATGGGCGTTAGCGACGAGGACGGCCACCTCGTCGTGTCCGCGCACTACCTGAGGACCGGGAACCCGAGGGACATCTACCTCGACGTCGTCCACGAGCTCGTCCACGTGAAGCAGTTCGGGGACGGTCGGAAGCTGTTCCCGGAAGGGTTCGAGTACTCCACCGCCCCCACGGAGATCGAGGCGTACCGGGTGTGCATCGCGGAGGGCCGGCGCCTCGGGATGACGGACAAGGAGGTCCTCGAGTACCTCAAGGTCCCGTGGATGGACGACAAGGACTGGCGTCGCCTCGCGCGGAACATCGGGCTGAAGGTCCCGGCCCCGAAGCGGAAGCGCCGCTAGCGGAGCCGCGGCAGGAACCGACCCGTCCGCGCGACGTACGCCCGGTACTGGAGGCCGAACCCCTGGGGGGACGAGAGGAGTCGCTCCTCGAGCCGCGCGCGATACGTTGCGAGGGCGACCACGAGGACGAGGTTCACGAGGAACACGAGGTTCAGGAAGAAGAGCCCGGCACCGACGGACAGGAGGATCGCCCCCGTGTACGCGGGGTGGCGGATCCGCGCGTACGGTCCGCTCGTGACGAGGCGGTGGTCCCGCGCCACGGCGATCTGGACGACCATGTGCTTCCCGAGGTGGCGGAACGCCTGGAGGGCGAGGAGCCCGCCGATTCCGAAGGCCACGAACCCGAGGACCTGGATGGCGGTATCCCCCGGGAACGAGACGTGGAGGGGTGTGGCGTACAGGAGCTCGGGCCAGCCCGCCCCCGCGAAGACGGCGACGGTCGGCAGGTTCACCACGGCGGGCCACAGGACCTCCAGGACCCGGGGCATCGGAACGCTCGCCCGCACCTCCTGGGGCCCCCGGAGGGAGAGGCCGAGCTGCCGGAGCAGGAGGATCCCGATCACGGCGCCGACCGCGAGGAGGGCGGACAGCAGCCGGACCTCCAGGACGTCGAGCACGGTTCGAGGAACCTCCCGCCCGCCAAGAGCTTTCCCCGTCACCCCGCCGGCCGGAGGTACGCCCGCACCGCCTCCGGGATGCCGTCGCGATACGACGGATACTTTGGGGCCCATCCAAGGCGCTCCTTGATCTTCCGGTTCCGAAGGCGGACCGACTCCATCATGACGTCCACCGCTTCCCGCCCCGCCACGAGCTTCGCGAGGAACGGCGGGATCTTCCCGGGGCGGCGTCGTCCCATCTCCGCCGCGAGAAAGTCCGCGAAGGCCCGCATCGTGACGGGCTCGTCGTCCACCACGAGGAACGTTTCCCCCGCGGGGGCCCGCTCCAGCGCGAGGCGGTACGCCGCGGCGCAGTCCTCGACGCTCACGAAGTTCACGTAGTACGAGCCGTCGCCGGGGACCCGGAAGAAGCCCCGCCGCATCAGGTCGAGGAAGAACTCGCGGAACGCCCCGGCGGGGCCGTACACGATCGGCGGTCGGAGGATCGTGGCGGGGAGTCCCCACTCCCGGTGCGCGGCCCGCACGACGTTGTCGAGCATCCACCGCTCGTGCATCGGCGGGGCCGTCGGCGCCTCCGGGGACATCTCGTCGATCCACTCGCCGGGGGCGTGGCGGTAGATCCCGAGTGCCCCGCTTGCGAACACGAAGGATCGCAGAGAGCGGCCCCGACACGCGTCCAACACTCCCTGGGTCCCCCGCTTCGCGACGTCCGAGGCGGTCTCGTGGTCCTTCTCCCCCGCCCTCGGGAGCGCGAGGTGCGCGACCCCGTCCGCGTCATTCACGCCTTCGCGGAGCACGGCGGGGGTCCGGACGTCCCCCACAATCGCGGACGCCCCCATCCCCTCGAGGCGTCGGGCCTTCTCCGGAGTCCGGGCCAGTCCCGTGACGTTATGTCCCGCCGAGACGAGCTGGCGGACGAGCGCGCTCCCGATGAACCCCGTCCCGCCAGTGACGAAGACCCGCATCCCGCACCCGAGTCCATCCCACGCGGCCAGTCGTATGGACCTGTGGAATGTACTCGCTCAGCGGCCGCCGATCGTCCCTGCCTCGACGGACTGGACCTGCGGCAGGTGGTCCGCAATCAGGGACCACGAATCCCCATCGTTGCGGCTCGCGTACAGCTGGCCCGTCGTCGTCCCGACGTACACCCCTGCCGGGTCGCCGTCGTCCGCCCGCATCCCGTCCCGCAGAACCGTGAACCACGCGTCTTTCTGAGGGAGGCCCTTCGAGAGGCGGTCCCACCGCTTCCCGCCGTTCGTCGTCCGGAACACCGCCATCGCGCCGTTCGGCGTGACGCGGTTGTAGTCCCCGACGAGGGGAACGAGGTACGCGGTGCCGCGGTCGTGAGGGTGCGCGACCATCGGGAAGCCAAAGGGTCCGCCCGTGCTCTTGGCGATGGGAAGGCCCTTCTCCATCAGGGACCACCTCGAGTCGCCGCGGTTCCGGCGGAAGACCCCTGCGTGGTTCTGCTGGTACACGATCGCGGGGTCCGTCGGGTCGCGGGCCATCTTGTGGACGCACGTGCTCACGTCCTCGCGGTCGACGAACTTCTGCTTGCCGTACTCCCGGATTCCCGCGCCGTACATCCGCCAGGAGTCCCCGCCATCGTTCGTCGCGAAGATCCCCGCCGCGGAGATCCCGATGAGCATCCGCTTGACGTCCTTCGGGTACGGGAGGATCGTGTGAAGGCACAGGCCCCCGCCGCCCGGGTTCCACTTGTCCCGCCCCTTCATGTAGTTCAACGAGTCCACGGAGGACCACGTGACCCCGTTGTTCTCGCTCCGGAACAGCCCCGCGGGCTCCGTGCCCGCGTACAAAGACCCGTCCACGCCCTGCTGGAGCTGCCAGATCCGCGTCACGGTGAGCCCGGACTCCTTCGTGAATCGCGGGCCCTCCTTGCCCAGCTCCCAGCGGCCGCCGAGGTTCGTGGACCGCGACACCATCGGGCCCCAGTGCTCGCTCGTGACCCCGGCGTACAGGGTCTTCCCCTCCGCCGGATCGAGAATTGCGTGGCGGATCTCGACCCCCTCGAAGTACGGCCCCCGCTTCTTCCACCGCTTCCGATCCTTCGAATGGAAGATGAACAGTCCCTTCCGCGTCCCCACCGTCACGACCGTGTCGCCCTTCTTCGCGTCCGCCATGTCAACCACCCGCCACGGAGGGCAGGATCCGCACCGTGTCCCCGACCTTCAGCCGGACGTCCTCCGGCGGGAGGTGGGCCACGGGGTCCTCGTTCACGAAGACGAGGACGAACCTCCGCATCCGCCCCTGGTCGTCGAGGAGCCGGTACGCGAGGCCCGCGTGCTGCGCGTTGATCTCGCGGATTGCGTCCGCGAGGGTCGACGCACGGACCTCGAACGAGCCCTTCCCGCCCGCGTACTCCCGCAGGCCCGCCGGAAGCTCGACCCGTACCCCCATCTCCCCCTCGACCATGTAGCCCGCGGGGAAGCCCGTGACGGGATTTCAAGCTTCGTCCGGGGGATGGCCGAAACCGGGGTCACCGAATGATCTTCGCGAGCCACGCCTGGGCCGTGTTCCCGCCGCCCTCCATCCGCGCCTCGAACCGCGCCGCGTGGATCCATGCGATCCGCCACCCTTCTCGGAAGGTCGACTTGATCTCCGCCTGCGTCACGCGCCGCGGGCCCCAGGTCCCGGGTTCGCGCTCGTTGAAGCACATCATCAGGTACCGCCCTTTCTTTGGTAGGACGGACGCGAGGCTCTTCGAATACGACGGCCGTTCCTCGTCTGTGAACGTATGGAACAACCCGGAGTCGATGATCGTGTCGAACGTCCGACCGAGCTTCTTGAGCGCGAGGGCATCGTGGACCCGGAACGTCGCCGCGATGTCCCGGCCCTTCGCCTTCGAGTTCGCCTTCGCGATCGCGGTCGGCGCCGCGTCGACGCCCCAGACCTCGTGCCCGCGCGCCGCGAGGAAGAGCGCGTTCTCCCCCGTCCCGCACCCGACGTCGAGCACCCTCCCGGCAATCTCCCCCGCCTCTTCGAGACGGACGAACTCCTTCTGGGGCCGCCCGATGTCCCAGGGCGGGGTCCCCGAATACATCTCCTCGAACGTCACGATCGGCACCTGCTCTGTACCAACAAGCATTAATGCTACTTGAACTATAGCGAAGGGCGATGGCGCGAACGAGAACGAAGGCCGCCATGGACAAGGGGTGCGAGGACGGGGACGTTGGCTGCGAGATCGGGGAGCTGTTCCATGTCCTCGGGAAGACGTATGTCCTTGAGGTCCTCCACGTCTTCCTCCAGGAGGGCGGGGGACCGAGGCGGTTCGTCGAGCTCCAGACCCGGCTGAGGATGTCCCCGAACACCCTCTCGGACCGGCTGAAGGACCTCGTGCATGCAGGACTCCTCTCCCGCACGCCGTACAACGAGATCCCGCCCCGGGTGGACTACGACGCGACCCCGAAGACGTACGACCTCCGGCCCGTCTTCGACAGCCTCCGGGACTGGGCCGCGAAACACGACCTCCATGCGGAGCCACCGCCGCCGAAAGTGGCGGCGATCGCCCCATCGTGAGTCCTCCCCTTTGACAGAGTGTTAAATAGTAGCATGGCACATCGGACCACGGGGTGCACCGGCTCCTTGTGGCCGAGAAGTTCTCCGCCGCACTCCGCTTGGCCACGGTGCTGTCCGAAGGGAAGGCGAAGCGGCTTCGGGCGGACGGCGTCAGCCAGTTCACGTTCTCGAGGGCCGGGGACGATTGGCGGGCGTTTCCGCTCCGCGGCCACTTCTTGAACCTCGACTACCCGACGGAGCTGAACGACTGGGACTCCACGGACCTGGACGCGCTGATCGACGCGGAGCCCGTGCCGACGATCACGGATCCGGAGACCGTGGAGGCCCTCCGGAAAGCCTCCGAGACCGTGGACGAAGTGATCGTCGCGACGGACTTCGACCGCGAGGGCGAGTTGATCGGGTCCGAGGCGGTCCGGGTCGTCCACGAGGCCTCCCCATCTGCCGGCGTCCGGAGGGCCCGGTTCTCCGCCCTGACCCGCCCCGAGCTCCTCGCGACCTTCGAGAACCTTGGAGAACTCGATGAGAAACTCGCGTCCTCCGCCGCCACAAGGGAGGTCGTCGACCTCGCGTGGGGCGCAGTCCTCACCCGGTTCCTTTCGATCGCGTGCGACCGCCGCGGGCGGGACATCCTGTCCGTGGGACGGGTCCAGACCCCGACCCTCGCCCTCCTCGAGGAGCGGGAGCGGGAGATCGAGGAGTACGTCCCGACGCCGTGGTGGCGGGTCGTCGCGACGTTCGCGCGGGACGGCCACGAGTTCCGGGCGGAGCACGCGCAGAGCCCGTTCTGGCACCGGGACGAGGCGGAGGCGGCCCGGGGGCTCTCAGGCCTCGCGACGGAGGGGTGGATCGCCTCGATCGATTCGGACATGCAGGAGGAGCGCCCGCCGGTCCCGCTGAACACGACCCTCTTCGTCGCGCTCGCGAGCCGGGACGGGTTCACCGCCGCCCGGGCGATGGCGATCGCGGAAGCGCTGTACCGCGACGGGCTGATCAGCTACCCGCGGACGGACAACACGGTGTACCCGCGGACGATGGGTCTGAGGCGCGCGGTCGAGGAGCTCCTGGAGTCCGATCTCGCGGAGGAGGCGAAGCGGGTCCTCGCCCTCCCGGAGATCCGGCCCACCCGTGGGCGGACGGCCTCCACGGATCATCCACCGATTTACCCGACGGGGGCCGCGCGGCGGGCGAAGCTGAAGCCGGACGCATGGCGCGTGTACGAGGGGATCGCGCGGCGGTTCCTCGCGACCCTGTCGCCCCCCGCCGCCCACGAGGTGACGACGGTGCAGATCGACCTCGACGACGCGCGGTTCATCGCGACGGGCCGGCGGGTCGTGGACCCGGGATGGCGGCAGGTCCTGCCCTCAGAAACCATGGAAGCGCCTCTTCCGGACCTCGGCCGTGGCGGGGACTTGGAGGTCCGCTCCCTCCGCGTGGAGGAGGGGGCGACGCCGCCGCCCCCGCGGTTCAGCCAGGGCTCCCTGGTCCAGGAGATGGAGCGGCTCGGCCTCGGGACGAAGTCCACCCGCCACGAGATCGTGCAGAAGCTGTACGACCGCGGGTACGTCGGCGGGCGGCGGGTCCGACCCACGGAAAGCGGACGGGCCGTCGTCGAGGCGCTCATCGTCCATGCGCCGACGATCACCCGCCACGAGACGACGGCAGAGTTGGAATCTCGCCTCGATGCGATCGCCCAGGGGACCGCGACGCCGAGCGAGGTGATCGCGGAGTCCCGTGCGTTGCTGCGGGAGGCCCTGCGAGAACTCCGGGTCCATGGGGAGGCGATCGCCCGCTGGATCCGGGAGACGTTCGTGTGGGAGCAGGACCATGGACCGTGCGAGAAGTGCGGGGAGGGACGGATGATGCTCCGCAAGAGCCGCCGAGGGTCGCGGTTCCTCGGGTGCTCGAACTACCCGGCGTGCAAGAACTCGCGGGCGGTCCCCCGAGGGATGTTCATGGTGCAGGCGAAGGCCTCCGAGGCTTCGTTAGCGGGATGAAGAGCACGGCGCGCGCAACCCTCAAATAGAGATGCGAGGTATGGCGACGCCCTCATGGCGAGAATCCACGCGAAGAGGAAGGGGCAGCACGGCTCCACCCGCCCGTTCATCTCGAAGAACCCGGAGTGGGTCCCCCTCGACGCGGAGGAGATCGTCGAGATCATCGTGAAGCTCCACGGGGAGGGCGCGTCGAAGGCCGCGATTGGCGCCCGCCTCCGGGACGCGTACGCGGTCCCGAACGTCCGGCTCGCGACGGGGAAGTCCGTCGCCCAGATCCTCACGGGGAAGGGGCTCACGCGGGAGATCCCGGAGGACCTCAGCAGCCTGATGAAGAAGGCCGTGGACCTCCAGGGCCACCTGAAGACGCACAAGGCGGACCTCTCGAACAAGCGCGGCCTCCAGCTCATCGAGTCGAAGATCCGGCGGCTCTCCCGGTACTACAGGGAAGAGGGCGTCCTCCCCGCGGACTGGGACTACTCCCGCACCCTCGCGGAGCTCCAGGTGAAGTGAGGCGGGGGCCGTGGCGCGGAGCCTGGCGGACCTCGTCCCGAAGGAGCTTCTCGACCGGGCCCGGAGGGGGATCGACCTCGTCGACGGCGTCTCCCGCGTCCGGATCCTCGGCCACTACGACCCGGACGGGACGACCTCCGCCGCGGTCCTCGCGCGCGCGATGCTCCGGGCGGGGAAGGCGTTCCACGCGTCCACGTCGACCGTGATCGACGAGGCCCTCGTGAAGCGGTTGAAGGAGGAGTCGAACGAGCTCGTGATCATGAGCGACATGGGCTCCGGGCAGCTGGACCGGGTCGAGGGCCTCCCGTGCCCCGCGATCGTCCTGGACCATCACAAGCCCCTCCGGGACTCCGAGAAGGTCGTCCACGTGAACCCCGCCCTCTTCGGGGTCGACGGCACCCGGGAGGCGTGCGGCGCGACGACGACGTGGCTCTTCACCCTGGCCCTCGACGAGCGGAACTGGGACCTCGCGGGGGTCGCGATGGCGGGGGCGATCGGGGACATGCAGCACCTCGGCGGGTTCTCCGGCATGAACGCCGCCCTCTTCGAGGAGGCCCTCGCGCGCAACGTCCTCACGAAGGAGCGGGGCCTCGCCCTCGCGACCGCCCCGGTGGAGGAGGCCCTCGCCCGGTGCGTGGTCCCGTACTTCGTCGGGATCTCCGGCCGCCCGGAGGGGGCCCGCAAGCTCCTGGGGGAACTAAAGATCGACCCGACGGTCCCCGTGAACGAGCTCGTCCCGGAGGAGCGGCGGCGCCTCACGTCCCTCCTCGCGACGGTCCTCCTGAAGCAGGGCGCGGACGCGGAGGCCGTGGAGGCCCTCGTGAAGGAGCGGTACTGGACCCCGACGGACGGCGTGTACGCGGACGAGCTGAGCGCGTACGTGGACGGGTGCGCCCGCCTCGGGTACGAGGGGCTCGGCCTCTCCCTGTGCCTCGGGGACAAGGAAGCGTTCGCGCGGGCGGAGTCGATCCGGAAGGAGTTCGACGACCGCCTCCTCGCGTACCTCCACAAGCTCGAGTCGGGGGGGCCGTTCACGAAGAAGCACATCCAGTTCTTCTACACGGAGGAGCCGACCCTCGCGGGGTCCGTCGCGACGATTGCGATGAACTACTTCCTGGACCATAGGAAGCCGACCCTGGGGCTGAGCGTGATGGAGCGGTCCACGAAGGTCTCCGCGCGGGCGACGAAGGCACTCGTCGCGAAGGGGCTCGACCTCGCGGTCGCGCTGCGGGAGGCCTCGTCCCAGCTCGGCGGGGACGGGGGCGGCCACAACATCGCGAGCGGGGCCTCGATCCCGAAGGGGAAGGAGGAGAAGTTCCTCACCCTCGTGGACGAGATCGTGGGCCGCCAGCTCGCCCCGAAACCCGCGGAGCCCTAGGCGGACGCCCGCTGGAGCTCCCTCAGGGTCGTCTCGAGGAGGGTCACGAGGATCTCCTCGCACTCCGCGTCGGAGACGGGGTCGGGGAGATCCCGGAAGAGAGCCGTCAGCGCGTCCAGCGCCTCGATCCCGTGGGTCTTCGCGAACGTCTCTGCCTCCCGCCGCAGCGGGTCGTTCGCACGCAGGAGCCGATGGCGGGCGAGGTTCCCGAGGGAGAACGCGATGTCGAGTGCGCCGGCGACCTCGTCCCACCGGGTCCCCGCCGCGGCGATCGAGGCCGCGTTCCCCACCCATTCCGCGAAGAACCCGTGGGCCCGGTCCGTCCCTATCACGGTCATCGCGTAGTCGTCCGCGTAGATGTCCTCGACGTGGTTGATCGCGTTGTGCGCGAGCCTGGGGAATCCCCGCCGGAACCCTGGGGGCACCCGAAGGCGGGCCATCGCGCGATCGTGGATCGTGGGGTTGTGGGACGGATGGCGGGCCTCCGTGCGAGCGATGTGGCCCATCTCGTGCGCGATCAGCCCCGCGAGCATCTCGCTCTTCGCGGCCCGGAGGGAGACGTGGATCAGGTGGCCACCGCCGGGGCGGCTCTGAGTCGCCCCCATGATCTCCATGTTCTCGACGACGAGGCTCACGGGCCACTGGGGCG
The DNA here is from genome assembly GCA_020029475.1 of Methanobacteriota archaeon. Lineage (GTDB taxonomy): Archaea > Thermoplasmatota > Thermoplasmata > RBG-16-68-12 > RBG-16-68-12 > EA-19. The sequence continues at coordinate 30,907 of JAIBJG010000001.1, read as the reverse complement.
CCACGCCCAATTTCGCGTACGCGGCCTGCACGGACTCGTAGGCGCGTCGGACCATGTCGAGGTCGGCCCGCCCCGTCTCGTCGCGGATGTCCCGGAGCGCTCCCGTCCCTCCGTGGATCAGTACCGGTCGAGGAGGTTCGAGACCTCGCGGGTCTCGAGGTCCATCTTCACGATCGGCGACTCGAGGACCTCGATGTTCCTCTCGAGCAGGGCGAGCTCCTTCTCCTCGAGCGCGTCCGGGGACACGGGGAGGATCACGATCGCCTTCCGCTGCATCACGAACTCGTTCACGTGCTCGACGAACATCAGGGTCTGCAGGAATCCGTTGTTGATCGAGAGGTACTCGATGCCGTCCAGGAGGATCACGGCGGTCCCCTGGCCCTCCTCCACGAACCCCGAGATCAGCTTCGCGAGGGACCCGATCGCGGTCGGGTTGTGGTAGTCCTCCCCGGGGGTGTGGCTGAGCCAGACGATCCGGCGGTCCGCGATCCCCCGCTCCCTCCGCACCCGCTCCGGGTACTGGCGGGTGATGATGAGTCCCGGGGTCGCGTCCCGGGTGAGCATCGTGAACAGCCGGTAACTCAGGTCCGGCTTCTTCTCCTTGATCAGGTAGCACGCGCCGGGGGCCAGGGGAACGGCGCTCCCACTCTCGCTGACGTGCTCAACCGCTGATCCCATCGAGCCCCTCGACCGTACCCGTCTTCCCATCCCGGTCCACTACAACGCTTTTCGTCGTTTTAACATTGACCCAAGATTATCAGAAGTACAGAGCCCAGTTCGACGAACTCGCCGCGAAGATCGAACTCCCGGCGCTACCGGGCCGATCGGGGGCCCCTCGCCAATCAGGCCATCATACTTATCCATCGGGGCCGACAATACAAGGCCGCGGAGGCTCGCGACGCCCGCCCTCCCCCACGGCAACCGGCCGCCGGGGAGGACCTTCCTCAACTACACCTACTTCCTCTTGCGACTCTTCTTTCGACCCGCCTTCACGGCCTTCTTTCGACCCCCCTTCACACCAAGAAGGCTCGCAAACGGCTCCCGAGGCACAACCTTCAGACGAACCGCCGCCTTCTTCCCCAGAATCTGACGCATGAAAGTCGCCATCAGATAAGGCCGCGCAGCGTGGACCGCACACAACGGAAGCGAACCGCTTTCCCCCAAAATCGGAATCTTGTACTCCAGGTCCGCGACGACCGACCCGACCGGCCAACAGCCTCCTTCCGCAGCGAACGCACACCGATCAGACATCCGTACGCCTCACCAGGCAATCCCACCCCGATTGATATACTCCCCGCTACCGGCGTGCGCGACGCTACCCGAACGTCCCTCCCTTAGAACGCTTTGTAACCATCTCCGCAAGCTTGTCGGAAAGCGTCTTCGCGGGGATCCCGGGCAGCGAGATCATCGTCGTCTTCCCGACGACGCCCTCCCCGCTCTTCTTCGCGTCGATCAGGCCCATCGCGTCGAGGTCCTGGAGGTACTTCCAGAACTGCGTGTGGGCGCGCCGCTTCTCGTGGAACTCCTCGCAGACGACGTGGTACGCCTCCTCCGCGTCCCCCGTCGTGATGTACGTCTTCTTCCGGATCTTGCGGGCAATCCCGAGGAGGACGAGCCTCTGGTTCCGGTCCAGCTCTGCGAGGCGCTCCTGGAGGTCGCTCTGGGTCACTCCCGCCTTCGCGATCCGCACGTGCTCCGGGCCGACTTCATCCGCGACCTCGGCGTCCGCCGCGGACCCCGCGCTCTCGACGAGGTCGATCGCGTACCGCGCGTCCCCGTACTCGGACGCGATGTCCGCGATCAGGGCGATGATCTTGTCGTCCACAGTCCCGGGGTGGAACGCGAGCCCCACCCGGGTCTTCAGGATGTCCGCAAGCTCCTCCTCGGAGTACTTCGGGAACTCCACCGCGTTCGTCCGGCGGAACGTGCTCATCGCCGCCGCGTCCAGGCGGTCGATCGAGTCCCGGCGCTGGGAGATCAGGATCAGGGACACGTTACCCTTCCCCGCCTCCTCGCCGAACCGGGAGAACGTGTACACGAGCTCGGATCCGCTCTTCTTCAGGAGGACGTCGACCTCGTCCAGGATGATCGCGAGGTGGACCTGCTGCTTCTCCAGCCACTTCCGCAGGGAGTCGAGCTTCTCCGGGATCGAGAATCCGCGGTCCGGGAACCGCGCGTCGAAGTGCTTCAGGATGTGGAGGAGGACCGCGTCGTCCCCCATCTTCTGGCGGCAGTTCACGTGGACATGGTCGAACCCGCGGCCCTGCTTGTTCGCGTACAGCCGGAAGTCCTCACAGAACCGCTTCGCGGTGTGCGTCTTCCCCGTCCCCACGGAGCCGTACAGGAACGCGTTCGACGCGAGCCCGCTGTCCCCGACGGGGCGGAACATCGAGAAGAGACGTTGCATCTGGGCGTCCCGGTGCGGGAGCTTCTCCGGGATGTAGTCGAAGGAGACCTTCGACCGGTCCTTGAACACGGAGGGCCCCGCGCGGAAACTCATCTTGATTGGTAGGGAGGGGCGCGAATAAAAGCTTTGGCGGGGGGCTCCATGGCGGGGCGATGGCGGGGCGGGAGACGTTCTACTGTTATACCTGCCTCCGCCGGCACGACACGGGCTCCGCGCTCGGCCGGAGCCACGCCCGGTTCGATATCGAGACGGACGCGTCCACCTCCGCGATCCAGTCCCACATCCGGGAGTTCTACCTGCAGACGAAAGGGGTCCAGGCGGCCCTCCAGATCCTCGGTTTCGAGGGGGTCCGGATCCACCCGCCGCGGTTCGGACGGGGCTGGCCATCGCGGGAGGATGTCGAGAAACGGTACCGGGACCGAGTGAAGCGGGTCCACCCGGACGCGGGCGGAGACCCGGAGGAGTTCCGCCGGGTCCAATGGGCCGTGGAGGTCCTGAGGAAGTACCGCCCGCCGGAGGAGTACCGGGCGGACGACGCCTCCCGGTGACCCGCCGGAGCCTCGCCGTTTCCGGAACCGGGGCCGATATTTTTATTGCACCCCGCCCGCATGGACACCATCCTCGCCTCCTAGGGGGAGCATCCGTCCATGGCGTCCGACCTCAGAGATCAGCTCACGACGCTGTCCCTCGACGAGCTGAAGGAACTCGCGGACTCGACGAAAGTCGACACGTCCGGGTTGCAGTCGAAGGAGGACTTCGTGGAGGTCCTCGTGAAGAACGGAGTCGCGCCGAAGCCCCCGAGCCTGGAGCGGCTCCTCTCCGTGATGAAGCTGAAGGACCTGAGGGACCTCGCCGCCCGCCACGGCGTGGACGTCTCGAAGCTCCGGAAGAAGAAGGAGATCGCGGAGGCCCTCGTCACGAGCCCCCGCGCGCAGTCGATCTACGACGAGGTGCGTCCCCAACTCGAAGCCGTCGCGGTGGCGCCTCCTCCGAAGCTCACCCTGCCGCCGATGGACGACGCGGACGCGGACATCCTCCTGTACGCGAGCAAGAACGCGGAGGTCGACCTCGGGCGTTCCGAGGACCTGCTCGACCAGGCGCGGATGCGGTTCGAGGAGCGGAACTTCGAGCGGTCCATCGGCGCCGCGGACGAGGCCGCGAACCTGATCCGCGCGAACGCGGAGGCCCTCCAGCGGTCCGCGTGGGCGTACGCGATCCTCTCCTGCCAGCGGCTGATCGAGGACTGCGGGAAGGCGGGGCGGGAGGTCGACGACGCTGCCGCCCTCCTCCTCGAGGTGAAGAAGGCGTTCCGGACGAACGCCCTCATCGCCCAGCCGGACCTCCTCGTCCGGCTCCAGGAGGTGTCCCGGAACCTGTACAGCCAGGAGATCCAGCGGTCCCGCGCGGAGATCTACCGGGTCCAGGAGATCATCGGGAACGCCGCGAACATGGGGGCGAACGTCGTCCTGCCGGACGAGGCGCTGAACCGCGCGCGGGACGGCCTGCGGCGGAACGATCCCCTCCTCGCCCTCCAGCTCGCGGGGGAGGCGGAGCGGCTGACGAACGAGACCCGGAAGGCTCGGATCAAGGAGATCGAGGACGCGATCCCCCTCACCGCCTCGATCATCACGGAGGCCCGGAACGTCGGGGCCGACGTGGGGGAGGCGGACCGGTGGCTCGAGAAGGCGAGGGTCGCCGCGGCAGGGCGGGAGCACGTCCTCGCGGGGGAGCTCGTGAAGCGCGCGGAGCGGGCCGCGATGCAGAGCCAGCACCACCAGATCGAGAAGGCGATGGAGCTCCGCCGGCGCCAGGTGGAGAAGGCGCAGGCCGTGATCGAGGCCGTGGAACCCCTCATCGATGAGGCGGACCGGTTCGACATCGACGTAATGGAGGCGCAGACCCTCCTCCGGCAGGCCCGGGACGTCCTCGCGAAGGGGGACTACGTGAACGGCACCGTGTACGCGAAGAACGCGGCGGAGGTCGCCCGGAGGCTCGAGCCGAAGGTCGTCGAGGAGCGCGCGAAGCGGGGGATCCTGAAACCGGAGAAGGGCGTGTGCGGGAACTGCGGGTCCACCCGGCTCTCGTTCGCGGACGACGGGACGGGGAAATGCATCGACTGCGGACACATGTTCCGATGGCGGGTGCCCGCGGGGCGCTGGGAGCGGTTCGTCTCTGCCCTGCGGGACTAGGTCTCGATAGTCCCGAGGAATACCGGAGAGTTCTCCCGCCACCGTGACGGGCTCGATACGGGAGGCGGCAGATTCATAGCGCTGCGGGCGCTCGCGAGCCCGCGATGGCCCGCGGAGCCTCGTCCCACTTCTCGCTGAAACGCGCGGAATACGACCGCTACTACCCCACGGTCCTCGGCGTCCTCCAGAACTCCGGCTTCCTCGTGCTGGATGCGGACCGGGATGAGAACCGCGCGCTCCTCCAGGCGCTCCCGCGGTCCGGCGTGGGCCCGGGGGTCGAGATCGAGATCCGGCGCCGCCGCCCGAAGGGGCTCGACGTGCACGTCCTCGTCGTCCCCCACGAGGACCTCCCCCAGGACAAGGGCCGGTTCCTGATGCAGCAGGGCGTGTTCGGCGCGATGCAGCGGGACGCTGCGAGCGAGCGGACCCTGGCGGACATCCTCCCCGGACTCCGGCGGGACGACATGGAGCGGCCGGTGGACCCACAGTTCCGACGCACGCCGACGAACATCCCGGAGTGGATCTTCTTCAGCCTCAAGACCGGAACGGTGACGTGGTTCCTGGGGACCGTGATCGGGCTCACGGGGGCCGCGTACCTCCTGTTCTGGGCCCCGGAGGGCCCGTACCGCCGGAACGACCCGTTGATGGTGGGCCTCCTCCTCGTCCTCGCGCCGTGGTGGTCCGGCATCTGGGGCCGCTCCGCGTTGCGGGGACTCGCCGCCGCGTTCGTCACCGTCTGGCTCCCCGTCACGTTCTACGTCGTCTCCGCCCTCGGGTGGGCGTTCCCCGGCCTCACCCGGTCTCCCGGGATCTCCCTGATCGAGGTGCTCCTCGGGTCCCTCCCGGGGTCCGCGGGGATCGCGGCCCCGGCGATCCTCGGCGTCCTCTCCGGGATCGTGGGCGCGATCGCGGGCGTCATCGGCGGGCGGATCTTCCCGCTCCGGATGAAACAGTCCGCGGAATCTATTTGAGCGGCGGGCCTCTCCCGCGACCCGATGCGGAAGTCGGACCTCCTCCGCCGCCCCGTGCGGGACATCGAGCTCCGGGGCGGGAAGGGGGTCGCGGACCTCGTCTCGAAGATGGAGGCGGGCGGCGGGTTCACCGCGAAGAAGGTCGGCGTCGGCGTGGACATCCTGCGTGCGATGTTCGCGGACCCGAAGTGCGTCACCTTCCTCTCGTTCCCCGCGGCCCTCGTCGCGACAGGGGTGCGGGGGGTCCTGAGGACCCTCGTGCGGAGGAAGCTCGTCGACGTCGTGATCACGACGTGCGGGACCGCGGACCACGACCTCGCCCGCACGTGGAAGGACTACTACCACGGGGACTTCGAGATGGACGACGTCGAGCTCCACCGCCTCGGGGTGAACCGCCTCGGGAACGTCCTTGTGCCGAACGAGTCGTACGGGATCGTGCTGGAGAAGAAGCTCCAGCCGTGGCTCCGGGAGATGCACCGGAAGAAGAAGGCGTGGTCGACGAAGGAGCTCCTCTGGGAGTTCGGGCGGCGCACCGGGAACACGGACTCGATCCTGTACTGGTGCTCTCGAAACCGGATCCCCGTCGTCGTCCCCGCGATCACGGACGGCGCCGTCGGCTACCAGCTCTGGGCGTTCTGGCAGGACCACAAGGACTTCCGGATCGAGGAGTTCCGGGACGAGACGGACCTCGCAGACATCGTGTTCACCGCGAAACGGACGGGGGCCCTGATGATCGGCGGGGGCGTGTCGAAGCATCACACGATCTGGTGGAACCAGTTCCGGGGCGGGCTCGACCATGCCGTGTACATCACGACGGCCCCGGAGCACGACGGGTCCCTCAGTGGCGCGCGAGTCCGCGAAGGGATCTCCTGGGGGAAGGTGAAGGAGACCGCCCGCCAGGTGACGATTGAGGGGGATGCCACCACGCTCCTCCCGGTGATGGTCGCCGCCGCACTCGAGCGCGGACGCTGATGAAAACAATTGGTGACAACGAGCGCGACCGGCTCACTTGACGAGGTAGTAGCCCGCCGCCTTCTCGCGGGCCCGCCGCTTCGCGTACCCCTTCGACTCAAGTTCCTGGAGGGCGGAGAGGACCATCCCCTTGGGGAGCTTCACCATCTTCGTGATCGAGTCCGCGTCCCGCATCTTGTCCTCGGTCGTCATGCCGGCGGACTTCATCGCGTCGTACACCTTCGACGCGCGGTCCGACGTGTCCTCGGGCATCCGGTACCTCTCCTCGAATTGCCGTGGTAGCCCCGAGGGCTTAAATAAGGTTTCCTCGCTGATTTCCCCCGATGGTCGGCGCGTGCAAGGACGTCCTTGCGGACCTCATCGCGAAGTTCGGTCGGCCCCTGATCATCCAGCGGATCCTCCCCGTCGAGTCGGGCAAGATTAAGGGGGACTGGAAGATTGCGGCGTGGGTCGCGGGCGGCCTCGTGTTCGACGCGGCCGGCCGGGTCGCGCTCGTCCGGCACCATGCGGACCGCGGATGGGAGGATGTGTGGGTGCCGCCGGGAGGGATGCTCGAGGAGGGCGAGCCCGCGGACGGTGGATTCCGGCGGGAGGTTCGTGAGGAAACCGGCCTCGACGTGAAGGACCTCCAGGTCACAAGGATCTTCAACAATGCGTACGAGGAGCCGTCGGGAAAGCGGTACCCGTTCTACTTCGTTCAATTCGTCGCGAGGGCCGTTTCTCATGGGCTGCGCCCGGACGACCACGAGGTGCGGGAGGCCCGATGGTTCGAAGACCTGCCGAACGACATGGCGTTCCGGGAGGACTACGAGGAGGACCATCGCATCTGGAAAGAGGCCTTCCTCCGGGACGGGCGTTGAACGACGTCGTGCACGAGAGTGGCGCGGCGAGGACGGCCCCCGGGTGGCGATCCACGACAGAGGTGCGAAGGAACCGCCCCGTGTTCGGCTCACAACTAACGGTTCCAATCTCTTCTAGTATCGACAACGTGCCAATACCCGTCCATGCCCGAGCAAGCGGTCCTGCAGGACGGCGGCGCCCTTTGGAAGGTCGGGACGGATTCCCTTCGAGCCCTGCAGGCCGGGCTTGCGAGTCTGTTTCTCCTGTTCACCGCGCTCGCGACGTTCGGCCCGTGGTTCCAGATTGCGGTCGCCCATGTCCTCACGGCCGGGTCGATCGTCGTCGGCCTCGCGGGCCTCCGCTGGGCGCATCGAGCATCCCACAGCGCCATCCGGAGGCCGGGCGAGGCGGGTCGAGGCTTCGCGACCGTCGGGTGGCTGACGTCGTTCCTGGGGATCGTAATCTCCGGAGTCCTGAACGGGGCGGTCTTGTATGTACTCCAACCCGTCGGACTGCTCGTGGCGCTCGTGGCCCTTCTGATGTTCATCGCATTCCACGAAGGCGCGCGGGCGCGGGAAGCGTTCTTCTTGGGCCGTTTCGACCGGAGGGATCGGACCTCGACATGCGCGAGCTGCGGACGGCGGGCCCTTGTCGATGCGGGGGGATGGGGCAGGATCGGATGGATGTGCGCCAGGTGCTCGCGATCCCGAAGGACCGGCGCTTCTCGTAAAGCCCTTCGTGGCCTCCTCATCCTGTCCGCCGCTTCCGTCGCGCTCCTCATCCCCGCGGTCCCCGCGCAGGCGTTCTGCGAGATCCTCGAACCGCCGACGGACCTGCCCACGGAGGTGAAGGGGACCCAAATCGAGATCCGGCTCACGGAGGGGTTCGCGCGGGTCGTGATCATCAAGGAGTTCTTCAATCCGAGCGACCGCGTGAAGGAGGGACAGATCTTCTTCCCCCTCGAGAAGGGACACGAACTCATCACGGACTTGAGTCTAAAGATCGGAAACGTCGTGTACGCAGGTTCCGGGCAGGACCGCCAAGGCGCGCTCGACGATTTCCTCGACTCCCTCGCGAACGGGAAGGACGCCGCCCTCGTCCAGTACGACCCGCCGCGGGACGTGTACTGGCTCGCCGTCACGATCCCACCCGGGGAGTCGAGGACGACCATCACGACCCTTGAGATGCCCCTCACGATGCGGGACGAAGCGTACACGTACGACTACCGCCTGTCCGTGGACGCGGGGCACAGCAGAGAATATCTCCGACTGCACCTTCGGGTGGAGACGTCCGCGCCAATGGGAGAGCTCCGGATCCCCACCCACCCGGCCGTCGAGATCAAACACACAGGGACCCGCATCGCGGACGCGTGGATCAACGGCACGGAGGCATCCCTCCGGCGGGACCTCAGGGTCCAGTTCCGCTCTTCCGGATCCTCGATCGGACAGTTCGCGACGACCGCGGTCGTCCACAACGCGACGGTCCGCGAGCGGTACCTTCGTTTCTCCCTCGACGCGGGCGACCCCGCTTTCGCGGACTCCCTCTCCCCGCTCCCGCGATCCTTCATCGTCCTCCTCGACGCGTCGGGGAGCATGGGGCTTCGCGGGCGGTGGGACCTCGCGCGGAACGCGGTCTTCGGGCTGGGAGGCGGCCTCCGAGCCGGGGAGGGCTTCGCCGTGGCGGCGTTCCACGGGAACACGGTCGTCCCGTTCGCACCGGGCCTCCAGGAGTGGGACGCGTCGACGGCGACCCGTCTCGCGACGTTCCTGAACTCGGTCGAACCCCGGGGAAGCACGAGCCTCACGGTCGCCCTCCCAATCGCAGCACAGTGGGGACGGGCGGCCGAGGCGAGAGGCCAGCAGCCCGTCCTGTTCCTGATCTCCGATGGGCGGCCGACGGTGAACACGGTGCCGATCGACATCGAGACCGCGTACCGAGAGCGATCCTACCAGGGCGACATGCCGGTGTTCGCGCTCGCCATCGAGCCAGCTATCCACGCCGATGAGAACCTCCTCCGGAACGTGTCCCACTTCAACCACGGGGACCTGATCACGGTCCATCCGGGCGCGGTCGACGTCGGGGTGCTCGCGGCCCTCTCTTTGATCCGGGTGCCGGTCCTCGTCGGAGTCGGCGCGAACTTCCCCGGGGCGGAGAACCTCGCCGTCGCCTCCCACAACCCGCAGGATGTCCCGCAGGGGGGAGAGTCCGTCGTGATCGCGAAACTGACGGGCACCACGGACGACCCGGTGACCGTCGAGCTGACCTGGACGGCGCCGGACAACAGCCCGCGGGTGTTCACTCGGACCTATGCGGGACCCGAGATCCCCGTCCAGCCCCTCCTGAAGAAGACCTGGGTCCTCACCCGCGTCCACGCCCTCCTCGAGGAAATCGCCTCCACGGGGGACAAGGCGACGATCGCCGAGCTCACGTCGCTCGCCACCGCGAACCGGATCGTCACCCCGTACACCTCGATCCTCGTCACGATTCCCACGACGCCGCCGCCCGGGACGCCCTCGGTTGGCTCCTCGGACCCGTTCGGCCTCGATCTCGATCTCTTCGGCGGAGGGACGCTGCAGGGTCCCGGTGCCACGGGGCCGGGATCCGGCAGCACCCTGCTGAGCAGCGGCCGCACATCCCGGACCTTCGATACTCCCCTCGACGAACAGGCCCGGGAGACGCAAAGATTCTGGGACGACGTCAACAACCCGCTTCTCGCGGAACACGAACTGGATCGGTTGGTGCGGGAGGGGTCGCCGGAGCAACGGGCAATCGAGGCCCGGGTTCCCGTCCTCCGGTCCCAGGGCCAGTCCCTGTCCGTCTTCGAGGTCGACGGGGAACTCGTTGGGGTGTACGGACGCCGACTGGACCCGGGAAGCGCCGGGACCCTCGTCCTCTGGAACGGGGCCTGGGGCATGGCCGCCGTCATCGCGATGCTCTCCTTCCTGAAAGTCCCGGCGATGGCTCGGACCCGACCGCCCCGGAAGCGATGACCCGGGGACCCCCGCAGAGCGGCCCGAACGGGCGCGCTCATCCCGCTCCGGGCCCATTATTGACGCCCATTATTGACATATCTTTAAGTAAGCGTGCCGCCATTTGTCAGACAAAGCTCGCGAAAGTGTCGGACAAGGACAGGGACCGAACGATGGCGTCGGAATCCGAGCGCGTGACGATCCGCATACCCCCGGACAAGATCCAGCACCTGCACCAGCTCGTGAAGCAGGGGGACTACGACACGATCTCGGACGCGATTCGCGCCGCGATCGACCGGTTCATCGACCAGAAGTTCGCTCCCGACTACATCCGGAAGCTGACGATCGAGCTGCCCAAGGGGAACGTCGTCGAGCTCCAGCACCTCGTGAAGCAGGGCGATTCCGTGAGCGTCGAGGACGCGATCCGGAACGCGGTGCGGGAGTACGTGCGGCGACGGGTCACGCGGGCGATCGAGAAGGCGGAACGCTAGGGATCGCACTCGCACCGCCAACGGGGCGGGACGGGATGCACCGCGGCGGGGCGTCGGCGCCGCCGCAGGAACGGGATGGGAACGGCGAACGCGACGGGATGGGAAGCGAGCGTCACCTGCCCGAAACCGCGGGTCCTCATCGTGGGATGCGGCGGGGCGGGCGGGAACAGCGTCGGACGGCTCCACCGCCTCGGCGTCGCGGGCGCCCGGACCGCAATCGTGAACACGGACCGCGCCCACCTGGAGACTGTCGAGGCGGACCGGAAGCTCCTGATCGGCCAGACCGTGACCCGAGGGATGGGGGCGGGCGGCCGGCCCGAAATCGGGGAGCGGTGCGCGGACCTCGCGGACGACGAACTCCGGAACCTCGTGATGAGCCAGGACCTCGTCTTCCTCACCGTCGGCCTCGGAGGCGGGACGGGCACCGGCGTCGCGCCCCACATCGCGGAGCTCGCCTCCGCGAGCGGGGCGGTCGTGATCGCGGTCGCGACGACGCCATTCAAGGCCGAGCGCGGACGGATTCGCACCGCCCAGGCCGGGATTCAGCGCCTCCGGCCGAACTGCGACTCCCTCATCATCCTCGACAACAACCGGCTCCTCGACCTCGTCCCGAACCTCCCCGTGGAGCGGGCGTTCAGCGTGATGGACGTCCTGATCGCGGAGGTGATCAAGGGGGTGACGGAGGCGATCAACCTCCCGTCCCTGATCAACCTCGACTTCAACGACGTCCGAACCGTCCTCTCGGAAGGCGGGACGTCCACGATCCTCTATGGAGAGAACTCGATCGACGACCCGGACCGGGTCGTGAGCGAGACCCTGTCGAACCCCCTCCTCGACGTGGACACGAAGGGGGCCCGCGCGGCCCTGATCCACATCTCCTCGGGCCCCTCCCTCTCCCTTCGGACCGCGTTCCGCGTCGTGGACGGCATCACGGCGAACATGCGGAGCGACGCGAACGTGATTTTCGGCGTCCGGGTGGACCCCCGCCACCACGACATCATCCGCGTGATCGCGGTCCTCACGGGGCTGAAGGCGCCGGACCTCGATGTGCCCGTTGAGGCCGCCCCCAATCTCGAGACGGTGAACCCGCTCTCCCTCTATCCGAGGTTACGATGACCCCTCCTCCTTTTTTTCCCGGAGGGGTCAGAAGCTAACCTCCTCCCCTTTTTCTGTTTCGCAGGCGAGCGGAAGCCCTCGACGCGCTACTTCGGGGCCGCCGCCTTCCGGATCGTGACCCGAGAGCCGAACGCCTGCGGCGGGAATCCCTTCCGCCACCGCACGATGACGGCGCGACCGTTTCCGTGGCGGGCCTGGACCCAGCCCCGGATCTGGAGGCCGTCCTCCCGCTTCCACACGACCTTCGCTCCGATGAGGGTGTTCCGGTCCACGTCCCCGTCGAGCTTGACGACGGTCACTAAGGGATGGACGACCTGCTTCCCCCGCCGGAAGCTGAGAACCTGTCCCGTGTGCTCCTTCGCGGCCATGGCCCGGGCGACGAGGGGCTGGGCACATATAGCGGTTGCGGTCGCCCGTCGCTCAGCCCCGGAACGTGGGCCGGCGGCTCAGGTGATCCGGGAGCGGCAGAGGTCGGAACGGCCGGCCCGCGCGCTCCGCGGTGACGAGCCCCCGCAACTGGGCGGGCGACATCATCTGCTGCTCCTTCGTGCCCCGCACCCGCACGGTCAGGGAGTTTGACTCGACCTCCTTCTTGCCGACGACGGCGATGTACGGGACCCACTCCTTCTCCGCCCGCCGGATCGACTTGTTCAGCGTGTCCCCCATGTCATCGAGGTCTGCGCGCACGCCGACGAATTCGGAGAGCAGCGTCTCGCAGTATGAGAGCTGGTCCTCGGAGACCGGGATCAAGCGGACCTGCACGGGCGCGAGCCACGTCGGGAACATCGGCGCCCTCCCCGCCTCCCGGTCGAACGCGGCCTTCTCGAGGAGCCCGTACATCACCCGCTCGATCGCCCCGCTCGGGGAGAGGTGGAGGATGTACGGGAACTGCTCCTTCCCCGCCGCGTCCGTGTACGTGATCCCGAACCGCTTCGCGTTCTCCGTGTCGATCTGGTCCGTCGTGAGCGCGGCCGCCTTGAGGTTCGCGTCCACGAAGTTCCATTCGTACTTGAACACGTAGTAGAAGAACTGGTGGGACCACCGCTCCATCAGCACGGGCCGTCCCCACCGCTTCGCGTACGCGTTCACGAAGTCCTTGTTCGCCTCGTAGAACTCCTTCGTGACCCGCATCCCGACCTCGAAGTCCTCCGGCATCCGGAAGCCGATGTCCTGGAGGAGCGTCCACGCGAGCTCGAACCGGACCATGAGCTGCTCCCTCGCCTGCGGGAGGTCCGCGCACAGGGCGTGGCAGTCCGGCATCGTGAACGCCCGCAACCGGCGCAGGCCCGAGAGCTCCCCGCGCTGCTCCGCGCGGAACGAATACCGCGTGAGCTCGTACAGGGCGACGGGGAGCTGTTTGTACGAGATCACCATGTCGTGGGCGATCAGGAACTGCCCGAAGCACGCGCTGAACCGGAGGAATGCCTTCTTGTTCGGGGTCTGCACGATGTACTGGCGGGCGGGGAACCGGTTCAGGTACGACTGGAGGGCGGGGTGCTCGAAGTCGTACATCACGGGGGACTCGACCTCCATCCCGCCGTACTCGACGACCCGCTGCGTGACGAACTCCTCCAGGAGCCCCTTGATCAGGCGCCCCTTCGCGTAGAACCGCAGGTTCCCCGGGTCACTCCCGGGCTCGTAGTCCACGAGCTCGAGCTCCCGCATCAGCCGCACGTGGGGCGGCTCTTCCTTCGCCTCCCGGGACTTCGCCATCTCGTAGCTCGCGAACTTCCGGAGGTTCTCGTGGCCCGCGAAGTCGAAGCCCGCGACCTTCCCGCCCTCGAGCCGGAGCGGGTGGAGCGCCCCGCCGGGCTCCAGGACGAACCACTCGGAGACGAGCTTCTGCTCCGCCTTCACCGCCTCCGAGGCCTCCTCCTTCGCGGCGGCCGCCCCGGTCGCGTGGATCTCGCGGGAGAGCTCGGATAGCGGGTGGCCCTTCACGCTCACCTTGAAGGACTTGTAGTATCCGAACGGGGACGCGAGGACGTGGAAGCCGCCCTTCCGGAGCCGCTCCTCCAGGAGCCCGAAGATCTTCTGGGCGGGCCCCGAGGACGCGAGGGAAGAGCTCAGGTGCGCGTACGGGTAGATCGCGACCCGCGTCGCCTTCACTTGGGAAGCGACCTCCTCGATGTTCCGGACCGCCTCCCGCACGGTCCCCTCGGGGTCCGCCTCGTCCTCCTTCTCCGCGCTGATGAAGCAGACCAAGGCGTCCTCGATCCGGCCTTTCCGCTTCTCCGGTGGAAGGTCCTCCGCGGAGGGGAGCGCCTTCTCCCTCACCTCGTACTCGAGGAGATCGCAGTGCAGGAAGAGGACCCGCATGGCGGGCCAAGGAACTGTGCTTCCCCATAAAAGGGCATCCTTGAATAGGGCCCTCGGGATGGTGCGCGCGATGGCGGACGCGCGGTTCGTGTGGCGCGCGCGGGACGTCGAGTGGACCCTCGACCGCCCCCTCGTGATGGGGATCGTGAACGCGACGCCGGACTCGTTCCTCGATGGCGGGGAGCACTCCGAGGAGAGGGCCGCGATCGCCCACGCGCTCCACCTCGCGGAGGAGGGCGCGGACATCCTCGACGTCGGCGGGGAGTCCACCCGCCCCGAGGCCCTGCCCGTGGACGCGGAGGAGGAGTGGCGGCGGATTGGGGGCGTGATCGCGGGCATCGCCCGGACGTCCGACGTCCCGATCTCCGTGGACACGTACAAGCCCGAGATCGCGCGGAAGGCGATCCGCGCGGGCGCGGTGATCGTGAACGATGTCCATGGCCTCCGGGACCCCAGGATGGTGCGGGTCGTCTCGAACTCGGGGGCGGGTGCGGTGATCCTCCACATGCAGGGGGAGCCCGCCACGATGAACCAGGACCCGCGATACGCAGACGTCGTGGCGGAGGTGCGGGCGTTCCTGTTCCATCGGATGGCCTCCGCGATGGCGGGTGGCGTCCCTCGCGAGACGATCGTCCTCGACCCCGGGTTCGGGTTCGGGAAGACCCCGGAACAGAACGCGGCCGTGCTCGGGGGACTGGGGGAGCTCCATGCGATGGAGCGGCCCATCCTCGTCGGGGTCTCCGGGAAGTCGTTCCCGCCGAAGACGTTCGCGGAGGGGGACCTCCCCCGCCGGGGGGCCTCCCTCGCCGCGCTGGCCGCCGCGGTCCTCGCGGGCGCGGACATCGTGCGGGTCCACGATGTCGGGGCGACCGTCCGCTTCCTCCGGAGCCCGACCCGGCTCTCGGAGCCGGTCCGCGATGCTGAAAACCTTTAAAATTGCGAAGGTATTGGTTCCCTAATGGTTTCCCGGTCGCAGATCGGGTCGATCCTCGAGGACTACGAGGACATCACGGTCGCGACCGTGTGTTCTCATTCCTCCCTCCAGATCTTCCATGGAGCCCGCCAGGAAGGGTTCCGGACCCTCGGGATCGCGGTCGGGAAGCGGCCGAAGTTCTACGACGCGTTCCCCCTCGCGAAGCCGGACGAGTTCCTCGTCGTGGACAGCTACAAGGAGATCCCGGACCGCGCGGACGATCTCGTTGCGAGGAATGTGATCACGGTCCCCCACGGGTCCTTCGTCGAATACCTCGGCGCGGACCGGTTCGCGAAGATGTCCGTCCCGACGTTCGGGAACCGCGAGGTCCTGCGGTGGGAGACGGATCGCGAGAAGCAGCGGGCATGGCTGACGTCCGCGGGCGTGGACATGCCCCGGAAGATTGAGCGCCCGCAAGACATCGACCGCCCCGTCTTCGTGAAGTACTACGGCGCGAAGGGCGGGCGGGGGGCGTTCATCGCGAAGAACGAGGAGGAGTTCCGCGCCTCCATCCGGCCGGGGATGAAGTTCGCGATCCAGGAGTACATCATCGGGACGCGGTACTACATCCACTACTTCTACAGCCCGATCGTGGAGAAGGGGTACCGGCTCTCGAAGGGCTCCCTGGAGATGCTTGGAATCGACCGACGGGACGAGGCGAACATCGACGAGATGTACAAGCTCGGGGCGCAGGAGCGGCTGCGGGAGCTCGGCCTCTACCCGACGTTCGTCGTGACTGGGAACATGCCCGTCGTCCTTCGGGAGTCCCTCCTCCCCGCGGCCCTCGAGATGGGGGAGAACGTCGTGGAGCGGTCCATGGACCTCTTCGGGGGGATGATCGGGCCGTTCTGCCTGGAGACAATCGTCCAGGACGACCTGAAGTTCAAGGTCTTCGAGATCAGCACCCGCATCGTGGCGGGGACGAACCTGTTCGTCGGCGGGAGCCCGTACTCCGATCTCGCGGAGTCCGGGATGTCCACGGGCCGCCGGATCGCGCGGGAGATCAAGCTCGCGCGGAAAGCGGGCCGCCTGATGGACGTCGTGAGCTGAGATCGCTCGTTCTATAGTTCGCTATAGGAATCTATATCTGGGGCGGAGCCCTTTTCCATCTCGTGGCAACGAGCAGCGTCCAGCTCAGCACTCGAATGAAGAAGAAGATTCAGGCCCTGAAACTCCATCCGCGGGAGACCTACGAGGAGGTCCTTGAGAGAATCCTCGAGGATCTCCGCGAGTTGAGCGCGCAGACGAAACGGGAAATCGAGAAGGCGAGACGGGAAGTCGAAGAGGGTAAGTTCCGGACCCACGAGGATGTCAAGCGCGAGATGGGCTTTTGACCAGGTTCGAAATCGTTTGGTCTGTTCCCGCCCTCGCCCAACTGAAGAAGCTTGACCGGGTCATCGCCCGCCGAATCTTCGATCAGGTGAGCGACCTCCGAGAGAATCCGTTCCGCCGGGTTCGAAGGCTGGTGAACTCGCCCTACTACCGACTCCGGGTCGGTGACTATCGCGTCATCCTCGATATCCAGGGCCGCCTACTGCGAATCCTTGTCCTGAAGGTGGGTCATCGGAGGGGCATCTATGACTAGGGGTCGAAACAAGCTGGGGATGGGAAACGGCGGATGCTGACCCTCGTCCTCGCGGACACGGAACTGGAGCGGGTGCCCGTGGAGATCCAGCGCCACCCTTCCGTGCGGGCCAGCGCCCGGAAACGAGGACGGTCCCCCGCCTCGATCCTCCTGGAATCGAGCCTGCACCATCCCGCCCTGAGGAAGGTACCGGACGGAGAACGGCGGGGTCGGCCGGACATCGCGCACATCGTCCTCGTGGTGGCGCTCGACTCGATCCTGAATCTCGAGGGTGGATTACGGCTGTTCGTCCACACCCGCAACGATGAAGTAATCCAGTTCGCCCCCGAGACGAGGATCCCGAAGAACTACACGCGCTTCGTGGGCCTCATGGAAGACCTCTTCGAGAAGGGGGAGGTGCCCGAGGACAGCCCGCTGATCCGGATGGACCGCGGGGTGACCTTGAAGGAGCTCCTCGCGAAGCTCGGGGCGGAGGCGTGGACGTTCGCGGAGGGCGGCGAGACCGTGGACGTGCGGCGGGAGTTCTCCCGCCACACCGGGGACCTCGTGGCGGTGATCGGCGGGTTCCCGCACGGGACGTTCCGGAGTCCGGTCGCGACGATTACGAAACGCACCGTATCGATCCATCCGAAACCCCTGAAGGCCTGGACGACGGCGGCCGAAGTGCTGACCGCGTACCGTCGGTCTCTGTTGCCCGCCGAGGTCACGGAAGCCGGCGCCGTCGCCGGGGGAAGGGAGCGTCCGGCACGACGGGCTTCCGCTCGCGGTACCGGGACTCGCGCAACGCGGCGAGCGCCTCAGGCCGCCGCCCGGAAGCGACGTACTCCGCGAGGAGCCGACCGACCTCCGGGCACAGCTTGAACCCGTGTCCGCTGAACCCGACGGCGACGAAGAGGCCTTCAGGACCCACCGCGTCCAGGATCGGGTACGCGTCCGGCGTGACGTCGTAGAGGCCGGACCACCCGCCCCGGGGCTGCGCGCGGGCGATGATCGGGAATCGCCGTGCAAGCCTCCCCCGCAGGTCCCGGACGGTCGCCGCGGCGATCGCGTCGTCCCTCAGCTCGGGTCCCCGGACCGCCTTCCGAGGGTCCGTGTCCATGTACCCCACGAGGACGTCCTTCTCCGCCTCGGGCCTGGAGTACGTGTTCCCGTAGAAGTCGAAGTGGATGCGCGGAGGCGCGCCGAAGCCGGGGGGGCAGCGGAGGATCGCGACCTCCCCCCGGACGAACCGGACCGGGAGCCGCACCCCCGCCCTCCGCGCGATCGCGGGCGTCCAGTTCCCCGCCGCGAGGACGATCCGGCTCGAGTTGATCGAGCCGCCGCCCCGGAGCTTCACGCCCGCCACGCGGCCCTTCCGGACGACGATCTCGACCACGCCCCGCCCCTCGAGGACCCTCGCCCCGCTCCGGCCCGCGCCCTCGGCGAAGCCCACCGCGGTCGCGATCGGATCCGCGTACCCGGCGTCCGGGTCGTGCACGAGGGCGGCATAGTCCGAGACGTCCAGCCGCGGCTCCATCTCCGTCGCCTCGTCAGACCCGACCCTCTCCGCCCGCACTCCCTCCGAACGGAGGAGGCCGAGGAGGGCCTCGAAGGCGGGGAGGTCCCGCTCGCGCGACCCGGAGAGGAATCCGGTCCGCCGGAAATCGCACGGGAGGCCCGTCTCCTCCTCGAACCGGGAGAAGAACGCGAGGCTGTCCCGGGCGAGCCGGATCCCGACGCGGGACTCGTAGTGCTGCCGCACGATCGCGCCGCTGTGGCCCGTGGCGCCCGAGCCGACGTGGCCCTTCTCGACGAGGACGACGCCGAGCCCCTGGCGGGCGAGGTGGAACGCGGTGCTCGCCCCCATGCACCCTCCGCCGACCACGACGGCGTCCGCAGAACGTGGCACCGCGAGCGCGCCCATCGGGCTCCGGGAGGGGCGGAGTGTATATCGAGGTTTCCCGACGCCCCGACGGAATCGAATCAGCGGAGAAAAGGGCGGGGAAATGATTAAGCCCCGCGGCCGCCGTGGGAACCGCGCGATGGCCGACACCGGGGTGATCGTCGACACCACCCTCCTCATCGTCGTGATCGTCGTGATCGTCCTCACGATCGTCACGTTCCTCGAGCTCCGGTACTTCCGGTCGTTCATGAAGAAGAGGCAGACCCGCCAGGACCTCCCCGACCAGGCCCACAACGCGCTCCTCACGAGCAAGGCGATCGCGAACACCCTCCGGACCTCCGGGGTCGTGACCGCGTCCGCGGACGACGTCATCGCGGAGGCGGAGGCCGCGTACCGGCGGCGCGCGTACCGCGTCACCATCGAGCTCGCGGAGAGGGCGAAGGCGGCCCTGAAGGCGGAGAAGGCGAGGCACGACCGAATCGGGGACCTGACGCGGCTCCAGAAGGTCCGGGGCGGGGCCTCCGACGAGCCCACGACGAAGGAGGTCCTGCAGAAGGAGCATCCGCCGAACTACATCCAGGCGAAGTTCACCTTGTCCCTGGCGGAGGAGCGGATCGCCGCGTCCCGGGTGGCGGGCCGGGGGACCGCGCCCGCGGAGGCCCTCCTCGCGACCGCGCGGGCGAGCTTCGACGCGCAGGACTACGACGGGGCCCTGAAGCTCGCGGTGAAGTCCCGGCGGACCGCGGACGGCGAGGCCACCGCGGAGGAGGAGGCGAGGACCCCGATGCCGTCCCAGGGCGAGATCCCCCGCCCTGCGAACCGTGCGTGTGCGAGCTGCGGGGCGGAGCTCCTCGTCGGGGACCCGTTCTGCCGGAAGTGCGGGGTGAAGGTCGAGCGACCGACGTCGTGCTCGAAGTGCGGGGCGGACCTGAAGGCGGACGACACGTTCTGCCGGAAGTGCGGGACCGCGATCCCCTGAACCCGCCCTAATAGCTTTATGTGGTCCGCGGGGAATCCCGCGGAGCCATGGCGACCTCGGGGGACATGGAGCAGGCCCTGAACCTGCTGTACGGGGAGGACCAGGTCGCTGCGATCATCACCCTGAAGGTGGACACGAAGGAGGCGGACCGGATCGCGACCGCGATCGCAAAGTTCGACGTGATCCAGGACGTGTTCCTCGTCACCGGGGACACGGACATCATCGCGAAGGCCCGGTTCCTGAACTACCGCGGCCTGAAGGACTTCGTCCTGAACAGCCTCGCCCCGATCACGGGGGTGAAGGACACCAAAACATTAATGGTCGTGACCACTTACAAGGAGTTCGGAACGAAAAAGCCCACAAGCTGAGGCACTTAACGTGGTCGTCAGGAGGCAGGTCGATGGACACGGAATCACGGCTCAAATCGATAATGGAGGTCCTCGACCAGCTCGCGGAGGACACGTCCGTCCCTAGGAATATCCGTCGCGGGGCGACGGACGCGAAGAACCGGTTGATGAAGAAGGACGACGCCTTGGACCTCCGGATCCAGTCCGCGATCATGATCATGGACGACCTGGCGAACGACCCGAACCTCCCGCTCCACGGCCGCACGCAGATATGGAACATCATCTCCGCGCTCGAGACCGTGAAGACCGCGAAGTCTTAAGGTTCGACCACGGATTCCGCCGCCGTGGCTGTGGAGGAGCTCCTTCTCTACTTCCTGGTGGCTCCCGCGGTCGGCTACGCTGCCGCCGCGATGTGATCGGAGCGTTTGCCGCGCCTCTCGCGGCCTTCCTCGCGAACCGACAGCCCGTGCTGAACACGACGACGTTCCGGAAGGTGCTCGTATGGGCCGTGCTGGGCCACGTCCTCGCTGCCGTCTGTCTTGTGCTCGCAATCGGGCAGCTCCCGAAGTCCTAGCCAAGAAAGCTTAATCAACGCCTGCCAGCTTCCCGCGACTCGCGCGGGCGTAGTCTAGTGGTAGAACAGGAGCTTCCCAAGCTCCTAGCACGGGTTCGATTCCCGTCGCCCGCAGTGTTCTTGCGCCCTACTTCGCGCCCTCCGCGATCGTGAGGTCCGCGACGTAGAGAGTGTTGCATCCCGGACAGTGGACCTTGCGGGTGAGTTTCTCCCGTGCGTCCTCGACCTTGAACGTGAAGAACAGCGGGTTCCCGCACTTCGGGCAGGAATACTGGACCGCCCCCGTCGTCATCCCGGGAGGGATGGCGGGCCGCTATAATGGGCTTCCTCCTCGGGGCTCCGGATCGGCTGGCCCTTACCCGAGAGACTCAAGGTAGTCTGCGTCTTCGAGATCTTTCCTCCGCCCCGCCGCCCTTAGCAGGCGGATCTGGTCTGCTTTCGAGACCGCGAAGGACCGTGTCCGACCGTATCGAAAGGGCTTCCGTCGCCGCCACAGCCCCGCGAAGGTCCCGGTTGGAAGCGAGGTGAGTAGGTCGATTGCGAGACGATTGCTCGCGGTAACTCCGCCCTGCGCGAGGATGTCGTCTACCGCCTCCGTGTCGGGGACGAGCCCAATCTTCTTCAACGCACGAAGCGCACGGGCCACGTTCTCAACGGTCGGGTCCAGTGCCAGATCGATGTCCGTGGTCGTACGAAGCACGCCGTGCAGAACGCTCGCGACACCGCCGATGAGGAGGTACCGGACGCGGGACCTATTGAGGGCGGCGAGCACGCCTTCGAACTCGGACAAACCGCGCCTCCCGTCGGAATCGCTCGATCTCGAACGCGACCCGAAGCCGCTCCTCAGGGGTCAACTTCGCGAACCACTTCCGGAGGCGCGCCCCCTGGTCCCACATCTCAAGGACCGATTGCCGGATTGCGCTTAATGATTGCGCATCGTCTCACAGAGCGGGGCCCGCCTCCGGACCGAGTAGGTGCTCTCGCGCGAGGCCGAGCGGCGGTGCGCCGAGGGCCATCAGCGCGTCGTGGAACTCCCGCAGGCTCGCGTCAATCGTGGGCCGCGTGGAAACGGGGCTCCCGAGCTTCAATCGGAACCAGTCCCGCCGGAGCTTCTTGATCATCAGCTTCCCGAGGGTGTAGTTCAGGTACCCGGGGTCCCACGTCCCCCGCTTCGCCTCCCGCTCCGCGGGGTGTCGATCGAGGAACGCGTTCTCCATGAAGAACTTCGTCGCTTCTTCCCATGACCACCCCGCCGTGTGCATCCGGATCGAGGAGATGTACCGGCAGTCCCGGAGGAGGGCGTCCTGGAGCTGCGCGAGCCGGAGGCGCGCGTCCCCGAACCCCTGCTCGACCATCATCTCCTCGCAGTAGTGCGCCCACCCCTCCGTGAACGCGTACGAGTAGTAGCTCCGGAGCACGGGGGACGCGACATTCCGGCGGTGGAGGAAGTGGACGTAATGGCCCGGGTAGCACTCGTGGACGCTGATGTTCCGGAGGCTCGTGTAGTTCAGGTGGCGGAGCCACTCCTCCTGCTTCTGCGGAGGCCACGACGGCTCCACGGGGGTCACGTAGTAGTACGCCTCCTTCGCGACCTTCTCGAAGCTCCCCGGGGAGTTCATCGCGGCGGTCGCGAAGCGGTAGAACCGCGGCGTCTCGATCGCCTGGGCGCGGTCCTCGGAGGGGACGGAGACGACGTCGCGGTCGACGACGAAGGACCGGATCTCCTCGAGCATGTCCCGGGTGTCCGGGATCAGGGAGTCCGCGGTGGGGTGGTCCTGCGAGATCTCCTCGACGACCTGCTGCGGGGTCTTCGACGGATCGATCTTCTTCGCGGTCTCCAGGAACTGGGCCCGGTTCCCGGCGAGGTCCCTCCCGCCCGCCTCCAGGAGCTCCTCGATCGGGATCGGGGTGAGGTGCTCCGAGCGGATCATCCGCTCGTACTTCCGCCGCCCGAGGGCGAACACGGTCTTCACGCGGGGCTTGTACCTTGTCTCCAGCTCGTGCGCGAGGATCTTGAGCTCGTTGATCGCCTTCCCGTTCGTCCGCTCCACGAGCCGCCGCACGGCGGGGGACGCGCCCCCGAGGTGCTCCGGGAGCTCCCGCTCGTACGCGTCGATCATCCCGCGGGCCGCCATCTCCGCCATCTCGTAGTACGTCTCCGGGAGCCGGCGGTCCGTCGTCGCCCGCATCTCCCTCAGGAACCGGGGTACCTGGGACTGCATCCTCGCGACCGCGCGGAGCCGGCGGTCCAGGGGCGCGTAGTTCCGCATCACGTACCCGACGATGCTCAGCCGGTACAGGAAGTACGGCGGGAGGGTGTGGGGCTCGCGCAGGTCCGAATGGTCGAACTGCTCGGTGAGGAGCATCCCCCGAAGGACGCCGAGCTCGAGCTTTGCGACGGGCGGGAGCCCGCCACGGCGGGCGATTCCATCGAGCGTCTCGAGCTGCTTCCGAATCTGCGTCGCGCGGCGCTTGAGCGCAGCCGGGGAGTAGGTCGGGAGACGGCCGTCGTACCGGTGGAGCCCCATCCCCGCCGCGCTCGTCGGGTGGAACCCCCACCGCGCCGTCAGGATCTGCTGCGCGACCTTCCCCACCGCTGGAGCTGCCCCGGGCTTCCGCGCCATCCCCGCCTCCCCGCGGGAGGATGGACTGGGGCGAGAAAAACGTTCTTGCGGCGGGAGTCCGGCGACCGGACGGCAGGTTTATCCCCGGCCCTCGGTTCCTCGCGCCCGATGCGGGTCACCTCGTTCACGGTCCCGCCCTTGAGGAACGACGCGTACCTCGTCGTCGACGAGTCGAGCCTGGAGGCGGCGGTGATCGACCCCGGGCTGGGGGCCGAGAAGATCCTCGCATCCCTGAAGCTCTCCGGGGCCGTCGTGAAGTACGTCCTGAACACGCACGGGCACGCGGACCACACCGCGGACGACGCGAATCTCAGGGAGGCGACGGGGGCGAAGCTCGGGATCCACGAGGTCGACGCATACTGGCTCGAGCGGAACGCGAAGGACCCCAGACCATTCCTCGAAAAGCCGACCCCCGCTGCGAAGCCGGACCTGCTCCTCAAGGAGGGCTCCGAGATCAGGCTCGGGAACACGGTCCTGACGACGATGCATGCGCCCGGCCACTCCCCGGGCTCCGCGGTGTTCTGGGTGGCGAACGAAGGGGTCCTGTTCTCCGGGGACACCGTGATGGCGGGAACGTCGGGGCGGACGGACCTCCGGGACGGGAGCCCCGGGAAGATGACGTTCACGCTCCGACGGCTGTACCGGGGGCTCCCGGGGGACACGCGTGTCCTGCCCGGCCACGGGCCCGCGACGACACTGAGGAACGAGTCCTGGATTGCGGACCTCGAGTACCCGCTCCTCCGGTGAGGACGCGGGGCCGTCCGCCTACTTCCGCCCGTTCGCGGCCCGCGGGGCCCACGAGTTCCTCAGGGGGCGCATCCTTCCGAGGATCGACGACTCCACCCGGCGGCCCTTCCCGAGGACGAGGGACCGGTACGTCGCCCTCATCGAGAATACGACGAACAGGAAGTACGCGTACAGGACGACGAGGGTCGCGGGCCACCAGAACTGCCAGACCGCCGCCACGGCCCCCGCGCTCGCGAGGGCCCCGACGACGATCCCGGAGACGAGGGAGTGAATCTCGCCCTTCGAGGCGAGGGTCCCGCCGAACCCGTAGTTCGTGTGCCGCACGGGATGCTCGAACGTCGTCAGGGCGATCCCCCACACCCCGTACACGACCGCGGGCAGCGCGAGGGTCATCCCGAGGTGGAACCACCCCGGCGCGAGGGCGAGGGCGACGATGTACGCGACGTACCCGAACAGGGCGACGACGAAGACCCTGCTGTGCTTGAAGAGAGGGAGGGAGGCGGGGAGGACGAACGTCTTCAGAGTCCGCTTCACGAGGTCCCCGCCGAACGTGATGTACTTCGGCAGGTGGCGGGAGAACCACCCCGCGATCGCGTCGGACCGCCGCATCATCGTCGGCGTGAGGGCGGACATGATGATGCAGAGGAGGCCCGCGAAGGGGGAGAGGAGGGTCCCCGCGTGGTCCCCCGGGAGGTTCGGGTTCGACCGGATCGCACGCGTGCCCACGCTCGCGTACAGAATCGCCTCCTCGTTCCGCCCGAGGAGGCTCGTACCGATCGCCGTCGAGGAGCGCCCGCTGAACCCGATGAAGTACGCGAGGGCGGACGTGAGGAAGAGGTCGTTCAGGAAGATCAGCGGGATCGCGATCAGGATCATCGGCAGGATCACCGGGAACATCGCGGGGTCGATCATCATCCCGAAGGAGAGGAAGAACACCGCGACGAACGCGTCCCGCAGGGGCTCGAGCTTCGTCTCGAACCGCGTCACGAGTTTCGTGTCCGCGAACACCATGCCGATGAAGAAACCGCCGATGATCGCGGGGATCCGGAACGCCTCCGCGAGGGCCGCCGCGGTGAACACGATCCCGAGGGCGAAGAGGACGAAGAGCTCTTCGCTCTTGATCCGCTCGAAGAGGGAGGCGGCCCGGGGGATCACGACGAGGGCGAGGAACGCGAAGAACCCGATGAACAGGGCCACGCCGACGAACAGGTGCATGGGGCTGATCGGGGCGGCGTCCGAGCTGATCACGAGCCCGTTCACGAGGGTGAGGAGGAACATCGCCATGAACGACTCGAGGATCACCATCCCCAGGAGGAACTCCGTCTCGTTGTTGCTGAGCCGCCGGAGCTCGATCAGGGACTTCGCCGTGATCGCGGAGCTCGACATCGCGACGACCCCCGCCAGGAAGATCGTGTCGATCAGGGGCCACCCGAGATACGTCCCGAGGACGAACCCCGCGAACAGGTTCACCCCGAGGTTCACGAGGGCGAGGACGACGGCGGCCTGCTTCGTCCGCTTCAGCTTCTCGATGCTGAACTGGAGGCCGACGAAGAACAGGAGGAGGATCAGCCCGACCCGGCTGAGGTCCGTGATGAACGCGTTGTCCGTGATGACCCCCCGGTAGCTCAGGCCGCCCACGTCGAGCCGGACGTGCGGGCCGATCAGGATCCCCGCCACGATGTAGCCGATGATCACGCTGAGCCGGAACCGGGACGCGATCGCCGCGCCCATGAACGCGACGAGCATGATGATCCCGACCTCGAACATGAGGGCGGTCGTCTCCGCCATCTCACGCACCTCCGGGGCCGAGGGCCCGCGCTGACGCGATTGGGATTGCTGCCGCTTCTCCCATCCCGGCCCGCGAAAGGCGGGGCGACCCTACAAATATCTGCCGTCCACGCCCCGGTCACAGTTGACAAACAGGCGGAGGGCGGGCTGCGGGGGTTCCCGCGAAGCGGATTTATAGCCCCACTCGTTGGGAGCCCCGCCGTGGATGACGACTGGCACGCGATCCCCTTCGAGGCCGTCCTCCAGCGACTCGAGTCCTCGCCCGCCGGGCTCCCTCCCGACGAGGCGAGGGCCCGGCTCTCGACATACGGCCCGAACGAGCTCCAGCAGCTCGCGAAGATCAGCCCGTTGAAGATCTTCCTGTCCCAGTTCCTCGACGTCCTCGTCATCGTCCTGATCGCCGCGGCGGTGATCTCGGGGGCGATCGCGTTCGTCCAGGGGACGGCGGAGGAGCTGTACGACGCGGCCCTGATCACGGTCATCATCATCCTGAACGCGATCCTCGGGTTCGTCCAGGAGTACCGGGCGGAGCGGTCCCTCGAGGCCCTCCGGAGCCTCGCGGCCCCCCGGGCCCACATCGTGCGGGGCGGGGAACCCATGGCGATCCCCGCGCGGGAGCTCGTCCCCGGGGACATCGTCGTCCTCTCCACGGGGGACAAGGTCCCCGCGGACTGCCGCCTGATCGAGGTCGTCGCCCTCCGGACGAACGAGGCCTCCCTCACGGGGGAGTCCCTGCCCGTATCCAAGGCCGTCGACCCCCTCCCCCGGAACACGTTCCTCGCGGACCGCCGGAACACGGTCTACGCGGGGACCCTCGTCGAGGCGGGCCGCGGCCGGGGGGTCGTGATCGCCACGGGGATGCGGACGGAGCTCGGGAAGATCGCGGGCCTGGTCCAGAAGGCGGGGGAGTCGGAGACCCCGCTCCAGCGGCAGCTGAACCGCCTCGGGAAGCAGCTCGGGGTCGTGATCCTCGCGATCAGCGCGTTCGTGTTCGCCCTGGGGTACCTCGGCGGCACCGCGAACCTCGAGGTCCTCTTCCTCACCTCCGTGAGCCTCTCCGTCGCCGCGATCCCCGAGGGGCTGCCCGCGATCGTCACGATCAGCCTCGCGCTGGGCCTCCAGAGGATGGTGAAGCGCAACGCGCTGATCCGGAACCTCCCCGCCGTCGAGGCCCTGGGCTCCACGAGCGTGATCTGTTCGGACAAGACCGGGACCCTCACGAAGGGGGAGATGAACGTCCGGTCGATCCTGGCGGGGGGGAGGGAGTACGAGGTGGATGGGGAGGGGTTCGACCCGCGCGGAGAGATCAGGTGGAACGGCGCCCGTGTCGACCTCCGGGACCACCGGGACCTCGAGGCGGCCCTCCGGTGCGGGATGCTGTGCAACGACGCCTCCGTCCGCACGGATCGCCGGCGGTACTCCGTGGAGGGGGACAGCACGGAGGTCGCCCTCCTCGTCGCGGGGATGCGCGCGGGCCTCCGGAAGCAGGATGTCGAGGCGGAGTCACCCCGGGTCGGGGAGATCGGGTTCAGCTCGGAGCGGAAGATGATGTCGACGGTCCACGCCCCCCGTGCGAGCCCCGGGCAGACCCGCGTGTACGTGAAGGGCGCGCCGGAGCGGGTGCTCGCGGTGTGCGACCGGATCCTCGAGGGCGGCACCGTCCGCCCCCTCGACGACTTCACGAAGAAGCAGGTCCTGTTCCGGAACCAGGAGATGGCGACGCGGGCCCTCCGGGTCCTCGCCCTCGCGTACAAGGAGGTCGAGGGGACGCCCGCCCCGGAGGAGGCGGTCATCGAGCGGGGGCTCGTGTTCCTCGGGCTCGCGGGGATGATGGACGCCCCGCGGAGGGACGCGATCGACGCGATCCGCCGGGCGAAGCGCGCGGGGATCACGGTCGTGATGATCACCGGGGACCACAAGCTCACCGCGATGGCGGTCGCGCGGGAGATGGGGATCCTCGAGAAGGGGGAGCCCGCGCTCACCGGGGAGGAGCTGGACGCCCTGTCGGACGAAGCGCTCCGCGAGGAGGTGGAGCGGGTCCTCGTGTACGCCCGCGTGTCCCCGGAGCACAAGCTCCGGATCGTCCGCGCCTGGAAGGCCCGGGGGGACATCGTCGCGATGACGGGGGACGGCGTGAACGACGCGCCGGCCCTGAAGACGGCGGACCTCGGGATCGCGATGGGGATCACGGGGACGGACGTCGCGAAGGAGGCCGCGGACATGGTCCTCCTGGACGACAACTTCGCGTCGATCATCGCCGCCGTCGAGGAGGGCCGCGGGGTGTACGAGAACATCCGGAAGTTCGTCCGGTACCTTCTGAGCACGAACTCCGGGGAGGTCCTCGTCCTGTTCATCGCGTCCACGCTCTTCCTCCCGCTTCCACTGCTCCCGCTCCAGCTCCTCTGGATCAACCTGATCACGGACGGCTTCCCCGCCCTCGCGCTCGGCGTGGAGCCCAAGGAACGGGGCCTGATGGACCGGAAGCCGAGGGACCCGAAGACGGGGATCCTCGCGGAGGGGATGGGGCTCCACATCGCATGGGTCGGGTCCCTGATGGCGGTCGGGTCCCTCGGGCTGTACCTGTGGGCCCTTCCCCGCCTCCAGCCGGAGGAAGCCCGGACCCTCGTCTTCTACACGGTCGCGATGTTCCAGGTGTTCCACGTCCTCGCGATCCGGGTCTCCCGGGAATCCGTGTTCAAGGAGGGGTTCTTCCGGAACCCGTACCTGATCGGCGCGGTCCTCCTCACGGTCGCCCTCCAGCTCGCGGTCGTGTACGTCCCCGCCCTCCAGGTGCCGTTCCAGACCCGGTCCCTGCCGTGGAACGAGGCCCTCGGCGCGACCCTCGTCGCGAGCACCGTGTTCTTCGCGGTGGAACTGGAGAAGTGGGCCCGCCGCCGGCGGGAGCGCAGGCTTAACGTGGCGTCCCCGCCATCGCCGACGCCGTGAGCGGCCTCGAGATCGACGGCTCCCATGGGGAGGGCGGCGGGCAGATCGTCCGCATGGCGGTCGCGCTCTCCGCAATCACGTCCACGCCGGTGCGGGTCATGAACGTCCGGGCGAAGCGCGCGAAACCGGGGCTCGCCGCCCAGCACGCGACCGCGATCCGGGCCGTGGCGCGACTGTGCGACGCCCGCGTCGAGGGCGCGGAGGTCGGCTCGGGCGCGTTCACCTTCACCCCGGGCCCCCTCCATGGCGGAAAGATCGCCGTCGACGTCGGCACCGCGGGGTCCGTCACGCTCGTCCTCCAGGCTTGCCTGCCCGCCGCGTTCCAGGCCGGGGACACGGAGCTCGAGGTCCGTGGCGGGACGGACGTGCCGTGGTCCCCGCCCCTGGACTACTTCGGGCACGTGTTCCTCGGGCTCCTCCAGAAGATGGGGGGCCGGGCGGAGGTCGAGGTCGCGATGCGGGGATACTATCCCCGAGGGGGCGGACTCGTCCGGGTGCGGGTGGAGCGAACATCCCGGTGGCGGCCGCTCCTCCTTCCGGGCCGGGGCGGCATTGTCCGAATCGCGGGCCGCGCACACGCCTCGAACCTGCCCGAGGACGTCACGGACCGGATGAAGTCTGCCGCAATCCGCCAGTTCGCGAAGTACACGTCCGTGCGGATCCACTCCGAGACCCTCGGCCCGGACCGGGCGGTGGGCCCCGGCGGCGCGATCGTCCTGTGGGCGGAGACCCCGGAGACGATCCTCGGCGCTTCCGCGCTCGCGGAGAAGGGGAAGCGGGCGGAGAAAGTCGGCGAGCAGGCCGCGACCTCGCTCCTCAAAGAGATCGAGAGCCGGGCGACCCTGGACGTCCACGCGAGCGACCAGGTCCTCGCGTACGCGGCGATGGCGGCAAGCCCGTCCGAGTTCCTCGTGCGAGAGGTCACCGAGCACGCGCGCACGATGATGTGGCTCCTCGGCTCCTTCCTCGGGACCCAGTTCCACGCCTCCTCGGAGGGCGGGATCTCGCGGGTCCGCGTGACCCCGGTGGACCGGTCCTAGCCGTACATGCTCGGCCGCACGGGGCCGGAGGGCTTCTTCGCGGCCTCCGTCTGGTGCTGGATCGACTTCAGCTGCATCTCGATCCGCTCCGCCTCCTCGTACAGCGGGCGGGCGTCGAGCTCCGTGTGGAGCATGAGCTTGTCGACGACCTCGATCACCCGCGCGGCCGCCCGCGCGTCCGGGTAGTCCGGGTGGGCCTCGCTGAGGAGCGTGATCACGTCGAAGTCCCGCCGGCGGCCCTCGTTCAGAAGGACGCCCGCCACGCCCGTGATCACACCCTCCTCGAAGGGCATCACGGAGTTCTTTCGCAGGAGGTCGTTCGCCTTGTCCGTGGAGCCAATCCCGTACACCTCCGCCTGGCGGTCTGTCGCGCTCTCCGCGTCCACGATCAGCCCCTCCGGGCAGACGAGGAGGTTGCACTTCTGGTCCTGGGTCCAATCCAGCACCGTGGAGGCGATCGCCTTGATCAGGTTCGGGGGCGGCTGGAACTCGGAGATGAACACGACGATCTGGTCCCGTCCCTCCTGCTTCGGCCCGCCGTAGATCCGGACGGGGTTCATCGGCTCGCCGTCCCGGACGAGGGAGACCGTCGGGAACTGGACAGAGTCCATGATCCCAATCTGGACGAGGTTCAGCGCGTTGATCAGGTAGTTCGCGACGATGCTCGAGACGAGCCCCACGCTCGGGAAGCCGTCGATCACGGTCGCGCCGCGGAGGTCCATCCTGCGGAGCTCGTAGATCTGGATTCCGTCCATGGAACGGAGTGCGAACTCGATGTGCATACTTAAAAGGATGTCATTGCAGTCTCGGACCTGATACACTCTTCAGGATTCGATGCGGTAGCTCGTCGTCACCTCGACGCCCGCGCGCTTCAGCATGATGTTCACGGAGCAGTACTTTTCCTGGGAGACCTCGATGGCCCGAGCCACGTTCGCCTCCTTCTTCGGCCCCCTCAGCACGTACGTGATGTGAAGCTTCTCGAGGACGGCGGGCGGCCCTTGCGCCCTCTGGGACTCCAGCTCGATCCGGAAGGACTCCACGGGCTCCCTCTTCTTCCGCAGGATGTCGACGACATCGAACGCCGTGCATCCACCCGCGGCGAGTACGACGCTCTCGAACGGCGATGGACCCTCGCGGGGCTCCCCCTC
>JAIBJG010000103.1 GCA_020029475.1 Methanobacteriota archaeon | reverse complement strand
CGGGGCTCCCCCTCCCCCGGGTTGTGGAAGAGGATTGTGGCGCCTGAGTACCCGGTCCCACGGAACTTCGTGGGCGTGACCATCTCGACCACCGACTTTTTCGTCGCCATGGTCGTCTCCATTCACCCCCGCCAAAAGAACTCTCTGAAAAGGGTTCATTAACCCTTGGCATCTTTGGCGGGCCGTGAGGCCCCACGTCATCGTGAACGCCGCGATGTCCGCGGACGGAAAGATTGCCCTTCCCTCCCGAGAGGGCGTCCGGATCTCGAACGACGAGGACCTGCGGCGGGTCCACGAGCTCCGCGCGGGGTGCGACGCGATCCTCGTCGGCGTCGGGACGATCTTGATGGACGACCCGAAGCTCACGGTGAAGAAGGAGTTCGCGAAGGGGCCGAACCCCCTCCGCGTCGTGCTGGACTCCGACGGCTCGTCTCCCGTGAACGCCGCGGTCTTCGACGGGGCCGCGGCCACCCTGATCGCGACGAACACGAGCTGCACGAAGACGTTCCGGAACGCGGAGGCCGTGCGGTGCGGCGAAGACCAGGTGGACGTCCCCAAGCTTCTCGGGATCCTCTCGGAGCGGGGCGTGAAGCGTCTCCTCGTCGAGGGCGGGAGCACCGTGAACTGGTCCTTCCTCCGCGCGGGCCTCGCGGACGAGCTCGTCGTGTTCGTGAGCAGCTTCATCATCGGGGGGCACTCGACCCCCACCCTCGTGAGCGGGGAAGGGATCGCGGACATCGGCCATGCGATTCAGCTCCGGCTGAAGAGGTCGATGCCCCTGGGGGAGGGCGTGCTCCTCGAGTACGCGGTGGTCCGGTGAAGGAGTCCGGGTTCATCGTCCGGCCCGAGCACTTCCTCCGGTACCTCCGGAAGGACTTGCACCTGAACGCCTCGCAGACCCGGCTCCCCCGCCGAGCCGTCCACGTCTTCGGCGGGGACGAGTTCCGCGCCGTGCGACGCGCAATCCATGGAGCGCCGTCCGCGTGGAGTCGATGGGTGGCCGTCGGCAAGGCCGGTCGGGTGCCCGCGGCCGTGTTCCGTTCCCACATCGGGGCCCCCGCCTCCGCCATGGACCTAGAGGAGATGGGCGTCCTCGGAGTACGCGAGGTCATCGCGTTCGGTTCGTGCGGGTCAATCGTCAAAGACCTTCGAATCGGAGACCTCGTCGTGCCTGACTTCGCGGTCTCGGACGAGGGGACATCCCGCCACTACGGTGTCCCGCGCCGTCCCGAACCCGATCCGGGGCTCCGGGCGACGATCCTCGCGGCGTGCGCGAGCGGTGGGCTCACCGTCCGGGAAGGTGGAGTATGGACCACGGATGCGCCCTACCGGGAGCACCGGGATCGGGCCACACGCCTCGCGAAGCGGGGGGTCGTCGCCGTGGACATGGAGGCCGCCGCCCTGTGGACCGTCGCCCGGCATCGCGGGATGCGGGTCGCGAGCGTGTTCGTCGTGTCCGACGAACTCGGCGGTCCCGGATGGAACCCCGGGTTCCATCACGAGCGACACGTCGAGGGGCTCCGCCGGGCGGCCCGGGTCGTCGTGGGGATTCTCTCGAGGCGCGGCGGATGAATTTCCTCTGCGATCACATGCTCGGTACCCTCGCGAAATGGCTCCGTTTCCTGGGGAACGACGTCGCGTACCCCGGCCCGCTCGACGACAACGAGTTGATCGCCGTGTCGGGCCGCGAGGACCGGACCCTCTTGACGCGGGACCGGGAACTCTCCGGGCGCACGGCGGGAAGCGTTTTCGTCGCGAGCGACGACCTCGACGCACAGCTGCTCCAGGTCCTCCGGCACTTCAAGCTGCAGGCCGACCTCTCGATGACCCGGTGCTCCGTATGCAACGCCCCGCTTCGGGGAGTCGAGAAGGCCGAGATCCGGGGAAAGGTCCCGGACGGCGTGTACGAGCGCCAGGAGGAATTCTGGCGATGCGCCTCCTGTGGTCGCATCTATTGGCAGGGGAGTCATTGGCAGAGCATGAACGCGCGGATGCGCGGAATCCGCGAGAGGGCGGAGGATTCGACGGCGTAGACGCTCTCGTTTGGAAAGACTAATAAGCGTCCACCGAAATAGCGTGGGGGTCTAAGGAAATGCGTGGGACCTTGGTGGTCGAGGACGGCACGACCGCCGAGGGCGTGTTTTTCGGATCGAACCGGCGCGTCTTCGGGGAGCTCGTCTTCAACACGAACATGACGGGGTACACGGAGGCCCTCACGGACCCGAGCTACCGCGGCCAGATCCTGATGATGACGTACCCGCTAATCGGGAACTACGGCGTGGACCCCGCCTCAATGGAGTCCAAGGAGATCCAGGTCACGGGCTTCGTCGTGAAGGAGGCGTGCCCGATGCCCGTCCATCCGAAGGCGACGATGGGCGTGGACCGCTTCCTCCAGGAGCAGGGGCGACCCGGCCTCAGCGGGGTCGACACGCGCATGCTCACGATCAAGACCCGTACCCGGGGGACGATGCGGGCGGCACTCGTCCCGGAGGGCGGGGACCTCGAGGGGGCGATGAAGGAGGTCCGCGCGATGCCCTTCCCGGACACCCGCAACCTCGTCGCGGAGTGCAGCACCCGCGAGCGGATCGAGTACCCGGGACCGCCGGGCCGCACGTTCGTTGTGATCGACTGCGGGGTGAAGATGAACATCGTCCGCGAGGCGCAGCGCCACGGGCGGGTCGTCCAGCTCCCGTACGACGCGACCCCGGAGGACGTCGCCCGCCACAAGCCGGACGGCGTGATCATTTCGAACGGCCCGGGGGACCCCGCGCATCCCGATATCCTCGCGTCACCCGTGAAGACCGCGAAAGAGATCGCGACGGAGTACCCCATCCTCGGGATCTGCCTCGGACACCAGATTCTCGGGCTCGCCTTCGGCGGGAGGACGTATAAGTTGAAGTTCGGCCACCGGGGCGGGAACCAGCCCGTGAAGGACCTCCGCACCGGCAGGGTCCACATCACGTCCCAGAACCACGGATTCGCGGTGGACGCGAAGTCCATGGAGGCCTCCGAGTTCACGATCACCCACATGAACCTGAACGACAACACCGTGGAGGGGATGCTCCACAAGGAGCTCCCCGTGTTCTCCGTGCAGTACCACCCGGAGGCCCACCCGGGCCCCTGGGACAACGGGTACATCTTCCGGGAATTCGCCGAGATGGCGCGGGGGTGACGGGACGCCGAAGCGGGCGGACCTCCGGACCGTCCTCGTCATCGGGTCCGGGCCCATCGTCATCGGACAGGCCGCGGAGTTCGACTACTCCGGCTCACAGGCGTGCCGTTCGTGCCGGGAAGAAGGCCTCCGGACCGTCCTCGTGAACTCGAACCCCGCCACGATCCAGACGGACGTGGACATGGCGGACGCCGTGTACATCGAGCCCCTCACCGTCGAGTTCCTGGAGAAGGTGATCGCGAAGGAGCGTCCCGACGGCATCCTGAGCGGGATGGGCGGGCAGACGGGGCTGAACCTGAGCTCCGAGCTCGCCGAGAAGGGGATCCTGGAGAAGTACGACGTCGAACTTCTCGGAACCCGCCTCGAGGCGATCGTGGCGGGGGAGAACCGGGAGGCGTTCGCGGACCTGATGCGGAAGATCGGGGAGCCGATCCCCCGGAGCCGCGCGGTGACCACGGTCGAGGAGGCGAGGGTCTTCGTGGAGGACCTCGGCGGGCTTCCCGTGATCGTCCGGGCCGCATACACCCTCGGCGGGACCGGGAGCGGGATCGCCCGCAACCCGGAGGACCTCGAGCGGATCGTCTCCATCGGCCTCGCGTACTCCCGAATCAAGCAGGTCCTCGTCGAGGAGTCCGTGGAGGGGTGGGCGGAGTTCGAGTACGAGGTGATGCGGGACTTAGCGGACAACTGTATCACGATCTGCTCCATGGAGAACGTGGACCCGATGGGCCTCCACACCGGGGAGTCGATCGTCGTCGCGCCCGCCCAGACCCTGAGCGACGTGGACCACCAGACTCTGAGGGCCGCCGCGATCCGGATCATCCGCGCGCTGAAGATCGAGGGCGGGTGCAACATCCAGTTCGCGGTCCACCCGGAGACCCGGGAGTACCGCGTGATCGAGGTGAACCCGAGGGTCTCGCGCTCGTCCGCGCTCGCGTCGAAGGCGACCGGGTATCCGATCGCCCGCATCGCTGCGAAGATCGCGGTCGGGCTGACCCTGGACGAGATCCCGAACCCGGTGACGGGAAAGACGATGGCCGCGTTCGAGCCCACGATCGACTACGTCGTCACGAAGATCCCGCGATGGCCGTTCGACAAGTTCCCGACGGTCGACGCCCGCATCGGGACGTCGATGAAGTCCACCGGCGAGGTGATGGCGATCGGGCGGACGATCGAGGAGTCCTTCATGAAGGCCCTCCGGTCCCTGGAGGTGGGGAAGGTCGGGCTCGAGCCCGAGCCGTGGTCCGAGGACGACCTCCTGACGGAGCTGAGGCAGCCCACGGACAAGCGGATCTACGCGGTGGCGGAGGGCCTGCGGCGGGGGTACGCCACGGAGAAGATCGCCGCGCTCACCGCGTGGAACCCGTTCTTCATCACGAAGATCGCGAACCTCGTCTCCATGGAGGCGAGGCTGAAGGCGGGCCCGCTCACGCGGGACCTCGTGGACGACGGGAAGCGGATGGGGTTCGGGGACGAGTACATCGCCGCCCTGGCGGGGGTGGAGGAGCACCGGGTCCGGGCGGCCCGCCGCAAGGTCACGTACAAGATGGTCGACACCTGTGGCGGGGAATTCGAAGCCCGCACTCCGTACTACTATTCTACCTTCGAGGCGGGGGACGAGGTCGTGCCGCTCCCGGGGAAGAAGGTCCTCATCGTGGGGGCGGGGCCGATCCGGATCGCGCAGGGCGTCGAGTTCGACTACTGCACGGTGGCGGGGATCCT
>JAIBJG010000102.1 GCA_020029475.1 Methanobacteriota archaeon | reverse complement strand
CGCGAACGTCTCCGTGAACGGGACGAGCGTCGGGACCACGGACCGGTTCGGGTACATCCGGTTCGACCTCCCCGTGGGGCTCTCGCAGGTGACCGTTGAGGTGGGAGGGGAGTCGGAGACGTTGCCGGTCCTCGTGCCGGACACCGCGGACGGCACCCCCTTCTCGAGCGGCCCTGACCTCGTCCTCGCCGTCATCGCATCCCTGTCCTTCTTGATCGTGTCGATCTTCGCGATCGTCCTCAGCTTCGACGCGATCTCGAAGGAGCGCGTCCAGGGGACGATGGACCTGCTGCTCTCCCGCCCCTCCAGTCGATCCGGCGTGCTCCTGGGGAAGTTCCTCGGCGCGTTCGGCGCCGTCGCGATCCCCGTGACCCTCGTGAACCTCGCAGGGATCGGGGTCATCGCAGCGGCCTCCGGGAAGGGACCCACGGGCGCCTTCGCGGGCGCGTTCCTGGGCGGGTCCCTCCTCCTCATCGCGCTCTACGTCCTCCTCCAGCTCACCCTGTCCACCCTCGCAAAGACGGGCGGGAGCGCGGTCCTGTACGGGGTCTTGATCTGGTTGCTGTTCAACATCCTGTACCCGATCGTGACCGCGGTCGCCGCCACGGTCCTGTTCTCGGGCGACCCCGCCGCATACTTCCGCTTCACCCAGGCCTCCGGGCTCGGGAACCCCACGTCCATCGCCTCGAGCCTCGTATTCCTCTCCGCGCCGCCAGGCTTCCAGGGCTTCGGCGGATCCTCCCTCGAACCGCCCGTCGTCGGAGCGGCCGCCGCTGTCTGGTTCGTCGGCCTGCTCGCCCTCGCCCTGTGGACCTTCCAGAAGAAGGCCGCCGAGTAGGCCGCACATCCTCACGAGGTGCAGACGTCGTCCGGCCCGCCGCCCGGAAGATATATGTCATCGGCAACTAATTGGGCGACGGATGTCGGCGGCCGCTTCCGCGGAATCCCTTACCGGGCTCGTTCGGACCTTCAACCGGTTCTACACCCGCCTCATCGGAGTCCTGGACCGCGGCTACCTGCAGACTCCCTTCAGCGTCCAGGAGGCGCGTGTCCTCTACGAGATCGGGTCGGCCCCGGGGTCCACCGCCAAGGAGATCGCGGGGCGCACGGGCTTCGACCGGGGATACCTCAGCCGTCTCGTCGCGCGGCTCGCCCGGGCGCGTCTCCTGCGCAGGGTCGACTCCCTGCAGGACGGTCGCGCACAGCACCTCTTCCTCACGGCCTCGGGGATGCGGGCGTTCCGGACGCTGAACGAGCGGGCGGACGTCCAGGTCGGCGCGTTCCTCGAGCCGCTTCAGGAGGGGGAGCGCAGGGAGCTCTCGACCTCCCTCCGGACGGTCCGGCACCTGCTCGACCCGAACGCGTCCCCCGAACCCGTCACGGTGCGGAAGCAACGGGTCGGCGACCTCGGCTGGATCCTCCACCGCCAGTCCGTCGTGTACAAGACCGAGTTCCGGTACAAGGACTCCTTCGAGACATACCTCTGCGAGGGGCTCGCGCCGTACGCGAGGAATTACAACCCGAGCAAGGACCGACTGTGGGTCGCGGAGGCGGGGGGCCGGCCGTTAGGCTTCATCGCGATCCACCACGTCGACGACCGCCCCCGGTGGGCGAAGCTCCGGTGGTTCCTCGTCGAACGGGATGCGCGAGGGCGGGGGGTCGGGGCGCGGCTCCTCTCCAGCGCGGTCGCGTTCTGCCGAAAGGCGGGGTACGACGGGATCTTCCTATGGACCGTGAGCGACCTGGATCCCGCACGGAGGCTGTACGAGAGGGCCGGTTTCCTCCTCGCGGAGGAGAAGGACGATTGCGAGTGGGCGCCGTGGGCGCGAGAACAGCGGTGGGAACTCCGGCTCCGACCGAGGCCCCGTTGACCCCGTCTAGCCCGAGCCGGGTCCGCCCGCGAGCTGCGACTTCACGAGCCTATCCACGGCCTTCGCGAACTCCTGCTCCGTCCCCCGCGGGATCGTCGCGCCCGCCGCCCCGTGGTGGCCCCCGCCCTCCCCGCCGAACCGCTTCGACGCCTCCCGCATGATCGCGGCGAGGTCGAGCCCCCGGGCGACGAGTTCCCGAGGCGCCCGCGCGCTCACCTTCACGCCGTCGGGGGCGAACGCGAACGCGAGGATCGGCATCCGGCGGTTTCCGCTCGCCTGGAGGGCGATCCCCGCCGCGATCCCGACGACGGTGTCCCGGATCTTGTCCTCCGCGTGGAAGTACTGGATTGCGTCGAGACGGGAGAGGCCGACCTGCTCGATCCAGTCCAGGGAGGAGACGAGGTGCTCCCGGTGGCCCGCCAGGAGGCGGAACGCCTCCTCGAGGGCCTCCCCGCGGTCCCCGCGACACACCCGATACGCGACCTCCGCGGCCTCGTACCGCCCGCACGCGTTGATCAGGGTCCCGAACTCCTTCGCGTCCCGCGTCGGGCTGCCGACGGGCTCCTTGACGAGCGTGTACACCTCCCCGACGAGGCGCACGACCTCCCGCCACCCGCACCCGCGGGAGAGCATGTGGGTGACGAGCTCGGACACGATCCTCCGCTTCTCCCCGGGGTCGAGCTCGGACCACGTCCGCCACGTCTCCTCGACCTTCAGGTCGATCCCCACCTCGAGGAGGAACGCGATGCACGCCTCCCCGTTCCCGCTGAGCTTCGGGATCCACGGGTCGTTCGAGTACTCGAGCATCTTGTGGATCGGGCGGGTCTCCCGGCCGAAGAGCCGGAGGTCCGTGTGGGCCTGGAGGACGCCCGCCTCGATCCCGTCCTGGAGGATCGTCCGGTTGAACCCCCGCAGCCGCCGGAACTCCTGGTCCTGGACGTCGCCGACCGCACCCACGATCGCGACCGCCGCGAGGTCCCGGTTCCCCGCGTCGAGCGCCTTCGCGACCGCGTATGCGAGCCCCGCTCCGCTGACGACGTCGGACCCCTCCCCCTCCATGTGGGGGTTCAGCATCAGAACCCGGTCCTCGTCCTCCGCGAACCGGACCAGGTCCCGCCGCCGCTCCATCGGGATGTCCCGGTTCGTGGGCACATGGTGGTCCGTGATCACGGCGTCGAGCCCCTCCATGTGATGGAGTTGCCCCGCGCCGAAGTCGACGAACCACGCGACGGGCGGGGCCTCCCTCCGGATCACCTGGATCGACGCGTCGTCGAGCTTCTTCAGGAACGCTACATCGTGGGCGATCCCCGCCCGGGACAGGGCCTCGGAGGCGATCGCCCCACCTGTGATCCCGTCCGCATCGATGTGACAGTACACGCCGACGCGGTCCGCGGACCGGAGCCGCTCCGCGATCTGCCGGGCCTCCGCCTCCATCGGCTCACGATGGGCGGGCGTGGGCCATGAAGGTTTCCCGAGGGGGTCCGGGGAGGGCGCCCCGCATCGCGGGGGCCCAGGAGTCGAACCGCCTCAGATCCGGATCAGGGTCACGAGGATGATGAAGAACCCGACCACGAGGCCCGCGATCCGGACGCCTCCGGACCAGCG
This sequence comes from Methanobacteriota archaeon, assembly GCA_020029475.1. Classification (GTDB taxonomy): domain Archaea; phylum Thermoplasmatota; class Thermoplasmata; order RBG-16-68-12; family RBG-16-68-12; genus EA-19. The sequence continues at coordinate 1,445 of JAIBJG010000102.1, read as the reverse complement.
GTCGTCCCCCGTCGCTCCGAGGAAGAGGGGCAGGGCCAGGAAAAGGCCGCCGATCGCGGTGAGCACGCGCGCCACGAACACGAGGGCGGTCGAGGCGGTGAGCATCGTCAGGGCGAGCGCGAGGGCCCCTGCGGTGATCGCCACGAGGCCGAGCACGATCAACCCGTCACGGGCTCCGGACCGGCCCATCTGGGCCAGCCACGATTGGGAGAGGTCCATCGTCATCCCAGGACCCCCCTACGGCCGCGAGAAGAACAGTCCCGGGGCCACGAACAGGACGAGGACGAGGATGAAGGCGACGAGCCACAGGAACAGGCGCCCGAGCGGATCGACGTCTCGCCGCATCACCGCGGTTCCGAAGATCGCCACGAGCAGGAAGAAGAACCCCGCGTTCCAAACCATGGAGGCGTAGGCCGTCCAGTTGTCCACGTCTGCCTGATTCGCACGCACGCTGGCCGTCATCGTGTAGCTCACTAGGATCCCGGCGACCATCAGCAGGCCGAGCCCCGCGACAAACGACAGGGCGAGCAGCATGTTCAACGGCGGTTGTCTGGGCGCCATGGGCGGCATCATCGGCGGTTGCATTAGAGTGCACCCTTGCCCCCGCATAATATAGCGGGTTAATATATTTATCGCAGGATACGAGCGATAAGGGAGGAAAGCCCCTCTGAAAGGGCCTGTGGGGCCGGTGTTCCGACCTCCAGGCGGCGCTGCCCGGTGAGTGGCCAAGCGTTAAGGCGGGACGCGCGTTGGACGGCCCGATGACGGACGACCGCTTGATGAAGGACATCCTGACGCGATACAAGCGGATCGCGGTGGTGGGGATGTCGAAGAACCCGGAGAAGGAGGCGCACACGGTCCCGAAGTATCTGATCGAGCGGGGCTACGACGTGATCCCCGTGAACCCGACCGCGACGGAGATCCTCGGGCGGAAGGCGTACCCGGACCTCAGGTCCGTCCCGGGCGGATACGAGGTCGTCGATGTGTTCCGTCCGAGCACGGACGTCCCGGCGGTCGTGGACGAGGCAATCAAGGACGCCCGCGGCAAGGTGATCTGGACGCAGCTCGGGATCCGGAACGAGGAGGCTGCGAAGAAAGCGGAAGCGGCCGGTTTCACCGTAATCCAGAGCCGCTGCATCCGGACAGAGCACCTCCGGCTCCTCGGGCCGTAGTCTCCGCATTTAGTGGAGGACGACGCTCTTCACGCCCTCGACGGCCCGGATCCTGGGGAGGAGCCGCTCCGGCACGGGCTGCTCCGTGACGATGAACGCGTGGGGATCGTCGGAGACCTCCGGGTCGTCCACGATCACCTGACGGACGCTGATCCCCGCCTCCGCGATTGCGGTAGCGACCCCGGCGAGGATCCCGGGCTTCGAGGCGCTCGTCGGGATGATCTCGATCGCCCCCCACCCCATCAGAGGCGCGACCTCTCCGAGGTGACACAC
>JAIBJG010000042.1 GCA_020029475.1 Methanobacteriota archaeon | reverse complement strand
GCCGCGGGCGGTCATGCACTCCCGATCCTCGAGTTCGCGCGGCAGCACCCGAAGGGCACGGGCGTCCGGATCCTGGGGTAGGGCGATGACGGTCGTGGACGCGAGCGGGCAGATCATCGGGCGTCTCGCGAGCGGGCTCGCGAAGCGCCTCCTGTATGGGGAGGAGATCACGGTCGTGAACGCGGAGAAGGCCCTGATCACGGGATCGAAGGCGTGGCTCACGGCGGAGTTCCGCCACCGGCGGGACGTCGGGAGCCAGCGCCGGGGGCCGTACTACCCGAAGCGGGCGGACCGGATCCTCCACCGCGCGATCCGCGGGATGATCCCGTATCAGGAGCCCCGCGGCCGGGCCGCGATGAAGCGGCTCCGGGTGTACGTGGACGTCCCCGCTGCTCTCAAGGACAAGCCCCTGGAGCGGCCGCCGGCCCCGGTGATCAAGTCCGCGAAGTACTTCACTCTCCAGCAGATCGCGGAGCGGCTCGGAGGCGCGGCGTGAAGGTCGTCCTCGCGAGCGGGAAGCGGAAGACCGCGGTCGCCCGCGCGACCGTGACGAAGGGGAGCGGCGTGATCCGGGTGAACAGCATCCCCGTGGAGATCCACGAGCCGGAGCTCGCCCGCCTGAAGATCCTGGAGCCCCTGAAGCTCGCGGGGAAGAAGGCGGAAGGCGTGGACATCGCCGTCCGGGTCGGCGGGGGCGGCGTGATGGGGCAGGCGGACGCGGCCCGCACGGCGATCGCCCGCGGGCTCGTCTCGTACCTGAACGACACGGACCTCGAGTCCCTGTACCGGGACTACGACCGCACCCTGATCGTCCCGGACACCCGGCGGAAGCTCCCGAAGAACCCCCTCGGCCGCGGGGCCCGGAAGAAGCGGCAGAAGTCGTACCGGTGATCCGATGATCATACCCGTGAGATGCTTCACGTGCGGCAAGGTCGTCGGCTCCCTCTGGGAGCCGTTCGTCGCCCGCACCCGCGCGGGGGAGAGCCCGCGGACCGTCCTCGACGAACTCGGCGTGAAGCGGTACTGCTGCCGCCGGATGCTCCTGTCGAACGCGGAGCTCATCGACGAGATCGTCCCGTTCGGCTAGGCCGACACCTTTTTACCCGCCCCGGCATCCGGAGAGGCTGCGGGCTCGTGGGGTAGCCTGGTATCCTACCAGCTTGGGGTGCTGGCGACTCCGGTTCAAATCCGGACGGGCCCATACCTTTAGGCGAGCCCGATCTGCTTCATGAGTCCCACGAGGTCATAGAAGAGCCTCTCCTCCGTGATCTCGCCGGCCTCGTTCCACGTGGCAACCGTGCAGAACTCAACGTGGAACCCCTTGTTGGTCGGTGGAATCACCTTGCCTTCGGCGCTCTTCATCGGGCCCTTCATGGTTCCGTAGAAGTCGGCCACCGAGCACGTGTGATTGCCCTCCGCGAACAGAATCTTGTAAGGCCTGTTGATGAGGTGGTTGTCCGGGAAGGTCTTGAAGAACTCCTTGGCCTCCGACTCGTGGTTGGGCCGTCCTCGGGTCGGGTCCGGCTGACCGGGCCAGTACACGGCCGTGTTCTCGGCATGGCGCTTCCGGAACACCGGCCAGTCTTGCGTGTTCCACGCATCGTCGAGCGTCTGCATCAGTTCGATGAGCTTTTCAGGCTTCATTCCCTACCCCGCTTCCCGCATGCCAGGAGCGTTTATCTAAACTTGCCGTTCGACAATTGCTCTTGTAAATCCTTTGTGGACACAATATGGTCCGGGTCCGGACGGGCCCATCCGCCCGCCCCGCATCGGACTTCCGGGTAGCGTGGGGGCTTCGGCCCGAAAAAAAGGGAAAGAGTCGGGGGCCTATCTCAGAGTCTGGACCGTGATCATGCCGGTCCGATCCGAGATGGCGATCGTGCTGCCCTCCGGGAACCGGGCGCCGTCGAAGTCGATCCCGTCGCCGGGACGGACCTCGTCGACCTTCGGGTTCCGATCGACGTATGCGGCCCCGCTCTCCGGCCGGAGACCGGAGAGGGTCGTCTTCTCGAGAATCATGTTCCCGTTGGACGCCCTCACCTCGAGGGTCATCTCCGCGGGCCGTATCCCCGGGACGATGGTCAGGACCTCGGCGATCCATCCCGTGTCCGTGGCCCGAATCGACACCTGCGGGCCCGTGCAGGAATGGCCGCCGCTCGGCCCTACCAACGCGCCACCGGTTAGCGTACCGCTCACGCTCACGTACAGCACACTCGCCAACACCGCGGGGATCGCCACCACCAAGATGATGGCGATCAATGGAGACACCCCCGACCCCTCCTTCCGGATGGGCCGGTACTCTGTCGTGTTTGGTCCTCCTGCGGCATCGCGCCGCCGACCCCAACAGGACCTCTTAAGACCTCACAGTTGGCAAATCGTTCGGGGATTTGCGATTCACGGGCGACCCCCTCCGTCCATGGACGTCCCTGCCCTGTCCCGTTCAGGGTCCTGTGGGCCTCGCGACCGCCATCGGGAGCGGGTCGTCCTTCCGGAGAGGGCGGAGGGCCGAGCCCTCGTCCGTGCTGAACACGCGTTCGAGGCGCATCCCGGTCCTCGAGAGGAGCCTCCGGAGGAGCGGGACGGACACGAGCCGCGTGGAGTTCGTGTCGACGAACCTCGCGAGAACGCGGTCCCGGTCGAACGCGAAGAACCGGTTCTTCGCGGTGAGGAGGCGCTGTCGGTGATCGAAAGTGATGTCGTAGAGCCAAACGATCCGGGGGGAGGAGCCATGGTCGATCCACCCCGGTCCTTCCGTCTCTTCCTTCAGGGGTTGCGCGAACTCGAAGACGTACACCCCGTCCGGGGCGAGGTGGCGGCGGACCGCCCGGAGGTGGGAGAGGAGATCCCGCTCCGTGAGCAGGTGCGTGAACGCGCCGTCCATGCACACCGCCGCGTCGAACCTTCGCCGGAGGTCGAAGCGGCGCATGTCCGCCCGGACGAACTCGAGGTGGGGGACGCCGCGCGCCTTCCTCCGCGCCACCCGCACCATCCCCGCGGAGGAATCGATCCCCGTGACGCGGTGGCCCAGGGTCGCGAGGACCCGAGCGTGGTTCCCCGTGCCGCATCCGAGGTCGAGGACCGTGGCGGGCCGCCGGTCCATCGTGCGCGAGAACACGTCCTCCATGAGGGCGGCCTCGCCCGCGTAGTCGACGTCATCGTGGAGGACGTCGTAGAATTCCGCGATCCGATCGAAGTGGTCCCCGGTCATTCCCGCTCCATCCGGCGCGGCCGAACCTTCCCCTCAGGGCGATTCCGCCGGAGGGATGCCCCGACCTCCTTTGAGGGTATCCTCACCACGGTCCCCCCTCGCGAACGGGCGGGTCGATGCGAAAGGGTAAGCCCCGCGGGCGCGTTCGGGACCGGGTCCATGGTGCGGGACGTCCCGATCTCGAAGGTCACGGGGGCCGTCGTGACGGCGTGGCGGGTCGTCGACCACGTCCAGCTCCTCCTATCAATCCGGGGCCAGCCCGAAGAGGTGCGGCTGCAGTGCAAGTGCGGCCGGTGCCACTGGATCGTACGGGAGCATCACGGGGACGGCGCCCCGCGGCTCCTCGCGACGTGCCACAGCTGCGGGACCCGCGTCGACTTCGTCCTCGAGGGCGCGCCCCTCCCGAAGGCGTAGCGGCTCAGCGCATCGCGTACCCGCCGTCCACGACGAGCGTGACCCCGGTCATGAACGACGCGTCGTCGGAACAGAGGAACACGGCCTTCCTCGCGATCTCCTGTGGGGCCCCCCTCCGCTTCAGGGCCGCCTCCTGCGCCAGGGTCTTCGCCTCCTTCGGCGGGAGTCCCGCCATCGCCTCCGTGTCGACGGCCCCCGGCGCAATCGCGTTCACGTGGACGTTGAACGGCCCGAGGATCTGAGCGAGCCCCCTCGTGAGCGCGAGCACCCCCGCCTTCGCGACGAAGTACGGGATGCCCACAGCATCACCCGTGATCGCGGGCGTCGATCCGACGAGGACGATCGCGCCCCGCTTCGCTTTCTTCATCACCGGGGCGGCGGCCTGCGCGGCGAACGCGGATCCCAGGAGGTCGACCCGGAACGGCCCGAGGAACGCGTCCTCCGTGAGATCCTCGAACCCCGCGAACCACAGCTCCTTCCGGAACGGGTATCCCGCGTAGCACACGAGGGCGTCGAGCCGGTTGAACCGTTTCACGAACGTCTGCACGATCCCGTGGCACGCGTCCCGGTCCCCGACGTCCGCCTGCAGGAGGAGGGGCTCCGCGCCGTGGGACCGCACCGCCTTCGCGACGGACTCCGCCGCCGCCCGATTCCGCGAGTACTGGAGGCCGATCCCCTTCGCGCCCTCCTTCGCGAACTCCACCGCGGTCGCTCGGCCCATTCCGCCGCTCGCGCCCGTGATCAGCGCGCACCGACCGTCGAGCGCCCCCATGGGACCGATGCCACCTCGGGCCGTCGAACCCCGCCCCGGGCATAAAGCCATCCCCGCCACGGGAACCTTAATGGCGGGCCCTCCGATGCGAGGCCCGCGGGGGTAGCCAAGCCCGGTCAACGGCGCGGGACTTAAGATCCTGTCTCGCAGGAGTCCGTGGGTTCAAATTCGCGGCCCGCCCGCGAGCCGCGAGGGAAGTCCCACCCCCCGCTCCCCCGCGTTCGCGCTCCTGATTCTCGCGCGTAGGAATCACCCCTGACAATCTCCCGCAAGCCTTCATCCCCTCGCGCCGCCCGTGCGCCGGGGAACGAAGGTGGTCGGAATGCGGAACCCGATGAACCGGATCCTGCTCGTGAGCGCAGTCCTCGTCCTCGTCACGGCGGTCGCCATGCCCCGGCCCGCGGCCGCGGCGGACCGCACGTTCACCCTGTTCGGGGACGACAACGCCCCGGGCTGGGGTCTCGACCCCGGCAACATCACGAACCCGGGTCCCCTCCTCGAGGTCGACGTCGGGGACAACGTCACCCTGATGCTGACGGGGGCGGACGGCACGAACCTGCGGTGGTACATCGACTACGACAACAACTCGAACGACGACGCGGGCGAGCCGCGCTCGCCGACGTTCGACGACAGCCCCGCGCCCGTGCAGTGGAACTTCACCGCGGACCGTGTGGGGACGTTCACGTACCGTAGCGTGAACTTCGAGGCCGATATGACGGGCACGATCACGATCCAGAACGTGACGTCCCCGCCGCCAGGCGGCACCACCTTCGGGCTCGACACCTCCCTGATGGTCGTCATCGCCCTCACGGTGGGGTTCGTCGCGTTCCTCCTGGTCGCGAGCGTGGTCTCCCGCCGGAAGAAGCAGACGCCGGAGAACAAGGGGTAGGCCCGCTCAGAACGTGTCGAGCCGGACCCGCCGGCTCGCGGCCTCGATCCGCCGGAGTTCTTCCCGCGTGAGCCGGATCTCCGCGGCCCCCGCGTTCTCCTCCGCCTGGGCGGGCCGCTTCGCCCCCGGAATCGGGATCACGAGGGGGTCCTTCGCGAGCCACCCGAGGGCCACCTGCGCGACGGTCCTCCCGCGGGACTTCGCGATCCCCCGGAGCACCCGGAGCACCTTCTCCGCCTCCCGGAGGTTGCGGTCCGAGAACAGGTCGTTCTGCTTCCGGATGCTGTCCTTCGGCTTCTTCCCCGGCCGGTACGTGCCCGCGAGGACCCCCTGGGCGAGGGGGCTCCAGGCAAGGATCGGGATCCCCTCCCGGCGGCAGTACGGGAGGACCTCCGCCTCGACTTCCCGCTGGAGGAGGTTGTACCGGACCTGGTTCGAGGCGATCTCCGTCCTCGAGAGGTGGGCCTGCGCGTCCTTCAGGTCCCGGACCGCGAAGTTGCTCACGCCGATCGCCCGGATCGTGCCCCGCTTCCAGAGGCGCTCGAGGGCCCGGAACCCTTCCTGGAACGGCACCTGGTCCCACGGGTCCGGCCAGTGCACCTGGACGAGGTCGATCGTCCGCACGCCCAGGCGCCGCAGGCTCCCGCGGCACGCCCGCTCGACGTCCCGCTCCCGCATGTGGTACCCCGCGACCTTCGTCGCGACGACGATGTTGTCCCGGCCGACCTCCTTGATCGCCTTCCCGACGACCTCCTCGGAGTGGCCGTCCCCGTACACCTCCGCGGTGTCCACGAGGTCGACGCCGCGCTCCACGCCCCGGACGATCGCGGCGACGCAGTCACGGTCGTTCACGTCCGTCCCCCAGTTCTTCCCCCCCGCCTGCCACATCCCGAGGCCGATGCGGGAGACCTCGACGCCGCTTGTCCCGAGCCGGACGCGATCCATCGGGGGCGCGAAGGCGGTGCGGGCCATAAAGGTTCAGACGACAATGCAAGGGATGCCCACGGGTAGGTCCGCCATTCCCTCGTTGTTGGTCTTAAATGAGACCAACACGGACCCTCGCACCGACCCCCGCCACGGCGTCCGCGGGTTACGGAGCACCCCGGAGATCGAGGATGTCCGGTGGGCGGTCCGGGAGGCGGAACCGGATGAACGGCTTCTTCCACTTCGCGTGGTACGTGTCCGAGGCCTCGATCCCCGCCCGGTACGCCCGGTCGAACGCGGGGAAGTCCCGCGCCTCGAGGGCGGTCCCGACGTTCGCGTACGCGCCCGCCTCGAACTCCGCGAGGTCCGCCGCGTACTTCGGCCGGGTCTTCGCGAGCGCGTGGAGGAGCTTCCCGGATTCCCGCCACTCGTACCTCGCGAGCTCCCAGTTCCCGCCCCGGGCCGCGTAGTACATCACCCAGTACCGCCGCCCGAACGCCTCCATGATCTCCGCGCCCCCCGGGAGGAGGTCCGCGACCTCGTCCACGGTGAGCTCCCCGTGTTTCGTCTTCGCGACGACGTCCGATCCCGGGACCGCCCCCTCCCGCGCCATCCTCACACCCCCGCCTTCTCCTTCTCGATCGCGTACTCCACGATCGCCTTCAGGAGCCTGCGCGTCGACCAGTACGTCTCTTTCTTCGAGATCACCCCGATCCGCACGGCTCGCTCCTCCCGGGAGGGCCTGCGAACCCGATGCGGGGGGAAAAACGTATCGTTCTCCACCGATGTAATTATAGGGCAAAGGCCATAAATGTGGAACCCATCCCCCACTTGGAATTGCGCCTCTGTCCCCGCGGGCCCGGTGGAGAACGCCGCGAAGACCCGTGATCGGCGTGACCGAGCCCGTCGTCGTCCGAGGGAAGCGGGGGGAGGTGAAGGTCCAGGCGAAGGTCGACACGGGGGCGAGCCGCACGACCGTGGACACGGACATCGCGACAAGGGCGGGCCTCGGCCCCGTCCTCGGGAGGGTCCGGATCCAGTCGATCGCACGCATCCGGAGTCCCGCCCCCTCGTCGGGGCGGTCCTCGTGATCGCGGGAGAGGAGTTCAACGTCGCTGCCGCGATCGCGGACCGCTCGGAGATGAAGTACCACGTGATCGTCGAGAGGGACATCCTCGGTAGGGCGGGGTTCCTCGTCGACGCCGCGCGGGTCACAGCGAAGAAGGGGGAAGGGCGGCTCCGAGTAATCCTCTCCGAGGTCTGCCCAGCCGGAGTTGAGGCCGGCGAGAACTCTATGTTCTGGTCCCCGTCATCCCGAAGATGCGGAACCGTGGCCGGCGCGAGGAAAACGTAATGACGGTCGAACCTATCCTTGGGCGGTGGTATGATGGCCTCAGCCAAGCACATCCCGCCCGCCTACCCCGCGCTAGCCCCGTATCTCACGGTGGACGAGCCCGACCAGCTCATCGCCTTCGTCAAGGGGGCGTTTGGTGCGGAGGAACTGCAGGATCAGCATTGGGAACACCCCGCCGGGAAGATCGTCCATGCCGCTCTCCGAGTCGAGGGGTGTGTGATCGAGACGGGCCGGGCCTCCGCGGAGTGGAAGGCGATGCCCGCGGCGATCCACCTCTACGTGCGAGACGTGGAGGCGGCCTACGACCGCGCCCTCAAGGCGGGAGGGGTGACCCTCCACGGCGTCAAGGACATGGAGTACGAGGAACGCGCGTGCGCGGTCCGAGACCCGTGCGGGAACTTCTGGTATATCGCTACGCACACGGGCCAGCCTTAGCATCCGTACATAGGGATCTGGGCGGTCGCAGGCTGGAGGAGGACGAAGACTGCGTTGCAATTCGCCTCCACGATCCACCGGACCGATGGGATCCGTTGGGGGCGACATAGATTTAAGTAGCGAACCCGATTCCACGGATGGAGCCGGTCTTTATGATCAAGCCGCTGTCCCTTTTGAACCAGTCCATCAATTCGAACGTCCTCGTCGAGCTGAAATCGGGGCGCGGCTACCGCGGGATCCTGGACGGCTTCGACCCCCACATGAACGTCGTCCTGAAGAACGCGGAGGAGCTCCTGAACGGGGAGACGAAGAAGAAGATGGACCTCGCGATCGTCCGCGGCGACAACGTGATCTACATCTCCCCGTGAGGTGGCGGGATGACGAAGGGCACAGCGTCGCTCGGGAAGATGGGGAAGCGGACCGTACACATCCGCTGCCGACGGTGCGGGCGGCACTCGTACCACAAGCGGAAGGGGTATTGCTCGTCCTGCGGCTTCGGCCGGACCGCGACCCTCCGGAACTTCAAGTGGGCGAAGCAGCACTGAATCCCGCCCCGCGACCCCGCAAAGCATTTTAAGCCCGAGTCTCTACCTTTCAATCGTGGCGGTGCGCCCCTCCCCGGCCGCTTATCGCGGCCGCAGCACCGTCGCCGCGTCCCACGAGGTCCTCCGATGAGCGAGTTCGGCGAGCTCAAGCCCTCTGACAAGTGCGGGATCGTCGCGATCGCCTCGGACGAGCCCGTCGCGAAGGAGATCTACTACGGCCTGAGGATCCTCCAGCACCGCGGCCAGGAGTCCGGCGGGATCGCGACGTTCGACGGCGGGGAGACCCGCTCGAAGCGGGGGATGGGGCTCGTCCACGAGATCTTCCGCGCGGAGGACCTCGCCCACCTGAAGGGGAACACGGGGATCGGGCACGTCCGGTACTCGACGACGGGCTCGAGCGTGATCGACAACGCCCAGCCGATCGTCGCGTCCACCGCGTACGGGGACATCGCGCTCGGCCACAACGGGGATATCGTGAACGCGGGCCTGCTGCGGGAGGAGCTCTCCCGGAAGGGGTGGGCGTTCATGACGACCTCGGACTCCGAGGTGATCGTCCGGCTCCTCGCGAACGAGCTCTCCCACACCGGGGACGTCCGCCGGGCCCTGAAGGAGTTCACGCGCCGGCTCGTCGGCGCGTACTCCCTCGCGATCATGATCGACGGCGTCCCGTACGCGGTCCGGGACCCCCTCGCGATCCGGCCCCTCTGCATCGGGACGAAGGACGGCGCGTACATGGCCGCCTCCGAGAGCGTCGTGTTCGACACCCTCGGGTACAAGTTCGTGCGGGACCTGAAGCCCGGGGAGATCGTCGCCCTCCGCCCGGACGGTTTCGAATCGTTCCGCCTCCCGCACCCCACGCACACCGCGCATTGCATGTTCGAGTGGGTGTACTTCGCGCGGCCCGACAGCGTCCTCGACGGCCGCCTCGTGTACGACGCCCGTGTGAAGATCGGCCAGCAGCTCGCGCGGGAGTATCCCGTCGACGCGGACATCGTCGTCCCCGTCCCGGAGAGCGGGCGCGCCCAGGCCCAGGGGTACTCCCAGGTCAGCGGCCTCCCCGTCGTCGAGGGGCTGATCAAGAACCGGTACATCGAGCGGACGTTCATCATGCCGGAGCAGGCGGACCGGGAGGTCGGGGTCCTCCTGAAGCTGAACCCGATCAAGAGCGCGGTGAAGAACAAACGCGTGGTCCTGATCGACGACTCCATCGTCCGGGGGACGACGATCAAGAAGATCGTGAAGATCCTCCGGGAAGCGGGGGCCGCCCAGGTCCACCTCCGGATCGGATGCCCGCCGATCAAGGCCCCGTGCTACCTCGGGATCGACATGAAGACGCGGGACCAGTTCATCGCGAACAACCGGACCGTGGACGAGGTCGCGAAGTTCGTGAACGCGGACTCCCTCGGGTACCTGAGCATGACCGGGCTCGTGCGGGCCCTGAGCCACCCGAAGGAGGACATCTGCTTCGGCTGCCTGACGAGCGTGTACCCCGTCGAGGTGCCCGGGGAGAAGTTCCGCGGTCTGGAGAAGCTCGAGCGGTTCGGGACGCCCCCGAAGAAAGCGGAGTCCGGGGAGAAGAAAGTCCGCGCCCGCGCCGCGTGACCCGCGACCGGGTACCTTTTTATCCCCGCAAGCTTTCGAGCGGCCCACTGGGCCGGTAGATCAGCTGGAAGATCGCTATCTTGGCATGGTAGAGGCCGTGGGTTCAAATCCCACCCGGTCCACTTTTCTATGGAGTGGAGCATGACGGTAGGGAAGAGGAGCCAGCGGGTGGCATCAGTCAAACGTGAAATCACGAAAGCGAAGAGAGCGGTCATACGGTGGCTCCTTGATTCGGACCCTTCGATCCGCTGGCAGGTGATGCGCGACCTCACGGACGAATCCGACGAGGCCGTCGCCGCCGTACGGTCGCGTGTCGCTATCGAAGGTTGGGGCGCACGGCTGCTCAGCCTCCAGGCACGGGATGGAAATTGGGGCGGTGGCGCCTGGGTCTACCAAAGCTGGGCCTCCACCTTGGAGACTCTGATGCTGTTGAGGGAGTTGGGGCTGGACCCGGCCAGTGAGCCAGCCCGGAATGCGATTGGCCTGGTCCGGGCCAAGAGCACCTGGGGCCCTTATCACAACGATTCGCCCTTCTTCGAGGGCGAGGTGGAACCCTGTATCAACGGGAGAGTTCTCGCCTGTGGCGCGTACTTCGGCGAAGCAAGCGAGCGGCTGGTCGACCGGCTTCTCCGTGAGCAGCTGGAAGACGGCGGCTGGAACTGCGACGCTCCGCACAGCAAGCGGTCTTCGTTCAACTCCACGATCTGCGTGCTCGAAGGACTGTTGGAGTATGAAAAGGCAAAGGGCGGCCCATCTACCGTAAGGGATGCTCGCCTTCGGGGCCAGGAGTACCTGCTGACACGCCACTTGTTCAGGTCTCTGTCAACCGGAAAGATCATCGATCGCGACCGGAAAGATCATCGATCGCGTTGGACACGATTCTCATTTCCGACTCGTTGGCATTACGACGTCCTGTGGGGCCTGGACTACCTGCGAAAGGCTGGCGTGCAGTCCGATGAACGGACCGACGAAGCCGTCGACCTGGTGGCACGGCGTCGACACCAGAACGGGCGATGGCCGCTCGCTAAGCCCCATGAGGGCAAGGTCCACTTCGACATGGAAGGCGGGAGAGGAACGGCGAGCCGCTGGAACACGCTCCGTGCCTTGCGAGTCCTGAGCTGGTATTCAGCGCAAGGCTGACGCAGGCGCTGGGATTCGGTACGCGAGCGTTTGTGCTCAGGTGCAGGGCCGACACCGGCACGCTGGCTGCGCGCGGTAGGTGTTATGGGTTCAAGTCCCACCCGGTCCCCTTTCCTGCTACCCTTCGTCTTTGCGGAAGGTAGCACCGTTCTGCAACGCGGGTTCCCGAAGCCCGCGTCATCGTGAGCCGCCGCACGGAGCTCGTGCGGGGATCAGTACGATTCGACCGCGAGTCCTACCACCTCTGAGATGGCTTTGAAATCTTCGTCACGCGACACGAGGGTGTGCCGCCCCGCCGAGGCGATTCCGGCGATCATCGTGTCGACATGGCTCTTGACCCTGCCTAGCTTCATCAGTTCCGCACGGATTTCCGCCGCCTTCATCGCGGACGGTTCGTCGAACGGGACAATCGTGTAGTTCGCCGAGAGACGCTGGAACGCTGCGGCCTCGGATCGGGATCGCGTGTAGAGCAAGCCAGAGGCGATCTCGTACATGACCGGTGTACTCAAGAGCTTGGGCTCGCGCCGGGCGTCCAGCTCCTTGGCCCGTGTCTTTGCACCGGGGTCGGACCGGATGAGATCGACAATGAATGTGGTATCGAGGACATACCCCAACCGGTCACCTGACCTGGGTCATTCTCCGTCGCTGGAGGGCAACGTCCTCTTCTCGCATCCGAGCGATCGTGCGGACGAGCTCCTCCGACGCCTTCCTGTCCAGTAGCTTCGTGAACTCAAGCAAAGAGGGTTCACGGGATCCGAGAAGGCGGTGGATGATATCGGAGAAGCTCTCTCCCGCTCTCTTCGCGGCCTTCAGTTTGCCGTAGGCGGAGTCCTCCAGGGAGATCGTCTTGGTGCCCATGCACCTGTGTATGTGCACGCATGTACTTCAAACTTTAGGGGGGTCGGGGGACGAAGGAACGGTCTCGCAGAGATCTCCCGTGGACCCTGATCCCACCCGGTCCACGCCTGCTCCTGGACGGTGGAGCATTCGCTGTGGTGGCAGTCAGGCTTAAGTTCACCCTTGAACTGGAGCCTCAACATGCCGAGCACGGGGAGGAAAGCAGGCATGCTTGATCTCAAGAGCTCCGAAGGGACCGTCTCGGGATACCTGGCGACGCCGGGTACGGGGAGCGGGCCCGGGGTCCTGGTCCTGCACGCATGGTGGGGCTTGAACGACGTCTTCAAGAGCGTCTGCGATCGGCTGGCGACGAAGGGTTTCATCGCGTTCGCTCCGGACTTGTACCATGGAGCGGTCGCCTCGACGATCGACGAAGCCGAGAAGGTGATGTCGCAACTCAAGCCCGAAACGGCCTGGGAGGACATTGTGAGGAGCGCGAGGGGCCTTCAAACCCATCCGAAGGTGCGGGGGAAACGCCTCGGAGCCATCGGCTTCTCCATGGGGGCATACTGGTCGCTCCGATTAGGAGAAGAGCTCCCGGCGGACATGGCCGCCATCGTCGTCTTCTACGGGACGGGCGATGGTAAACATGCCCACACGCAAGCGGCCCTCTTGGGCCACTTCGCCGAGAAGGACCCGTATGAGTCCGCGGAATCGGTCCGAGACTTCGAGAAGGTTCTCCGAACGCACGGAAAGAACGTCGAAATCCACACGTACCCCGGGACAACGCACTGGTTCTTCGAAAAGGACCGACCCGACGCGTACGATCCCAAGGCGACCGAGATCGCGTGGCAACGAACCGTTCAATTCCTAACGACCCACTTGGGCGGGAAGAAGTCGTAGCCGACTGAGAATCAAGTCCCACGCGGTGAGCGACGGGATCTCGACCCGCCAGCTGTGCGTACGCAGGAAGGGCGGGGAACTCGACGAGCGGGCTCCTGAACGCGACCTCGTTGAAAGGGCGCGGGTCCGGGCAACCCGGAGAACCGGCGCCTCCCGCGAACGTTCAAATAGGCTCGTTCCCGATGGCGGCTCGGCAAGGGGGGCGATCGCATGAACACCGGACCGGCTCATACCCGCGCCGAGATCACGACCCCTGGCGGGCCTTTGGGGCCGGGCGTCGTGGAACGGTCCGTGGAGGCCGGCGGCGTCCAGTTCTCCTGGGAGTCCGCGGAGCGGGCTACCCACTCGATCCCCGGAGCGAGGTTCGCGGCAATCGACGACGCGGGACACTTCCCGATGGTCGAGAAGCCGGAAGAGACGTCGCGCCTCCTCTCCGGGTTTCGATCCGGGAGCCCCCGGCGAACCTTGATATCCAATGACCGTTCAGCCGGCACCGCACGGTGATCACGGATGAAATCGAAGAGCGCCTTGGATTGGCTCCTCGAGGAAGAACAGCCCGCCGTCCGATACCTCGCGCTGACGACCCTCGTAGGAAAAACGCAGAACGACCCGGAAGTCCGGGAAGCGAGGGCGATGATCCCCAAGAAAGGGTGGGCCGCGGACATCCTCGCGAAGCAGAACCCGGCGGGATGGTGGGTGGACAGCGAGAACCTGTACCAACCGAAGTACCTCTCCACGAACTGGATGCTCTTGGTCCTCTCCGACCTCGGGCTCACGAAAGCGGATCCCAGGATCGACAAGGCGTGCAAGCTCTGGATCCGACGGTTCGCGATGGAGGACGGCGGGTTCGCGATGAGCGGCACGAACAGGGGCCACCTGTGCACGACGGGAAACATGGCCCGCGCCCTCGTCCGGTTCGGCTACGCGGACCACCCGAAGGCGCGACGCGCGTTCGAGTGGCTCGAGAAGAACCGGGACAAGAACGGGGGCTGGAGCTGCTTCGGAAGCGGCCGGAACCTGGACTCCTGGGAGGGGATGAGCGCGTTCGCGGTGTATCCGAAGGAGAAGTGGACGGCGGGGATGACGCGCGCGGTCGAGGACGCCGCCGAGTTCTACCTCCAGCGGGAGCTCCACAAACAGGGGGATCCATATCGGCCGTGGGAACGTTTCCACTATCCCGCGCACTACTACTACGACATCCTCGTCGGCCTCGACTTCCTGACCGCCCTGGGGTACACGGACGATCCCCGCCTCGAGTACGCGGTCTCGCTCCTCAAGAAGAAGCGCCGACCCGACGGCCGATGGAACCTCGACGCCGTCCATCCGGACGTCGAGGGCGGGATGGCGGACTGGTACGCGAAGAATCCGAAACGGG
>JAIBJG010000101.1 GCA_020029475.1 Methanobacteriota archaeon | reverse complement strand
TCACTGGAGGAGACGCTTCGCGTCGTCCTTCGTGAGGGCGATCGCCTTCAGCGCGTACGTGAGCGCCTTCTGTGCGATCATGTCCCTCGTCTTGTCGTCCAGGAACTGCTCCATCGCGACGGGGGCCTTCGCCTTGTAGTTCACGGCGAACTCGGACCAGTAGTACGCCGCGTTCTCCGCGTCCACCTCTGCGGCCTTGTTGTAGAACGTCTCCGCGTCGTTGAACCGCCCCATGTCCATCGAGAACGAGGCGAGCGCCTCGAGGAACTGCGGTTGCTCCGGCTCCAGCTCGACCGCCTTCTTGTAGAACGAGAGGATCTCGTCCGCCTCCATCTTCGGGAGCCCGAGGGCGGCCTCCGCCTTCCCGAACCACGCGACCGGGTTCTTCGGGTCCGCCTTCGACGCCTTGTCGAAGTGCTTGTACGCCTCCGAGTAATCGAGGGCGCTGAGGGCCCGCTCCCCCGCCTGGATCTCCTCGTCCGCACCGGCCATGGGATGACCTGTGGGGCGCGGGAAGCAGGCGACCCGCCATAAAGGTTCTCGCGAGATTCTCGGCTTCCGCACATCGCCGCGACCCGCCATGGACCGGCTTCTCGGTGGCCGTTGCAGTTGGTCTTATCTCAGACCAACATCGGGGGATCAGCGGGAACCGCCCACGGCCCCGACCGCCCGGACCATCCGGCGGAACTCCTCCATCGCCAGCCCCTGGAACCTCTCCATGATCGAAGTGAGCTTCTTCTCCGTCCCCGCGGCCTCCAGGGGGCCAACGTACTCGAAGTGCTGCACCCTCCGCCCGCCCCGGGTCTCGTACCGCCACACGTCCACGTAGTCCCGGTCCCGGATCCGCTTCACCCGCACGCCATACCCGAGTCGCATGAGGCGGGGAACGGGTTGGTCTTATTTAAGACCAACACGGGGGGATGGCCGAAAATACTCGCCACGGCATCCCCCCTACCGCACGACCTTCCGGTTCCGGAGCCAGTCGATGTCGCTCAGGTACAGCTGCCGGATGTCCGTGAGCCCCTCGATCGCCATCACGGTCCGCTCGAGCCCGAGACCCCACGCGATCACGGGGGCCCCGAGCTCGAAGGGCTGCGTGACCTCGACCCGGAACACGCCGCTCCCGCCGAGCTCGACCCACCGGCCGTCCGGGAGGAGCCCCTCCGGCTCCATGCTCGGCTCCGTGTACGGGAAGTACCCGGGCCGGAACTTCACCCGCTCGAGCCCGAGCCGCCGGTAGAACTCCGCGATCATCCCGAGGAGCATCGACAGGGACGCGCCCTCCTCCATCACGACCCCCTCGATCTGGTGGAACTCCGGGAGGTGCTTCCAGTCCAGCGCGTCCCTCCGGAACTCCCGCCCGATGATGAACGCCTTCTGCGGGGGCACCGGGTGGTCCGCGAGGTACTTCAGGGTGATCGGGGTCGTGTGGCTCCGGAGGACGGGCCGCTCCGCCTCCGCCCGGTCCCACGCGTACCGCCACCCCTCGCTCCCCGTGCGGCCCCCGGTCTCGTGGACCTCCGCGACCCGCCGCACGACCTCCTCGTCCGGGAGTCCCATGCGGGGCTTTGCGTCCACGTACAGGGTGTCGAGGACGTCCCTCGCGGGGTGGTCCTGGGGCTGGAACAGGGCGTCGAAGTTCCAGAACGCGGGGACGACCCAGTCCCCCGCGATCTCCGTGAACCCCATCCCGATGAAGATCCGCCGGATCTTCTCGATGTACTCCGTGAGGATGTGGACCTTCCCGGGGTGGATCGCCGGCGCGAACGTCCGCACGTCGTACGGCCGGATCTCGACCTCCCTCCACTTCCCGCTCCGCAGGAGATCCGGGGTGAGCTGCGCGACCTCCTCCTTCAGCTCGAGACCTGACGCGACCGCCTTCCGCCCCGCCTCCGTCAGGGCGATCTCCCGCCGCACGCTCTCCCGCTCCGCGACGATCTCCCGCCGGGACCGGAGGTCCTTCAGGACCGCGGGGTCGACCTCCTCCTCCGTGAGCTCCCCCTTCGCGAGCCGGGAGATCACCTCCTCGTCCCGCCCCTTCCCCTCGAGGGCCGCGTCCCCCTTCTCCGTGACCGCGACCGTCGTCCCGCCCCCGGACCGCTCCACGGTCGCCCACCCCTTCTTCCGCATCCACCCGAGGGCGATCGAGAACTCCTCCGGGGTCATCTTCGCCCGCTTCCGGAGGGCCTCGAGATCCGACTTCCCGTGGACCTTCCGCAGTTCCTTCAGGAGCCGCCGCTCCGGGAGCGCCTTCGTCCCCCACACCTTCTTCGCGAGGCGGTACCGGCGGACGACCCGCTCCTTCATCGTGACGAGGCCCTTCGACACGAGCCACGAGGCGGCGTTCATCACCTCGACGAGCTCCTTGAACCCGCCGAGCTTCACGATCTCCTCGGGGATCGCGGGGCTCTTCTCCTTGAGGGCGAGGAGGACCTTCTTCTCGAGGTAGCTCAGGGACTCCGAGGGGGCGGCCACCGGGATCGCCGTGGAATTCGGGCTCCCGTTAAAGCCTTTGCCGGGCCCGGAGCCGGCCCTGGACGCCCCCGGGACCGCCGCGCGCTCTTAGAATTGATAATGGCGGGACGGCCTATATAATGGAGAAACTGAAATCGCACGGGCGTCGGCGTGCCCTCCCAGGAGGCGCCCGCCGAGAGGCCGTCCCCCGTGCCCACGAGCCCGCCGTTCCCGACGAACTTCTCGATCCTCGTCTCCGGCCCGCCCGGGGTCGGGAAGCTCGAGTACCTCCTCGGCCTCACGAAGCGGTTCCTCGATGGAGGGGAGCGGGTCGTGTTCGTCACCCTGGACCTCCACCCGGACGAGGTCCGGACCCGGGCCGCCGGGATCGGCCTCGACCTCGCGGCTCTCGAGGGGACGTCGTTCGCGTTCGTGGACTGCTACTCCGCGTCCGCCTCGGAGCGCGTGGACTCCGCGCCGTCGAAGAAGGTGTACCCCGTCTCCAGCTTCAGCAACCTCGAGGGGATCGGGATGGCGATCTCGAAGGCGTCCCACGACCTGAAGCCGCCGGTCCGGATCGTCTTCTACAGCGTCTCCACCCTGTTCCTCCACAACTCCCCGGCCGCGATCGCGAAGTTCATCCAGATCATCACGAGCCGGGTGAAGACGAACATCGGGTTCATCGCGTACGCGATGCACGACGGGGTGCACGACGCGAACACGACGGTCCTCCTCCGGTCCCTCGTCGACGGCGTCGTGGAGATCCGGTTCACGGACGACCTCGCGCGGGAGGTCCGGGCCCACCACATGAGGGGGCTCCCCGTGAAGCCCACGTGGACGCGGGTCGAGGACATGACGCGGATGTTCTCCGCGTGGGAGGCCGCCCCCCGTGCCTGATCCGAACGTCGCGGTCACGGCCCGCGTGTCCACGGGGATCCCGATCATCGACGACCGCCTGGGCGGCGGGTTCCGCCGGCCCTCCACCCTCCTCTTCTTCTCGGAGATCCCGAGCGAGAAGCGGCTGTTCGCGGAGCACTTCGTCGTGACGGGGATGCGGGCGGGGGAGACGTGCCTGTACGTGGACTTCTTCCGGGCCCCCCAGCTCGCGCGGCGGGAGTTCGCCTCCTTCGGCTCGTTCCCCGCGGAGCGGCTCGTGTTCGTGGACGCGACCTCGACCCAGCTCCTCCTCCCGACGACGGAGAAGCACCGGATCGCGAACATCGACGACCTGGACCACATCGTCACCGTGATCAAGGACGCCCTCCGGCAGAGCCGGCCCGCGCGGGTCGTCATCGACTCCATGGAGTTCCTCGCGGACCGGTTCGACCGGAAGCTCGTGATGCGGTACTGGCGGGAGCTGATCGAGACCGCGAACGAGGTCGGGAGCGCGGTGTGCTTCATGTTCATCAACTGGACGTACGGGGAGGTGGAGGTCCAGGAGATCCAGTCGATGTGCGACTTCGTCGTCGAGTTCCAGACGACGATGCGGGGCGGGATCCTCCGGAACACGCTCCGGGTCATGGAGACCCGGGAGGGCGGCCTCCGGACGTCCTGGGTCCCGTACACGTTCCGGGAGCTCGTCGGCCTCACCGTGTACTTCCCGAGGATCCTCGTCACGGGCCCGTTCAGCGCAGGGAAGTCCACGGTCGTGCGGACCCTCTCGAAGACCTCCGTGAGCGTGGACCGCCTCGGGACGACGGTCGCGTTCGACTACGGGAACGTGGACCTCCTCGGCCTCGAGGCGGAGCTCCTCGGCACGCCCGGCCAGGAGCGGTTCGAGTTCATCTTCCGGATCTTCGCGCGGGAGGTGAGCGGCCTCCTCTTCGTGATCGACGCGACCCGGCCGGAGGAGCTGCCCCGGGCCCGCCAGATGCTCGACCTCGTCGGGGAAGGCGTGCCGTACGTGGTCCTCGCGAACAAGTCCGACCTCCCGGGGGCGATGCCGGAACGGGAGATCCGGGACGGGATGAAGCTCCCGGAGTCCGCCCCCGTCGTGTTCACCGTCGCGACGGAGGGGACCCGGGTCCGGGACGCGCTGAAGCTCCTCGCCGAGATGATCGTGGGGGGTCGGTGAGTGGCGGACATCTGGTCCGAGCTCGAGGAGGTGATCCGGTCCCTCACGGCGGTCTCCGACATCCGCGCCGCGGCGGTCGTCCGCCGGGACGGCCTGATCATCACCCACAGCCTGCCGGAGGGCGTGGACCCGAGGACGACCGCGGCGATGACCGCGGCGATCGTCGGGACGTCCGAGATGGCGACGGTCCAGCTCGGCCAGGGCCGCTTCGAGCAGGCCCTGATCGAGAGCGAGGGCGGGAAGCTCGTGTCCACGGGGGCCGGGGACCAGGCCCTCGTGATCGCGCTCGCGTACAAGGACGCGAACCTGGGGCTCGTCCTGATGGCCCTCCAGAAGGCGTCCCGCAGGGTCGACGAGATCCTCCGCCGCGCGGAGGCGAGGTGAGACGATGGAACTGCCACGGGTGAAGAGCATGATCGACGGGTTCGACGAGGTGCTCGGGGGCGGCGTCCCGAAG
>JAIBJG010000041.1 GCA_020029475.1 Methanobacteriota archaeon | reverse complement strand
TCCAGCTCCGTCCCGGTGATGTAGTCCACGATCTCCCGCCGCTCATGGCTGTGAAGCTCCCACACCCGCGGGTCCCGGACGTGGATGTGGTACCCTCGGCCCCCGCTGAACGTGATCAGGATCGACTCCTCGCCAATCCCGAAGTCCGCGGTCAGGTACTGATCCACGATCTTGATGATTTCGGACTTCACCTCCTCGAGCATCGCCTCGTACGGCATCCCCTTCACCCGGTCGATGTGGTCCGCGTCGAGGTCGAAGACGAGGTCCGCGCCGAGCCATTCCTTCTCCTCCATCGTCGGGGCGCCGGGCTTCTCGTAGTAGGCGCTCGAGAAGTACACGTGCATCGGCGTGCGGCGGGAGAGGAAGTCCCGCAGGGCCTCCCCGCTCTTGAAGGACTGGTGCCGCTGCATCATCCCCGCCTCCCAGAACATGAACCCGAACTCCCGGCGGGTGAACCTCGGCGGCAGGTCGAACTCCGTCGTCTCGTAGTGGCGGCGGAACCGGTGCCGGACCCAGGCAATCGTCGCCTCGTCCGTCTTCGGGCCCTTCGGGGGCGGCACGGGGACTCGAACCGCGCGGGCCGCTTAAGCATTCCCTCGGGGGGGTCAAGGACCGAACGACACGGATGCGGACGCGTTCCCCGACACGGGCGGCGGGGCCCGCAGGTCTCGCAACCGCACGACCTCCGGGGACCGGTCCGCGAGAAGGGTCCGGAGCCCCTCGACGTGGCCCTCCCCGACGACGGCGAGGACGCTCCCGTGATCCGCCTCAAGCGCCCGGAGGGCGCGGGCCATGTGGACGTTCCTCTCGTCGATCAGCACCCGCTTCACGGAGGGGAAATCCCGCGCGAGTTCGTCGATGAACGCGCCCTCGTCCGCCTCGAACCGCTTCAGCTCCCGCTCGACTGTGGACTTCCGGACGAAGAGCCCGCCGAGGATCGAGACGGCGAACTTCACCTTCTCCCGCGCGGACATCGCCCGCATCAGGCTCGAGAGCACGGAGCGGGAGTCGAGGTCGAGGAACGCGAGGCGGGCGCCGATGTCCTTCGCGGCGTGGGCCGCCGCGACCATCTCCGCACCCGCCTGGGTGCCGTACTCCGAGGCGATCCTGCGCTGGACGTACGCGAGGATCGCGTAGACGCCGAACGACGGCCTCCGGGACTCAGGGGCCTGGAGGGCCTGGAACCGGGCGGGGTCGAGCTCCACGCCGACGATGGCGGGCCTCCGGGTCTCGATCGCCCTCCGGATCCCGGCCTGGAGGTCGAACACGTGGCCCACTCCGACGAGCGTGATCACAAAGGAACAAGCGCGCCCCGGACTTGAGTCTTTGGCGGGCCTCAGCGGGTGGTCCGCTCGCGGACGACGCGGCCGTACACGCGCACGATCTCCTCCGCGGGGACGGTCCCCTCCCGCAAGGTCTGATGGCCCGTCCGGATCCGGTGGACGAGGACCCGATCCCGCCCGAGGTCCACGATGTCCCCGACGATGAACTCCTCGTCCGGGGCCGCGAGCACCCGCCGCGGGACTGTCCGGTTCCCCATGTTCACGCTGAACGCGACCCAGACCTTGTCCGCCCGTTTCGCCCAGATCGCATCCACCTCGGAGGCCTTCGCCTGCTTCGGGCGCTTCCCCTTGGATTCGATCGCCGTGACGATCGCGCGGCCCTCCGCGAGCGGGAGCTCCTCGCCGACCACGACGACCTCGTTCGGTCCCATCTCGATCGTCTGCCGGACGGACCGGTCCATCCAGCTCATGATCAGCGGGACCTCCAACGGCTTCGGCTCCCGCGTCGTCACACTCCGGACCGCGCCGCATGCGGAGCACTTCACTACGCCCTCGAAGACGATCTCGTCCTTCCCGCCGACCTTCCCCCGGAGGACCCGGTGGGGTCCCTCGACTCCGCAGGATTCGCACTTCAAGACCAGCGCGCTGGGGGCCGCCATAGGCCCGCCAACGCGCACCGACCAAAATCGTTTGCCCTCACGGGATCTTGAGCTTCCACCCGCACTCGGATCGGACGGAGCTCCTCCGGTACCGGAGGGGCTTACCGCACTGCGGGCACGCCGCCTTCGCAGCGAACTTCTCGAGCCACGCGTCCTGGGCCTCGGGGAGGGTCTCCTTCGAGAGCACCCCGTAGATCTCCTCGAGTTCGCGGCCCTTCACGAGGGGTCGGAGGACGGAGAAGTCCCGGACCCGCGTCCGCTCGCCCCGCGCCTTGCTCGGGATCCGCATGATCGCGGGCGCCAGGGCAAATCCGAACGCCAGGCCCGCGACGTGGGCCTCCAGGGCGATTCCGGAGAGCGGGGTTCCCGCACTGAATAGCCACAGCACGAACTGCACGACGATGAACCCCACGACCCAGTAGATCACAGGCTGCGGGCGGAACGGCACGGGGACCGGGAGGGGGATAAACATCGAGATCCGCTCCCGCGGGTAGAGCCTCCCGAGCGCCCCGAACACGGCGCTCAAGGCCCCGGAAGCGCCCAGGAGGAAGTAGCCGGGGTCGAACCAGTGGATTGCCTCGAACGCGAGGGTCGCCAGGATCCCGCCCCCGAAGTAGAGGACTCCCCACCGGAGGGAGCCGATCCGCTCCTCGAGCATCGGGCCCAGGAGGATCAGGAACGCGAGGTTGAACAGGAGGTGGAGGAAGTTCGCATGGAGGAACATCATCGTGACGTACGTGAGCGGGCCGGAGTGGAACGCGCCGGACCCGAGCTTCCAGACGGCGAGGTCGATCGTGAACCGGTTCCCGGGCCCCGAGCCGAGCGTCCACGCGATCTCGCCAAGGACGAACACCGCGAGGTTCGCGACCGCGAACGCCAGAGAGAGGAGGGCCTTCCGCCTCCAGGCGTACACGACCGCGGCGGGGATCGTCAGGGCCGCGATGGCGGACAGGATCTCCACGGCCGCGCAACCGCGCCAACGGTTAAAGCCATGGCGGGGGGATGTTGGGGCGTGCGCCCGGACCTCGAGGTCGTCGTGGAGGAGCGGCCCACCGTGTACCGGCCGAGCGACGACTCGTACCTCCTCCTCGGGGCGGTGTCCGTGGCCCCCGGCGAGCGGTTCCTGGAGGTCGGCGCCGGGGCCGGGCTCGTCGCCCTCCACGCGGCGAGGATCACGGAGTCCGTCGCGACGGACATCAGTCGGGACGCCGTCGACCTCCTCGACAAGAACGCGAGAAAGAACGGGCTGCGGCTCCGAGTCGTGAGGACGGACCTGATGGCGGGTCTCCGGGGCCCGTTCGGCGTCGTCGCCTTCAACCCTCCATACTTGGCGGGGGAACCCTCGGACACCCTCGGGCACGCGTGGCAGGGCGGGGATGACGGAAGCGAGGTCGCGCTCCGGTTCCTCAAGGACCTCCCGCGGGTCCTCGCCCCGGAGGGCCGAGCGTACCTCCTGCTGAGCCGGGAGAACGCGCCGGCGCGTGTGCTCGCGGAGTCCTCGTTCCGCGTCAAGGTGCTGACGTCGAAGGCGCTGTTCTTCGAGCGGCTCGACGTCATCGAGCTACGGCAGGGACTCGAGTAGCCCCGCGATCTTCTCTGCGGCGTGCCCGTCCCCGAAGCTCTTCGACTTCGTGCCCCTCGGGTTGAAGTTCTTGATCGCGTCCACGACGTCCTCCGTGTCCGTCCCGACGACCGCGTTCCATCCGTCCTCCACGGTCTCGATCCACTCCGTCTCGTCCCGGAGGGTGACGCACGGGATCCCGAAGAAGTACGCCTCCTTCTGGACCCCGCCGGAGTCCGTCGCGACCTTCTTCGCGTCGATCAGGAGGGCGAGGAAGTCGAGGTAGTCCACGGGGTCGATCACCCGCACGTTCCCCGTCACGCGGCCGTCGAGGCCGAACTCCTGCATCTTCTTCCGGGTCCTCGGGTGGGCGGGGAACACGACGGTCTCCCCGCACTCCGAGAACGCCTTAAGGACGGACTCCAGGGGCGGCCTCTCATCCACGTTCGCGGGCCGGTGGACGGTCGCCAGGACGTACCCCTTCCGGCTGAGTCCGAGCCGCTTCACGACGTCCCGCTTCCGGGCCGCCTGCGCGCTCGCGAGGGCGACGTCGTACATCACGTCCCCGACGAGGTGGACCCCCTTCACGATCCCCTCCTTCTCGAGGTTCTCCACCGCGGTCTGCGTGGGGCAGAACAGGAGGCTCGACAGGTGGTCCGCGACGATCCGGTTCAGCTCCTCCGGCATCCGGCGGTTGTAGCTCCGGAGGCCCGCCTCCACGTGGCCCACGGGGAGGTGGAGCTTCGCGGCCGCGAGGGCCCCCGCCAACGTCGAGTTCGTGTCCCCGTACACGAGGACGACGTCCGGATCCTCCTTCTCGAGGACCTCCTCGAGCCTGATCAGCATCTCCCCGGTCTGGCGGGCGTGGGACCCGGAGCCGACGTCGAGGTTGTAGTCCGGCTTCGGGATGTCCAGGACCTCGAAGAACACGTCGCTCATCGCCTCGTCGTAGTGCTGCCCCGTGTGGATCAGGATCTCCTCGTTGTGGCGGCGGACCTCCCGGCTCACGGGGGCCGCCTTCACGAACTGGGGCCTCGCGCCGACGATGCTCGCGATCCGCATCGGGGCGATAGACGCGACGCCCGCCTAAAAAGACTGCGCCCACTCCCCGGGCGACGGACTCAGCGTGAAACGTTTATCTCCGTCCGCCTCATCGCCACCGTACCATGAAGGTCGCCGTCGTGGGTCTCGGGTACGTCGGGATCCCGGTGGCCGCCGTCCTCGCCTCGAAGGGGGTCCGCGCGGTCGGGATCGACATCGACCCCCGGAAGGTGGAGGCCGTCGGTGCGGGCCGCAGCCCCTTGGAGGGGGACGAGCCCGGGCTCGAAGACCTGATCGCCTCGGGCGTGAAGCGCCGCCGGCTCACCGCGACGACGGACTACGCGGCCGTGGACGGGGCGGACGCCGCGATCGTCAGCGTCGAGACCCCGATCAACGACGAGACCCACGACCCGGAGTACAAGGCACTGAAGTCCGCCCTCCGGAGCCTCGCGCCCCACGTCCGCAAGGGGATGCTCGTGTCGATCGAGTCCACGGTCGCCCCCGGGACGATGGCGCGGATCGTGCGCCCGATCCTGGAGCGGGGGAGCCGCCTGAAGGCGGGGCGGGACTTCCACCTCGTCCACTGCCCGGAGCGGGTCACTGCGGGGAGGCTCCTCAAGAACCTCACGACCCTGGACCGGGTGATCGGGGCCCAGGATCCGCGGGGGCTGAAGAAGGCCACCTCCCTGTACTCGAAGATCGTGGAGGGCGCCCTCCACGGGACGGACTGGGTGAGCGCGGAGATCACGAAGACCACGGAGAATGCGTACCGGGACGTGCAGATCGCGTTCGCGAACGAGGTCGCGCTGATCTGCGAGGAGCTCGGGGCGAACGCGTACCGGGTGCGGGAGCTCGTGAACACGTGCCCGGGGCGGGAGATGCTGTCCCCCGGGGCGGGGGTCGGCGGGCACTGCATCCCGAAGGACCCGTGGCTCCTCGTGTCCCAGGTGATCCACCAGAAGCCCGTCTTGATCCCGACGGCCCGCGAGGTGAACGACTTCATGCCCGTCCGGATGGCGCAGCTCGTCGAGGAGGCGATGCGCGAGGCGGGCCGGCGGATCCGGAACTCCAAGGTTGCGATCCTCGGGCTCGCGTACAGGGAAAACACGGACGACACGCGGAACAGCCCCGCGATCCCCCTCATCAGGGAGCTCCGCCGCCGGGGGGCGGACATCGTGATCCACGATCCCTTCGCGAAGACCGTCCGAGGGTTCACGGTGACCCGGGACCTGAAGGCGGCCCTCACGGGCGCGGACTGTCTCGCCCTCGTCACCGCCCACGACGCGTACCGGAAGCTCGACCTCGGGAAGGTGAAGCGGTGGATGCGGCACGCCGCGATCGTCGACGGACGGAACGTGTTCGACGGTTCCGTGATCGCGCGGGGGTTCGCGTACCGCGGGATCGGAAAGGGCGAGTTCTAGCGCCCCCAAAGGTGAGGTTGTCCAGAAGGAACTGAAGGGGTGCCAGAGTTCACGATCACGGAGGTGATCTTCTGGATCATCGTCGGGATCGTGTGGTCGATTGCCCTTTGGGTTGCCCACCGAATCATGAAAGAGATTCGGCGCATTCGGAAACGACCCTTAAGTTGCCCGAGGTGTGGAGTGAAGGCCGGATACAACTATCACTTTGCTGAGGGTTTTAGGTGCGATACGTGCGGGTACTTCGAGATGGAATAGCAGGGCATCAGACGAGAGTGACGACCTTCCCGGTCCGCTGGGACTCCACCGCGGCCTCCACGACCCGGAGGGTCTCGACCGCGTCCTCCCCCGTGACGAGGGGCTCCCCGCCCTCCTTCGCGGCCCGGAGGAAGTCCTTCAGCTCCCGCTTCAGGGGCTCCTCCTTCCGGAGGTTCACATGGCGGATGTCCACGTCCAGGGGCACCTGGTACAGGTTCGACGGGTCCAGGGGGCCGAGGGTCGAGGACGAGATCGTCAGGGACTGCGCGGTGTAGTCCAGCTCCACGAAGTTCTTCAGGCACGTGAGGCTGAGCTTCCGGACCTTCATCGGAGTGAGCCAGTTCGCCTCCACGTACCCGTGGGCGCCGTTCGCGAACGTGAGGAGGATCGTGGCGTGGTCCTCGAACGCCTGGTGCTTCTGCCGGCCGCCGACCGCGAACACGGTGGACACGGGCTTCCCGACGAGGTACCGGAGGACGTCAATGTCGTGGATCGCGAGGTCCATGATGACGCCGACGTCCCGGATCCGGTCCGGGAAGTTCGAGACCCGCCGCGCCCCCGCGGTGATCAGGTCCCCCCACGTCCCCGCTTCGAGGTGGCGCTTCGCGCTGTCCACGACGGGGTTGTGCCGCTCGATGTGGCCCACGGCGAGGACGACGCCCGCGTCCCGCGCGGCCTTCACGAGCCGCCCCGCGGCCCGCACGCCCTCGCAGAGGGGCTTCTCCACGAGGAGGTGCTTCCCCGCCGCGATCGCGTCCATCGCGACCTTGAAGTGGAGGCTCGTCGGGACGCAGATGCTCACCGCGTCGATCTTCTCCCGGAGGAGGGCCTTGTAGTCCGGGAAGTACGAGACCGTGAAACGGTTCGCGACGGCCCCGCCCGCCTTCGTGTCCGGGTCCGCGACCCCCCGGAGGTCCGCGATCTCGGAGAGGACCCGGGCGTGGTTCTGTCCCATGGAGCCGACGCCGATCACGCCGACCTTCACGGGTCTGTGCATCCTGGCGTCCGGATAAGAACATTCGGTCTTCCGCGGGTGATTCATGCGGACGGCGATGGGTTCATAGCGGGGCGCGCGTTCGGCCCCTCCGATGGCCCTGGACCCCGTCTGCGGGATGGCCGTGAACCCGCACACTGCGGTCTGGATGATCTGGTACAAGGGCACGCCGTACTACTTCTGCGCGGAGGCGTGCCACATGGCGTTCGACCTCCACCCCGAGAAATACCGGGAGAAGGCCCTGGAGCGCCGCGAGAAGGAAGCGATCTACTGAGGCTCGCTACAGGACCTTCCCCTTGAGGATTGCGCGGAGCTGGTCCGCCTTCGCCGCCATCCCCTGCTTGTCGTAGAACACGACCGCCTCCGCGAGGTCCTCCCGCCACCGGTCCTCGTCCCCGATCGCCCGCCGGAGCTGGGCCTGCGCCTCCCACGTCGCCGCGACGCCCACCCAGTTCCCGATCCCGTGGAGGCGCTCCCGCGCCTTCTCCAGGGTCACGAACCCGAGGTCGAGGCGGCCCGTCTTCCCGTACAGGCTGCCCAGGTTCAGGAGGGCCCACCCCGCCCCCTGGCGGCCTTCGTCCCCCTCGATGCGAGAGAACCGGTCCAAGGAATCGAGGAGGAAGCGCTCCGCGCGGGTCGTGTCCCCGGAGCTCCCCGCGAACACCCCCGCCCCCATCAGCGCGCGGGCGAGGACGATGGGATCTCCAGAGGCTTTCGCGGCGTGGAGGCTCGAGTCGAACGCGGCGCGGGCGTCGTCCATCCGCCGCAGGACCATGAGGGCGTTGCCCCGCCGCATCTCCACAGAGCCCCGGCGGGACTGCCAGGCCGCGTCGTGCGGGGACTCCGTCTCCAAATCCAGGAGGACGGATTCGTAGTGGCGGAGGGCCCCCTCCCAGTCGAGTCGCTGCTCGTAAACGACGCCCTCATCCAGGCTCGACTCGAAATCTCCCGCCATCCACCCCTCGGAATCCGGGGAGGCTAATAGGCTCTCGCTCGGAACCGAGGGGGGCCCGGCCCACGGAAGACCTTGATCATCGAAGGGATTCCAGGGCTCGCAAAATCATGTCGATGTCCTCCGAACTGACGAGGGGGTGGACGGGGATCTCGAAGAGCCGCGGGATCACGTCCTCCGCGACCTTCGAGCGGTTCTTCGGACGCTTCCGGAACGCCTTCTGTTTGTACAGGACGGACGGGTACGAGGGGCGGGCGCCGACCCCCTCCGAGGTGAGGCGCTGGACGATCTCGTCCCTCGTCAGCGGGAAGCGGTCCTCCACCCGCACGATGTACTGGTAGTACGCGTGGAGCATCCAGTTCCCCTCCACGGGAGGGCTCAGCCCCTCGATCTCCGCAATCCCCTTCGTGAGGCGGGCCGCGTTCTCCCGCCGCTTCCGCACGAACCCGTCGAGCTTCTTGAGCTGGACGAGGCCGATCGCGGCCGCGAGCTCCGTCATCCGATAGTTGTACCCGACGAGGATGTGGTCGTACTTCGCCCGCTGCCCGTGATCCCGGAGGAGCCGGCACGCCTCCGCGATCTTCGGGTCGTCCGTGAGGACCATCCCGCCCTCCGTCGTCGTCATGTTCTTCGTCGGGTAGAACGAGAAGCACGCGGTGTCCCCGAGGTTCCCTGCCTTCCGGCCGTGGTACTCCGCCCCGTGGGCCTGGCACGCGTCCTCGAGGACGAGGAGGTCCCGGGCCTCCGCGACGTCGTTGATCGCGTCCATCTCCGCCGTCTGGCCGTACAGGTCGACGGGCATCACCGCGCGGGTTTTCTTCGTGACCTGCGCCTTCAGGTGGGCGGCGTCCATGTTGTACAGGTCCCGGTCCACGTCCGCGAACGTCGGCGTGCCCCCGCACAGGAGGACCGTGGAGGCGGACGCGAAGAACGTGAGGGCGGGCACGACGACCTCGTCCCCCCGCCCGATCCCGTGGGCGAGGAGGGCGATGTGGAGCGCGGACGTGCCGCTGTTCACGGCGATCCCGTAGCCACGGCCGACGTACTCCGCGAACCGCTTCTCGAACTCCGCGACCTTCGCGCCCTGCGCGAACTGCCCGCTCTCCAGGACCTCGAGGACGGCCCGCTTCTCCTCCTCCCCGATGTTCGGCCTCGCGATCGGGATCATCGGCGCGGGAGATGCGGGGGTTCGGGATTAAACCTTGGCGGGGAGCGACGCATCGAACTCCGAAAAGGGAAATGTGGGGGCCGGTTCGCGGCCCCCTTCCGACGCCTCGACTAGGTGCGCACCCGCAGGATGTCGACCTGGTTCCCGCTGAACCGGTTCCTCGATACGTTGAGCGCGTCCCGGTCCACGTTGCAGAGCAGGAGGCCCACAGCGACCCCGGGCGGGCAGGACCTCTTGTCCTTACCCTTCACCTCGGCGTCCCCGCGGCATTTTCCGCGTCCATCGCGGTCCCGCTCGTCGTCGTCCCCGTCGTCGTTGTCGTGGTGGCCGCGCTCATCGTCCTCGTCGTCATCGTCGTCGTGGCCGTCATGGCCGTGACGGTCCCTCGACCCGAGGAAGCAGTTGTCGGCGATGAAGTTCCTCTTGATGTCGCCGGAGACGCCCCGGCCGCTCACGAGGACGCCGATCTGCCGGATCGCTCGCGTGGGTCCCACGCCCCTCACGGTGTTGTCCAGGATGTCCACGTGGCCCGTGTACCCGGAGTCCGGCATCCCGATGAAGATCCCGCCCCACTGGTAGTTCCGGACGTTGTTGTCCGCGATCCGGAGGTCCCCGGCCCCTGTGGCGACGATCCCGATCCCCGTCAGGAGGCTGAAGTCCGACCCCGCCATCCGCACGTTCCGCACGGAGTTCCCCGTGATCCGTCCCGCGGAGTCCTGGAAGCGGATCCCCTGGAGCGTGCCCACCGCGTTGACGGCCCCGCCGAAGTTGATCGTGTTCCCCGCGACGTTCACCCGGAGGGAGTCGAGGGCCCAGATCCCCATGATCTGGACCGCCCCGGACCCCACCGTCGGGACCCCGATGGAGTTCCCGAGGACGTCGACGTCGTTGCTCGTGTCGACGATCACCCCCCAGGCGCTCCCGGAGATCGTGTTCCCGAGGACGTCCATGAAGTCCGCGAGGTACAGGTTCACCCCGGCCTGGTTGCCGGTCAGGACGTTGCCCGAGACGACCGCGTCCGAGGTCTCGATGACGAGGATCCCCGCCGCGTTGAAGCACGTCAGGTAGTCCCCGCACGGGCTGTACCAGTTCCCGCTCACCTCGTTCCCGGTCACGACCCCGAGGGCACCGTCGGCGACCTGGATCCCGTTCTGCGCGATCAGGTCCGTCATCCCCCAGCCCTCGACGACGTTGTTCGAGATCAGGGCGGTGATGCCGCTGTCATCGACCCCGTTGCTGAACCGGCCCGCCATGATCCCGTTCTTCTGGTAGCCCGTCACGATGTTCCCCGTAACGAGGACGGTCCCGCTCTCGTCGAGGACGATCCCGTCCCCGGACTGGCAGCCCCGGGCTCCCGCCTGGAACGCGATCCCGTTCACGGTGTTCCCCTCGATCGTCCCGTCGGAGTCCTGGAAGTGGATCCCGAACAGGTCGATCGCGCCAAGGGACCCGCCACAGGCCGAGAAGAGGCCCGACGGGCCCACCAGGACATCGTTGAACTGCACGGTCGCGTCCGTGGAGAACCAGACGTCGATCCCGACCTCGTTGTCCAAGACCGTGTTCGAGTCGACGAGGGTGCCCGCCGCGGCCTCGTACAGGAGGATTCCCGCGGAGGTCCAGAATCCGTCGTCGTACGCGTGCCCGAGGACCGTGTT
Source organism: Methanobacteriota archaeon (assembly GCA_020029475.1). Taxonomy (GTDB): domain Archaea; phylum Thermoplasmatota; class Thermoplasmata; order RBG-16-68-12; family RBG-16-68-12; genus EA-19. Next base: position 3,751 of record JAIBJG010000041.1, on the reverse strand, counting down.
CAAGGTCGCGACGCCGCCCGCCCCGAACCCGAACTGGATCCCGTTCTGGGCGATCACGTGCGTGGGGCCGACCCCCACGACGAGGTTCCGCTCCACGGTGGCGACGGCGCCCGCGATGTTCACGACGATGCCGCCCTTCTGGTAGTCCACGACCGTGTTCCCGGAGATCTCGCCGGTCGTCGGGTCTCCCACGGTGTCCGCGTACATCGCGATCCCGATGCCCGCCTGGCAGCCGCTGAACGGCGTGTCCCGGATGCGCGCCACGAAGTTGCCCTTCGCGGCCATCCCGATCCCGCCGTGCATCATGATCCCCGTGAACGAGCGGCCGGAGCAGAACCCGCCCTGCTCGAACCCGTCGATGGTGAAGCCCTCGATCGAGGCGCCGTCCGCCTTGAGCTCCACGATCGCGTCCCACGTCCGTCCGCTGGACGGGATCGTGAACGTGGTCCGGCTCGCGAACGGAGGAGCCCTGATCGTGGGGCCGGACCCTGGCAGGGTCGGGAGGAGCCGGATCCCGGCGTCGATCACGACCTGCTCTACGTACGTCCCCGGGTCCACGTAGACCGTGTCCCCCGTGCTCGCGGCGGTCACCGCGGGCTGGATCCTCGCGAAGTTCACGTCGTACGGGGTGCCCGTGCTCCCGATGTCGAGATGGACGGGTCCGCTGCATGGATTCGGGAGGGGGGTGCCGAGCCACGGGACGAAGTTCACGACTCCATCCGCGTCGAACACCTCGTCTCCGAGGCCGGCCGGGTTCGTCGATGCCAAGGGGCCCAAGGTGTCCCCCCACCAGTTGCACGTCGCGTCAAGGGTCCCCGTGTACGACGCGGCGTCGACCCGGAGGCCCTCCTCCGAGTTGTCCAAGAAGTTGTTGAAGTTCACGACGACGTCCGTGTCGGGGGTCGTGTCGATCCCGATCGCCCCCGCGAGGATCCGGATCCCCCGGAAGTCCGCGCTGTCGAATGTGTTCCCCATGATCGTCACGTCAGAGACATCTCCCCCGAGGAAGACGGAGGTGCCGAGGGAGTCCCGCCACGAGTTCCCCGTGATCGTCAGGTCGCTCGCGAAGAAGAACACCGCTCCGCCTGCGTCGTTGTCGAACGAGTTCCCGGACAGCGTGATGCCCGTCTGGGTGTTCCCGGAGCCGGCGTAGCCGCCCGCGAAGACCATCGCGGCATTGTCGTGTCCCGTGAAGCAGTTGTCCCGGATCGTGACGTCGTTCGCGCCCTGGTCCGAGTAGATCGCGTTCCCGGCCCCGGCTCCCGCCACGTTGTTCGAATCGAACGCGTTGTTCTCCACTTCGGAGGCGAAGGTGCCGTCGCTGTTCAGGTACACGCCCATCGTGTTGCCGGTGATGATGTTGTTCCGGATCATGTGGCCGGAGTACGTGCCCGGCGTGTGGATCCCGGCCCCGAGGCTTGAGATCCCGGCGCTTCCATCGACTCCCGTGATCGTGAACCCGTCGATGACGACGTTGTCCGCGAGGATCTGGAACGCGCCGTTCGCTGTGCCCACGATGGATTCGAGGGAGGATCGGCCGCATGCCGTCGCCCCTGCCTGTGCGCCCTCGAGGGTGATCGTCTTCGTGATCACGACGACCTCGGGATACGTGCCCGCGTCCACCCGCACGGTGTCCCCGCCGTTCGCCGCGTCCACGGCGCCCTGGATCGTCGGGAAGTCGAAGTCCGTGACCCCGTCGCTTCCGACGTCGAGGTGGGCGGGACCCGGGCTCGGCTCGAAGTCGAAGGTCGTGACCGCGGTCCCGACCCCGATCGTGAAGGCGTCCACGTTCCCGACGAAGTCGTCCCAGGCGCCCGCCCCGTAGCCCGCCGCGAGCCGGACGCCGCCGGCGCCGTTCAGGCTGTTCACGATCTGGGTCCCGGGGTGCGAGCCGATGTAGCTGGAGATCGTCGTCAACGGGGGGCCGAAGGTGCCCGCGTTGAAGGCCCACCAGCCGCCGTCAAGCGCGTTCCACCTCTGCCATGTGTCCAGCACGGGGACCCCCTGGGCGGGGACGGGATCGCCCCCGTACGTCCCGCTCTGGTAGCACGGCTCGAAGAACAGGGCATCGTCCACCAGCCCGTCCCCGGTCGTGTCGAGGCTCAGGATGAGGTAGGGCGCCTGACACCCCATGTACGCGGAGACGTACGTGCTGTACGCGAGCACGGTCACGTCCGAGAGCGGGGTCCCGACGTATCCGGGATTCCGGAGCTGGACCCCGCCATCGCCATCGGATCCCACGCCGAGGGCGGCGCTTCCCGCTCCGTTCGGAGCGACCCCGGGTCCCGCGACGAACGCGGTCGAGGCCGTCGTCGGGTCCGATGTGGACGAGTCGAGCTGGACCGTCCATCCCGCCATGTGGGCGGCCGACACGACGACCGTCCCGGACGGCGGGAGGGCCGACGCGACGATCGGGGACAGCGCGATGACCCCGAGCAAGGCCATCACGGCCCACGCGGGGATCCCCCGCAACCGGGTGCGTCCGCCCCGCAGGAGCCAGACCGATGTCGCCTTCCGTTCAACCGCCTGAGACACCCGTCGAGCTATCCGCGTCTCAAAAGCCACGAATTTCCCCTCCAATCCCCCCGTTCCTCCACGGAGTTCCCTCGGGGAGCCTACCCTCCGGATGCCCGGAGGCATCCCCCCGCCGGGGAACGGCGTGCAGGATATCAACATGCCGTTTTCAAGGTCGGGAAGCGGCCGTGAACGCACACTTCCGGACAGCGAAGCCCTAGCGGGTCCGCTTCCGGCCCCTTCGGTGGGGCGCTCGGTGGCGGAGGGCGGGGAGGTCCACGGTCTTCCGGCAGTGCGCGCACCAGCCCTTCGCATCGAGGGGCCGGCCGCAGTCGCAGACCCAGCCGACGACCCGGGCGGGCACCCCCGCCACGAGGGCGTGGGCGGGCACGTCCTTCGTCACGACGGCCCCCGCCGCGACCATCCCGTAGCGGCCGATCGTGATCCCGCACAGGACCGTCGCGTTCGCCCCGATGGAGGCCCCGTCCTCGACTCGGGTCGGGACGACCTCCCAGTCCGGGGAGTCCGCCCGCGGGTACAGGTCGTTCGTGAAGCACGCGTGGGGGCCGACGAACACCCGGTCCCCGATCGTCACGCCCTTGTAGATCGTCGCGAAGTTCTGGACCTTGCACCCGTCCCCGAGGACGACGTCCGCGTCGATGTACGCGTCCTTCCCGATCCGGCAGTCCCGGCCGATCCGGGCCCCCTCCCGGACCTGGACCCAGTGCCAGATCAGGGTGCCGTCGCCGATCGACGCCTGCGGGGAGACGTCCGCGGTGGGGTGGATTCTCGCGGGCGTCTCGATCACCCCCACTCGACGGAGGCACCTATGGGTGAAAGTTGCGGTCCCGCCACTTCCGGATCTCCCTTGCGCTGTCGTACGCTCCTCGAGGCAACGAGTCCCGCAACCGATCCGTCGCACGCCCCGCGCGCCTTGCCCGTGCGCGATCAACGGTTGCTGGGCGCGCGTCCGGGACCGCGGGCCCCTTCCCCCAGTCCTTTGGGACAGCCTCCCGCCGGGGCAGGTTTCGACGTCGATGGGTGGGGGATGTCATCGGTTCGACTCCCGTCACCAATGCCGACGGGGTACGGAGGCCCACAGGGGTCGCATCCCTTAAGGATTCCTCGCTCACATACGCGCGGACGACCCACCTAGGGGGATGTCGTGGAGTCCCGAAAGGGGGCGCAACGAGACCGAGAATGGTGTCCATACCATTAAGTATTATTCATGCCATAC
>JAIBJG010000040.1 GCA_020029475.1 Methanobacteriota archaeon | reverse complement strand
GTCCCGCGGGCTCCTTGTCCTCGAGGTGCTGAAGGCCCCGCACGTCAAGGCAGCGCAGATCACGCTCGAGCGGGAGGTCGCCGCGCACGCGTACAACTCCTTCAACCTCGTCGCCGCGACGCGGGAGGAGATGCGGTTCTTCTCCTACGACGGGCAACTCCGGACCAGCCGGGGGCACGAGGGGCTGAACGTGATGACGAACGCGGGCGGGAACGTGGAAGGGGACGAAAAGGGCGCCACCATCCGAACCTTGGCGGATCCTTCGAAGTGGGAGGGCGGGGAAAACGCGATCCACTGGCTCGAGTCGACGCTCCGCCACCACGGCGGGGCGGGGACCGCCGCCCTGTGCGTCCACTTCCCCGGCGGCGGCACCGTGTCCTCGACGATCCTCGCGCTCCATAACGGGGACCCGGACCAGCACGTCCTCCTCTACGCGAGCGGGAGCCCGTGCGAGAACCCGTATCGCGCGTACTCGCATCTCCTGCGGGAGCTGAACCCGCGGGGCGCTTCGGGATGAATCACGCGCGCTGCACCGCGTCGACGTACGCGGCGGTGTCGTAGAAGCTCCGGACCCGCACGAGCCTCCCGGCCCGGAAGTCCCACACCCGGACGATCTCGCTCTCGTACCTCGCCCCGTTCGACCGAACCCGCCCTCCCGCGTGGATGATCTCCACCGCGGTCTCCCCCGAGCCGAACGTCTCCCTGGGCTCCCAGAGGTCGTAGTCCAAGGTGCCGTTCAGGACCTCGAACCAGTGCGAGACCGCGTCCCGCCCCCGCCAGCTCCCCGCCCACGGGAGGGCTCCCCGCGGGCCCGCCGCCCACCACTCGATGTCCTCCGCCGCCCGCGCGAGGACGCCGTCCCGCAGGCTCCCCGTGCGCTCCCGCTCCGCGTAGATCTCCTTCAACCATCGCACGCCGTCGGGGTCGTCCATCGCGAACTCCTCCCGGAGAATCGCGGGAGGGAGATAAGGATAGGCACGACGCGCGGACGAGAATCCTTATCCCGATGCGGGGTTCCCGCACCCCGATGGCGGGCGTCACGGACGTGCACGTCCACGTCCAGCCGTTCCGGATGCTGAGGCCCGAGATCCTCGGGGCGATGAAGCGGGAGCGGCCCCAATTCCCGCAGATTCTGAAGATGTCCGAGGACCCCGCCGTCCTCCTGAAGATCCTGGACGACGCGGACGTCGACCGGGCGTGCATGATCAACTACGTCGCGCCGGAGGTGATGGGCTTCCTCCCCACAGTGAACGACTACGTGCTCAAATACGCGAAGGCGGACCGGGAGCGGCTGATCCCGTTCGGCTCGATCCATCCCGGGCACACGAAAGACGTCCGGAGGGAGGCGAAGGCCCTCGTGAAGAAGGGGCTCGCCGGGTTCAAGGTCCACCCGCCCCACCAGCTCCTGTTCCCGAACGACCCGAGGCTCGGGCCGATGTACGACGTCGCGGAGGAGGCGGGGATCCCGGTGATGGTCCACACGGGGACGAGCACGTTCCCCGCGGCGAAGTCCCGGTACGGGGACCCGATGCCCGTGGACGACGTCGCGGTGGACCACCCGGACCTCACGATCATCCTGGCCCATGGCGGGCGCCCGCTGTGGTGCGACGCCGCGTTCTTCATCGCCCGCCGCCACAAGAACGCGTACATCGACGTCTCGAGCATCCCGCCACGGCGGCTCCTGGGCTACTTCCCCCGCCTCGAGGAGATCGGGGACAAGGTCCTGTTCGGGAGCGACTGGCCGGGGCCCGGGGTGCCCGGGATCCAGCAGGAACTCGACGGGATCCGGGAGCTCCTCCTTACGAAGGAACTGCGGGAGAAGATCCTCGTGTCCAACGCTCGGAAGGTCTTCCCCTAGCGGAGGCGCCCTCGGAGGCCGAGGACCCCCGCCGCGGTCGGGATCCCGAGGAGCATCGCGAAGAGTGACATCCAACACGTGGACCCGCGGGACTCGATGGGGACCGGCGTGCGGGTGGACACGGGTGGGGCCGCGGGGGGCGATGTGCTCGTGGCGGGCATCTCCCCGTTCACATACCCCTCGTCGTTGCAGTGTCCGCGGTGCCCATAGGGGGCGGGGCTCGTCCCCACGAGCGGGACCCCGCCGTCGTCCGACGCGCGCGCAGGCGGGCTCGCTAGGGACAACAGGACGACGAGGACGAACACGGCGATCGCAGGAAGCAACAGGACACGGACGAGCCGGCGGGACAGCGCGCTCACACTCTCCCCTCTACGTCCCCGACATCCCGGGCGGCGGGATGAAGATGCCGGTGCCCGCCTGGCGGGATCCTCAGGCGGAGACGGCCCGCCGGAACATCGCGGTCGTCCCGGTGAGGGTGATCGCCCCCACGACGAGGATCACGAGGAACGCCTGGCCGAGGAGGGTCCAGTAGTCGAAGCCCGACAGGATGAGGCCGTGCATCGCCTCCGCGACGTAGCTGATCGGGTTGTACGGCACGATGTTCTGGACGAGCTCCGGGAGCGCCGTTTTCGGCATCACGGCCGTGGACAGGAACAGGAGGGGGAACGTCGTCAGGATGCTGATCATCAGGGTGGACTCCGCGTTCCGCGTCGCGAGGGCGATCAGGGTGGAGATCCCGGACCATGCGATGCCGAAGGTGACCGCGAGGAGGAGGAGCGCGAGGATCCCGAGGACCCCGGTCGCGAACGTCACGCCGAGGACGAGACCCAGGACGATGATCACGATCGCCTGGAGGAGAATCCGGACGCCGTCGCTCATCACCTTCCCGAGGAGGATCGACGCGCGGTGGATCGGGGCCACCCGCATCTTGTCCATGTACCCGCTCTCGATGTCGTTCACCATCCCGATCCCGGACTGCATCGCGCTCGCCATCACGGTCTGGATGATCACCGCCCCGGTGAAGAACGTGAGATAGCTCGCTCCCTTGCTGTACGCGGCGAACGCGGGGAGGTCCGCGATCCTCGCGAACGACTGCGTGAACAGGACGAACCACACGATCGGCTGGACGAGCGCGAAGAACACGAACGACGGCCGCCGGAACGTCTTCTTCAGCCACCGGCCGAAGATCCCGCTGACCTCCACGAAGAAGTCCCGCGCCGCCATCTCACATCCTCCTCCTAGGGCGGGCCATGCCAAATGGCATCCGGCTCGGGGCCTTCACTTCCTCCACCCGGAGCTTGCGCCCCGTGTGCTTCACGAAGACGTCGTCAAGGGAGGGCGAGGACAGGGAGAGCTGGGCGATCGGGAGCCCCGCGGAGTCCAGCCGCCGGACAATCTCCGGGACGAGGCTCGGGCCGTTCTTCGCGAACACCATCACCCCGCCCTCGACGTCCCGGATCTCCTGGACCCCGTCGACGGCCTCGAGGATCGCCCGGGCCCGCGCACGGACGCCGCTTTCGCCGTTCTCCTTCAGGGCGAGCTCGATCACGTCGGCCCCGATCTCCGCCTTCAGGGACGCGGGCGTCCCTCCCGCGACGATCTTCCCTTGGTCCACGATGCAGAGCCGGTCCGCGAGGCGGTCCGCTTCCTCCATGTACTGGGTCGTCAGGAAGATCGTCGTCCCCTCGTTATTCAGGTTCTGGATGTACTCCCACATCGCGACCCGGTTCTGCGGGTCGAGGCCCGTCGTGGGCTCGTCGAGGAAGAGGAGCTTCGGCCGGGTGATGATCGCGGTCGCGAGGTCGAGGCGCTTCCGCATCCCGCCGGAGTACGTCCCCGCACGGCGGTCCGCCGCCTCCTCGAGGCCCGTCGCCTTCAGGATCTCGTTCACCCGCTTCTCGGCGTCCGCCTTGCGGAGGTGGTGGAACATGCACTGGAGCCGGAGGTTCTCCCGCCCCGTGAGGTCGTCGTCCACGCTGACCTCCTGGGACGCGTACCCGATGATCTTCCGGATCGCGGCGGGGTCCTGCTTCAGGTCGATCCCGTCCACGGTCACGTGGCCCGCGGTCTTCTGGAGCAGGGTCGTGAGGACCTTGATCGTCGTGCTCTTCCCCGCGCCGTTGGGTCCGAGGAATCCAAACACCTCGCCCCGCGCGACGTGGAAGGAGATCCCGTCGACCGCGCGCACGTTCCCCGTGTAGACCTTCACGAGGTCCCGCACCTCGATGATGTTGTCCGCCATTGACGCCCGCCTCCCTATTCCGTGATGACTCCCATGATCCGTTCCTTCGTCTCCACGAGAATCTTCCGGAGCTTCTTCGCCTGCGCCGGGGTGATCGTCGCGAGGCCATGGCGGAAGAGCTTCCCGATGGAGCGGGCTTCTCGGAAGAGCGCGGCGCGCTCGGGCCCGATCCGCTCCTCGAAGGACTTGAACCGCTTCTCGAACTCCGCCTCCTGGCGGCGCAGGAAGGCCTTGCCCTTCGCCGTGATCCGGTACACGTTCCGGCCGTTTCCACCCGCCACGGCAGCGTACCCCTTCTTCACGAGGCTCCTCAGGGCGGGGTAGATGCTGCCCGCGCTCGGCCTGTAGAACCCGTGGGAGCGCTCCTCCAGGAACTTCATGATTTCGTACCCGTGCATCGCCTGGGTGCGGAGCACTCGCAAGAGGAACAGCTTGAAGTCGCCCCTGCCGAAGTGAGGGAATGGCGGGGGCCCGACCACGTCCGACTTCATGGCTATCGCGATATATCGCGTTATACTTAAGCGTTTGTTGATTCCTCACGCGACATGTGAGTCCATGGCGGTTTCGATGAGAGACTGACAGCGGGGATGACTCGAACGCAGGATGGCGGGCACCAAGGGGTTGCCACCGGACGCGAAAGGCTTAACCCCGGGTGGCTCTACTCGACTCCGGATGACGAGCGCAACGGATGGCCGGGAGGTCGTGACCCTCGCGGGCGGGTGCTTCTGGTGCCTCCAGCCGATCTTCCAGGACCTGCGAGGGGTCGAGGAGGTCGAGGTCGGCTACTCGGGAGGCCGGACGAAGAACCCCACGTATGAGGACGTGTGCACGGACTCCACCGGGCACGCGGAGGCGGTCCAGGTCACGTATGACCCGAAGACGATCCCGACGGAGGAGCTCCTCAAGATTTTCTTCACCGTCCACGATCCGACGACGCCGAACCGCCAGGGGCACGACGTCGGGAGCCAGTACCGGTCCGCGGTGTTCTACCGGACCCCGGAGCAGAAGGCCGCCGTGGAGCGTGCGATCGCGGAGATCCGCGCGGCGAAGCTCTGGGACGACCCGATCGTCACCGAGGTCTCGCCCCTCTCCACGTTCTACGTCGCGGAGGACTACCACCAGGACTACTTCGCGAAGAACCCGTGGGCGGGGTACTGTCGCTCGGTCGTCGCCCCGAAGGTCGCGAAGTTCCGGAAGCAGTTCCACGAACGGCTGAAACGATAGGCTTGCCATCGGAGTCGAAATACTCGCCTCAGCGGTCGGTCGCGCGACAACGACGATGAAGGAAGTTTCGGAAGCCCTGGGACCCGTGGGTTCCGTGGGGAGTAGCTCGCGCCCCTAGTTGGGGCGCTGATAATCAGGAACAAAGGATTTAGGCCGACGGAGAAGAAACCGTTTCCCGTGCGAACGCTTTGGATTGCCCTCCTTGGCGTCATGCTTCTCGCCCCGACGGCAGCCGCTGACCCTTGGGTGACCTCGACGTCTGCCCAAGAAGGTCTCGCGACGTGGGCGTTCTCAAACCCACAGAACTACACGCAATCAAATGTCTCCCTTTCGGCAGGGAGCGCAGTCCTTTCGCAGATGATCGGTGCCGCGGGGGACACGGCACAGAACGAGTTTGGGCAGGCCCTCGTCCACGACAACATCGATTCTGTCGGTCAGCCGGGCGAAGCCGTCCTTCAGAACACGTCCCAAGCGGGCCCGGTCACCGCTCTCGTGTACCGGCCGACATCCGCAGAGCTTGAAGACAACTATCTGTGGAGCGGCGGCGGCGGGATCTGGAACTATGGCGTCGCCCCCGATCTCTTCGTTGGGTACTGGAGTCCGTGGTGGACCCGCGCGGTCCTGCGCTGGCAGACGCTTCCGCTTCCGTCGAACGCGACATTGGTCTCCGCGCACCTCGATCTGTACATGCACACCGCGGACACCCCGGACCCCATGAACATCTCGATCCACCGCATGACGGCGGGGTGGACGGAGTTCGGCTCGACCTGGAACGACTACGACGGAAGCAACCCCTGGAACGCCTCGGGGGGCGGCGGAGACTTTGACCCTGTCGTCATCGACACGGTCCCCGGGATCACGACGACGCCCGGGTGGTACACGTGGAACATCACCTCAATCGCTCGAGACTGGTGGACGGGGACGACTCCAAACTATGGACTTCTCGTCCGTCAAATGAACGACGACCTGACGGTCTCTTTGGGCTGGAAGGAGTTCTACAGCAGTGATGCCCCGAACGCGAGCCTGACGCCCCGACTGCTCCTCACGTACACGACCCCGAGCTCGACAGGGATCCTTGAGTCCCGCGTTCTCGGGCCGGGGACCGCGAGCATCTGGCGGTCCCTCTGGTGGAATGTCACGCTCCCCTCAGGGACCGGGATCACAGTCCAGACCCGCACAGGCTACGCCCCCTTGATCGATGCAACGTGGAGTCCGTGGTCAGCGGTGCACACCTCCCCCGGCACGGCGGTCTCGTCGTCGCCGGGATCGTTTGCGCAATACCGCGTCCGGCTCTTCACCCCGACGTCCGTCTCCCCTATCCTGCACGACGTCTCGCTGACGTTCGAGCACACCGCGGCATCCGGCGAGGTCATCACGGAGCCGTTCCTCGTAAGGGACCTCGTGAGATGGGGGCGGGTCGAGCTGGAGGTTACAGCCCCTCCCCTGACGGGCGTGTCCATTGCGTTCTCCCAGGACCAAGGCACCTCGTGGGTCCTGCTCGTCCCCGGCGCGAATCTGACGAGCGCCACCCTGGGCGCAATCGCGCTGAGGATCACTCTGACCACGGGCAACACGACGCGGACGCCAACCGTCCGCTCGCTTTCCGTTGGGTTCGAAGTCGCACAGGAATCGGGCGGCGGAGGTTTCCTGTACATTCCCGTCGTGGGACCCTTCTGGCTGCTGCTCGTCCCGTTCGTCGTCTTGGCGGCGTGGATTCTCGCAACCTCCCTGCGCCGGAAGCCTTTCGACGCGACGGACCTATTCCTGATCCACGCCGACGGCCGTCTCATCACACGGGCAGGGAGGGAGGAGAGCCCGCTCCGGGACGAGCTCGCGGTCTCCGGCATGTTCACCCTCGTCGCCCAATTCGTGAAGGATTCGTTCCGCGAGGAGGGGGGACACGGGGGCGAGCTGAGGAACTTCCAAGTCGACGACCGGGAGGTCACGATTGCGCGGAGCGAGTTCCTGTTCCTCGCGTTGATGGGGCGAGGCACCCCGCCTCCCGAAGCGGAGGCGAATCTCGCCCGTTTCTTGCGGCGGCTCGAGAAAACACAGCGGGCGGTCCTGTACGCATGGGACGGGTTCCGGGACCACCTTCGCGAGACGGATGCGATGCTCGACCGCTTCCTCCGAAAGGGGTACCGAAGTCGGAACCTGCTCGCGGGCCGTTCCGTCATCCGATAACCACGCGGAAACGCTTATCCCACGCCGGGGCCGTTGATTCACGTATGGTCCGTCCGCCAAGGGCGGCGAGCGATGCACGGCTCTCCCTGAAACTTACCCTGGCGGGGGATTTCCAGGTCGGAAAGACATCCCTTCTGCGCCGTTTCGTATCGAACACGTTCGACGAGCGCTACGTGACGACGCTCGGCGCGAAGGTGGATTCCAAGACGTTCTTCGTCGCGGATCCCCGCGACCCCGCCTCTCGACTGGAGGTCGGGGCGCAGATCTGGGACGTGATGGGCAACCCGGGCTTCCGGGAGCTCCTCAAGGACGCGTACTTCTTCAACACAAAGGGGCTGCTCCTCGTCTGCGACGCGACGCGCCCTGAGACCGTCGAAAGCCTAGCGAAGTGGAACAGGGCGGCTTCGTCGGTCGCCGGAGACATCCCGGTCGTCGTCCTGCTGAACAAGGTCGACCTCACCGGCGGGTCTCGCGTGACTCCGCAGGACATGGACCGAGCCTGCTCGGCCCGCGAGTGGACCTGGCTCCCGACAAGCGCGAAAACGGGGAACAACGTCGAAAGGGCGTTCGAGAAGGTCACAGAGCTGTACCTGAAGTCCCTTCGAAAGACCCGCCCGACCAAAGAGACTTGAACCGCCCCTCTTTTCGCTCTCCGACGACCGTGGCGACACGCCTCGCGAACGAGACCTCTGCGTATCTGAGAAGCGCGACCCACCAGCCCGTGGACTGGTACCCGTGGGGCGAAGAGGCGTTCGCGAAGGCGAAGGCGGACGACAAGCCGATCCTCCTCGACATCGGGGCCGTGTGGTGCCACTGGTGCCACGTGATCGACCACGAGTCGTACGAGGACCCGGAGATCGCGAAGATCATCAACGAGCGGTTCGTCCCTGTAAAGGTCGACCGGGACGAGCGGCCGGACGTGGACTCCCGCTACCAGTCCGCGGTGAACGCGATCAGCGGGCAGGGCGGGTGGCCCCTCACCGCGTTCTTGACGCCGGACGGGAAGGTGTTCTACGGGGGCACGTACTTCCCGCCCCGGGACCTGCACGGGCGCCCGAGCTTCCGGCGGATCCTCCTCGCGGTCTCCGACCACTACACGAAGGAGCGGGCGGACGCGATCAACACCGCGGAGAGCCTCCATCAGGCCCTCGCGGAGCGCCGCGGCCTCCACCTCCACGAGGCGGACGTGAACGAGCCCCTCCTGAAGGAGGCGGTGACCGGGCTCAAGGGGCAGTTCGACCCCGTGAACGGCGGGTTCGGGAGTTCCCCGAAGTTCCCGCACCCGGGCACGATGGAGTTCCTCCTCGCCCGGTACCACCGCACGAAGGAGGACGGCCTCCGGAACATGATCACCCGCACGCTCACCGGAATGGCGAAGGGGGGCGTGTACGACCAGGTCGCGGGCGGGTTCCACCGGTACTCCACGGACGCAATGTGGATCGTCCCGCACTTCGAGAAGATGGCGTACGACAATTCCGCGCTCCTGTCGAACTACGCGAAGGCGTGGACACTCTTCAAGGACCCCCTGTACAAGGAGACGGCGGAGGGCATCGTCCGATGGACGAACGAGGTCCTGAGCGACCAGACGAACGGCGGCTTCTTCGCGAGCCAGGACGCCGACGTCGGCCCCGGGGACGACGGGGACCACTTCACGTGGACGCTGAAGGAGGTGCGCGAGGTCTGCCCGACGGAGGAGGCCACCGCGCTCGCATCGCGGTACGACATCGGGGAGCGGGGGGAGATGCACCACGACTCTGCGAAGAACGTCCTGTACGCGGACAAGACGGTCGCGGAGATCGCGAAGGAGACGGGATGGCCCGCGGAGAAGGTCGATTCCCTCCTGAAGAGCGGGCTGAGGAAGCTTGCGGCCGCGAGGACCACCCGCCCCACCCCCTTCGTGGACCGGACCGTGTATGCGAACTGGAACGCGATGTACGCGATCGCGTATCTGGACGCGTGGCGGTATCTGGGGCGGGAGGATTGCCGCGACTTCGCGCTGAAGACCCTCCGCCTCCTGTGGACGAATCTATGGGACCCCGAGGCGGGGATGCACCACCAGTGGGCGAACGGCGTCCGGAGGATCACGGGGTTCCTCGAGGACCATGTATGGATCGCCGCTGCGATGCTCGACGCCTTCGAGGCGGGCGGGGACGCGGATTGGCTCCAGAATGCGGAGGCCGTGATGCGGCTCTCCCTCCAGCACTTCTGGGACCCGAAGGGCGGAGGCTTCTTCGATCTGAAAGCGACGACGGGGCCCGGCGCATCCGTCCTGGCGGTGAAGCGGAAGCCCGTGGAGGACTCCCCGAGCCCGTCCGCGAACGGGGTCGCCGCGGTGGTCCTCCAGAAACTTCACCACCTGACTGGGAACGACGACTACCGCCTCCGTCATGACGAGTTGATCCGGGCGTTCGCCGGGGAGGCCTCGCGGCTGGGGGGAATCTTTGGAGGCGGGTACTTCCGGGCGGCGGAGCTCTGGCTCCACCCGCCCGCGCAGGTCGTCGTCGTGGGCCCCCGCCAAGATACTAGGACCCAGGCCCTCCGCCGCGTTGCGGTCGAGACGTTCAGCCCCGGGAAGACCGTCCTGTCCGCGGAGCGCGCGGACGCGTACGTCCCCGCGGCGGTCGCGCCGATGCTCTCCTCGAAGGCCGCCCAGGCCGGCCCCGTCGCGTTCGTCTGTAAGGGGAACTCGTGCTCCCCGCCGACCTCCGATCCCGCGAAACTCCGGGAGCTCCTCAGTGGGTAGCGGGGAGTTCCGCCTCCAGCGCCTTCCGGAACGCGGGTGGGATCGGCGTCGACTTCTTCGCCGCGTAATCGTACGCGACCTGCACGCTCTCCGCCTCCGCGACGAGGCGGCCGTCCCCCTTCACCCGCATCTCGTACGCGAGGGTGAACGACGAGGTGCCGATGCGGGTGGGCCACACCCGCACGACGACGACCTCGCCCCACAGGATCGGGGACCGGTAGTCGACCTTCGCGCTTGCGAAGATGAAGTCGAGCTCCTCGAGCCGCTTCCGGTTCGCGGTCCTCATGTAGTACCTCGTGCGGGCCTCTTCCATGTACGTGAGGTACACCGCGTTGTTCACGTGGCCCAGGGAGTCGATGTCCCGGAACCGCGGCGTGATCTCGAGCTCGAACGTCATCGTCCCGCCTCAGAACATCCCATCGAGGTCCGCGACGCCCTCGATCTTCACCCGCTTCTTCGCGTCGCCCTTGAGTTCCTCCATGGCGGGCAGGGTCTTCCGCGCGAGCTCCGCGTACACCCGCCACGACGCCTCGATCCGGATCCGGTGGAAGTCCTGCGTGCGGCGGACGACCTTCCCGGGCACCCCCACGACGACGCTGTCCCTCGGGATCTCCTTGCCCTCCGTGACGAGCGCGCCCGCCCCGATCAGGGTGCCGTTGCCGACCTTCGCCCGGCTCCCGATGACGCTCCCCATCCCGAGGATGCACTCGTCCCCGATGTCGCACCCGTGGACGATCGCGCCGTGGCCGACGGTCACGCGGTCCCCGATCGTCACGGGGTTCCCGAGGTCGACGTGGACGACCGCGTTGTCCTGGATGCTCGTGCACTCGCCGACCCGGATCCGATCCAGGTCCCCGCGGAGGACCGCGCAGTGCCACACGCTCGAGTCCTTCCCGATCGCGACGTCGCCGGTGATCACCGCGGCCTTGGAGACGTAGATCATCGGGGCGGGCAACGGGGTCATGGACTCAAGGTTTTCGCCCGGGGACCCTCCCCGCCATGGCGGGACCCTTCGCACCTCCAGGAAGTTGGTCTTGTTCAAGACCAACAAGTTCCTCGCGGGCGGACGACCCGATGGCCGGTCATGCGGACGTGTTCCGATCCGAGATCTCCCGCCACCCGCTCGGCTTCGGGGGCCAGCCCTCCATCATGTACCGGATGAAGTCCTCCTTCGACTTCACGGTGAGGGCCTCGTTGAACCGACGCTCCTTCCCGAGGGTCGTGAACCGGTCCTCGGGCAGGCCGTGGTGCGGGCCGTAGTGCGCGGGGTAGACGACGACCTCGTCCGAGAGCCGCAAGATCTTGTCGAAGATGGAGTGGTAGAGGTCCTCGGGCCCCTCCGGGTAGAAGTCCGCCCGGCCGACGGTGCCCACGAGAAGGCAGTCGCCGACGAGGGCTGCGTCCCCGAGGACGTACGTCATGTGGTCCGGAGTATGACCCGGGGTGTGGATCGCGCGGAGCTCCGAATCCCCGATGCGGAGACGGGCGCTCTCCCCGATCGATTCGTGCGCGTACTTGGCGGGGGACTTGAACGGGAGGTGGATCGGCACGCCCAGCTGGGCGGCGAGGGCCTTCGCGCCGGACAGATGGTCCTGGTGCGTGTGGGTCTCGATCACCCGCTCGATCCGCAGGCCGCGGGTGCGGGCCTCCTCGAGGAACACGGCGGGCTCCTCGGTCGGGTCCACGACGGCGGCGGCCTTCGAGGACGGGTCCCCGATCAGGTACGACATGCACCCCGTCGCCGCGCGCGCGATCTGGCGGACGATCACGCCCTCACTCCAGGCTCACGTTCACGGTCTTCACGCGGGTGTAGAAGTTCACCGCGTCGATCCCCTGCTCGTGCCCGAGGGCGGACTCCTTGAACCCGCTGAACGGGGTCTGGGGGAACGTGACCGGGTACTCGTTGATGTTCACCATCCCCGCCTCGAGGCGGTTCGCGACCCGGAGGGCGGTCTGGAGGCTCTGGGTCCACACCCCCGCCATGAGCCCGTAGTCCGTCGCGTTCGCCTGGGCGACGACCTCGTCGACGTCTTTGAAGTCGAACGCGCAGAGGACGGGCCCGAAGATCTCCTCGCGGGCGATCCTCATGGAGGGATCCACGTCCGTGAACACCGTCGGGAGGACGAAGTTCCCCTCCTTCAGCTCCGCGGCCTCCGCCTTCTTCCCGCCGACGAGGACCGTCGCACCCTCCTTCGCGCCCGCCTTCACGTATTCCAGAACGGAGACCTCCTGCTGCCGCGACACGACGGGGCCCATCTGCGTGTCCTCCTTCGTCCCGGGGCCGAGCTTCATCCGCTGCACGTTCTCCGCGAGCTTGTGGAGGAACTCGTCCCGGATCGATTCGTGGACGAAGAGGCGGCTCCCCGCCCAGCACATCTGGCCCGCGTTCTGGAACGCGCCGAAGAGGACGCCCTTCAGGGCCCTGTCGAGCTTCGCGTCCGGGAACACGATCTGCGGGTTCTTCCCGCCGAGTTCAAGAGTCACCGGGGTCACGTGGCGGGCCGCGAGCTGCATGATCTGCTTCCCGGTCTCCGTGGACCCCGTGAACGTCATCGAGTCCACGTCCGGGTGGCCCGCGAGCGCGGAGCCCGCGGTGGACCCGGGGCCCGTCACGACGTTGAAGACGCCCGGAGGGAACCCGACCTTGGCGGTGATCTCCGCGAGCCGGAGCGCGCTCAGCGGCGTGATCGAAGCGGGTTTCAGGACGACCGTGTTCCCCGCCGCGAGCGCGGGCGCGATCCCGCGACACGAGAGGACGAGGGGGTAGTTCCATGGAGAGATGTGGCCCGTGACGCCGACGGGCTCCCGCACCGTGTAGTCGAGGCGGCTCCCGGGGACGGGGATCGTCGCGCCCTCGATCTTGTCCGCGAGCCCCGCGTAGTACTCGAAGAGCTTGTACACGTACGCGACGTCCCCCTTCGCCTCCCGGATCGGCTTCCCGACATTCAGGGACTCGATCCGCGAGAGGTCCTCGAATGCGTCCCGGATCGCCTGCCCGAACTGGAACAGGAGTCGACCCCGCTTGCTCGGGTCGATCCCCCGCCACTCCGGGTTGTCGAACGCGGCGCGAGCCGCGTGGACGGCCGCGTCGATGTCGTCCTTCGAGCCGCTCGCGACCTTCGCGAGGGGACGGTTCGTGGCGGGGTCGTGGACTTCTACGGATTCCCCGCCATCGGGCTCGACCCACTTCCCGCCGATGAAAAGGAGATGCTTCGGCAGTTCCATCCGGCGCCCCCGCACGCTATCCTTAAGAAACATATAAACGTGAGGGGAATGTCGCGGCCTCTCGCGCAGGTGGGCGATGGTCGAGGTCGTGCGGCATTCCAGAAGGGCCCCCGCCTTCGGGATCATCCGGGAGCGGGACCACCTGAACCGGATGTTCCTCGAGCAGCTCCATCGGGAGGACTACCGCCACCGGACCGCAATCGACATCGGGACCGGCACGGGCCGGGTGATCTGGGAGATCGCGTCCCGCGTCCACCGCGTGATCGGCGTGGACAGGGACGAGCGGCGGCTCATGGAGGCCCGCGCGTACGCGGGGATCCGCGGGTTCGGGCGCGTCTCCTTCGTCCTCGGGGACGCGGAGACGACGTCATGGAACGCGTGGCATTCCGAGCCGTTCGACTTCGTGACCGCGCACCTCTGCATGTCCGGGGCGATCATCTTCCGCGCCTCCCGGCACCTCCGGCCGGACGGGAAGCTGATCCTCGGGACCCACCACAAGGACCAGTGGCAGGAGAACGGCAGCGGCTCCGGCCACTCCTTCACGGAGGACGAGATCCGGGACCTCCTCGTGGAGAACGGGTTCGAGATCGAGTTCCTCGGGGTCGACACGACGATCGTGGAGTGCGCGGACCTCGTCGATGCGGAGCGGGTCCTCGGCCCGACGATCGTGCGGAAGTGGGTCGGCGACGGACGATGGGAGGGGCTCGCGGACTCCTTCGAGTCGGGCACCCGCCAGATCACGCTCTCCCTCATCGTCGCGAAGGCGCGGAAGCTCGCCCATGGCCCCGTCTCCGAGTGAACCCCCGCCGTTCGAAGCCCCGCGGCGGGTCGCCGCCCTGATGGCGGGCTTTCCCCGGCCGTGGTATCTCGCGGGGGGCTGGGCCCTCGACGTCTGGCTCCGTCGCGGGACCCGGCCTCACGAGGACATCGAGATCGCGATCCTCCGGAGGGACCAGGAGGAGGTCCGCCGGCATCTCGCGGGATGGAAATTCGAAAAAGTCGTGCCGGCGGCCGGCGGCCCGCAGCGAGAGCCGTGGCGGGAGGGAGAGCGTCTCGGGCCACCGATCCACGAACTCCATGCGGGACGGTCGACGGGAGACCTGCGGGAGCTCGAGGTCCTCCTGAACGAGGCGGATGCGGGCGAGTGGAAGTTCCGACGGGATCCTCGGGTCTCCCGCCCCCTCTCCGGGATGGGGCTCTCCGTGGCGGGGGTCCCGGTCCTCGCGCCGGAAATCGTGCTCCTCTACAAGGCGAAGGCACCTCGCCCCCGAGACGAAAAGGATTTCAGGAACGCGTCCGGGCGGCTGGTTCCGGAGCAGCGGCGATGGCTCCGCGCCGCCCTCGAAACGGTCCACCCGGGTCACCCGTGGATCGAGGAGCTCTAGGGAGCCGGGAGCCTGCGTCCGGCCGCGTCCCGCTTCGCCCCGGTGGCCATGGCCCCGCCGCCGAGGGTCGCATGCACGAACCCCCCGCTCGCCACGCCCTGGAGGACCTTCCGCAGCCGGAAGAACATCCCCACGAACTTCGAATCGACCTCGGTGACGTAGGCCATGACGGCCCTCCCACCCCGCGACCGCTTAAGCCGGTTCCCCCAAATCCCACCCAAATCTTTTCCCGCCCCCGCCGGTTCCCGCCCCGACCATGCTCCTCGGCGCGCACGTCTCCATCGCGGGCGGGTTCGCGAACGCCCCGAAAGCGGGGAAGTCCATCGGGTGCGAGGCGATCCAGATCTTCTCCCGGAGCCCGCGGATGCTC
>JAIBJG010000100.1 GCA_020029475.1 Methanobacteriota archaeon | reverse complement strand
ACCTCGATGGCTCCCGCCGGTGGGAGGAGGGCCCCTGGCCCGTCGCGCTCGACAACCAGGGCGTCGACCTCTCGTACGGCGTGGAACCCCTGCCGATGAAATACCTCCTCGACGCCTCCGGGAAGATCGTGTGGAAGCACCTCGGCTACCAGGGTTCCGGCGACACGGGCGCGCTCGAGGCCCAGATCACCGTGCTTCTTCGATGATGCGTCCCGCTTTACACGCGGAAAATAGTCCAGCGGCGAGTGGGAGGTCTCCCCCTCCAGTCCGGATCACGGTGAATTGGATAGCCGCACCGCGTCGTTTCCGAAGAATGCCCTGCCGTCCTCCAGCTCGCCGCCGACGTTGATCGTGACCTGCGCGGACCCTGCAAAATTAGGTTGGGGCCCCGCGATCGCGGAGCCCGCGGGCGACGTGAAACCCCCCTCGCCGCCCATGTTCTCCCCTCTCTCCCCCAGCCCCCCAGGCCAGAAACGCGTGCAAACATTCGGGAGGGCCGTATTAATAGATACCTCGGGAGCGGTGAGGACTTGGTACTCCGGTGGCGACCGGGTTCCGAATTTTGATTCCGACCTCGGTCGAAAAATCACTTCGCCTTCTCGAGGACCTTGCCTGCGCGGTTCTGCTCCCTCGGGACCCAGACGAGCGTTGCCTTCCTCTGGGTGAGCAGGGCCCTCGCCCGCTCGTTCAGGGGCCGCAGGTTCTCCGCTCGCATCTTCCAGCCCTGCGTAAGCTGCCCGACGAGGAGCTGGCTATCCGTGAAGATCGTCGCCCCCTCCGAACGGGGATCCGAGAGGGCGTGGATCAGCGCCGTGTATTCCATCTCGTTGTTCGTCCCCCGGTCGAACTCCGTCACCCGCACGTCCCCGTCCTCGAACACGACGCACGCCTTCGCCTTCTGGCCCTCGAGCAACGCGCCCGCCCCGTCGGTCCAGATCTTCACGGGAATACCAGCCTCCCTCAGGAGGGATGCGTGGGGCAGGATTCGAACCTGCGAACCCCTGAAGGAAGGGATCTTGAGTCCCTCGCCGTTGACCGGGCTTGGCTACCCACGCGCGCGGTCGAAGCGGGGGGCCCGCTATAATTCTTCCGAACTCGATGCGCTCCGTGCGAAGGTCTTTAGCGACCTCCGGCGTTCGCGCGCCCTGGGGTCCCACGTGCAGTTCTTCTCGGACGCGTACTTCACGGAGCTCGTGGCCCGCCTCCAGAAGGACCCGGACTGGATCAAGGGCGCGGCGAGGGTGACCGCGAAGCTGATGATGACGGTCACGGACCGGAACGAGGCCCACCTCCTCGACATCCAGGCGGGGAACGTGACCGTGCGGGCGTCGAGGCCGGACGAGCCCGCGGACTTCAAGTTCGAGGGGCCGTACGAGGTGTGGGCCCGGATCGGGAAGGAGCGGAAGGACCTGAACAGCCTCGTCCTCCAGGGGAAGATCAAGTTCCGCGGGTCCCTCGCGAAGCTCCTCCCGCTCCAGGGCGTGCTCGTCCGCGTCGAGGCCGTGGCTCGGGCGATCCCCGCGGAGTTCTGAGTCACCGGCGTCTCCGTGGGAACCCTTCCTCCCGCCATGCGTCGAGGACCTGGTCGAGCCCCTCCCGGGTCGTGGGGAACCGGGGCCGCCATCCGAAGTCCCGCCGGAACCGTGCGCTCGACGTGGGGAACGAGGTCGTCAGGATCTGCACGGTGAGGCTCCCGCCGATGAGCATCGCGAGCCACGTCGGCACCCGCCTCGGAGGCGCCGCGCCGAGCCGCCTCGCGAGATCCTCGAACAGCTCCCCCACCCGCGCGGGCCGGTCGTCCACGATGTGCCAGACCCCGCTCCGGGGACGCTCCGTGGCGGTCACGAACGCCCCCGCGACGTCGTCCGCGTGGATCATCGACCACAGCGCCGAACCGTCCCCGATCACGGGGAGGGCCCGCCGCGCGAGCCGCTCCCCGATCGTCCTCGTGTGGGCCGCGTCCGCGGAGTAGATCGTGCCGCACCGGAGGATCGCGGTGTCGATCCCGTGCCGCGCTCCCTCCTCCCGCGCGATCCGCTCCCCCGCCAGCGTCGCCCGGACGTCCGCCCCCGGGCGGGGCGGCGCGTCCTCGTCGAACGGGGTCCCGTCCGGCGGGCCCACGGCCCAGACGATGCTCTCGTGCACGTACGCCGGGACCCTCGCATCGGAGGCCGCCCGGAGCATCGCGCGGGTCCCCTCCGTCCGGATCCGGTCGTTCATCGCGAAGTCGGACCGGCGGGTGCGGGATTTCGTCGGGATCGAGGTGGCGGCGCGGACCGCGACGTCGCACCCCGCCATCGCGGGCGCGAGGGAGGCCGCGTCGAACAGATCGCCGCCGACGGGAGTCCCGCCGAGCCGCCGGATGAGGTCCTGCTTGTCCGCCCCCCGCGCGAGGCCGACGACCTCGTGGCCCCGCCCCACGAGCTGCCGCACGATCCGCCGACCGATGACCCCCGTCCCGCCCGCGACGAAGACCCGCATCCGCGACCTCGCCGTCGCTATCCCTCGAACGGTTAAATACCACAGCCATCATGGGTAAAAGTCGGCAGCGTCCGGGGTCCCGACGATGGTCGATTTCGAGCTCACGGAAGAGCAGCTCCTGATGCAGAAGACCGCGCACGAGTTCGCGGAGCGGGAGATGCGGCCGATCTCCCTCGAGTACGACAAGAAGGGCGTGATCCCCTGGCAGGTCGTCCAGAAGGCGCACGACATCCAGCTCGACACCGCGTTCCTCCCGGAGGAGTACGGCGGGGGCGGAATCACCTCCACCCTGACGCACTGCGTCGTGAACGAGGAGCTGAACTGGGGGTGCGCGGGGATCGCGACGGGGCTCATCGGGGCGGGGCTCGCGTACCTCCCGATCATCCACATGGGGACGGAGGCGCAGAAGGGCCGGTTCCTCCGCCGGTTCACCGGGAAGGAGGCGAAGCTCGGCGCCCTGTGCCTCACGGAGCCGGATGCGGGGAGCGACGTGAAGAACATCTCCACCACGGCGACGCGGGACGGGGACGAGTGGGTCCTGAACGGGACGAAGCGGTTCATCACGAACGGCGGGATCGCGGAGCTCCATGTCGTGTTCGCGACGACGGAGAAGAGCTCCGGGTACTTCGGGATCCGCGCGTTCGTCGTCGAGAAGGGGAACCCGGGGCTGAAGCAGGGGAAGGTGGAGGACAAGATGGGGGTGCGCGCGAGCCACACCGCAGAGGTGATCCTCGACGACTGCCGGATCCCCGCGGACAACATGCTCGGGGGCGAGGACCGCACCGCGTTCTACGGGGCGATGAAGACCCTGGAGTCGTCGAGGCCCCTCGTCGCGGCGGGCGCGGTCGGGATCGCGCGGGCCGCGTACGAATACTCCCTGGACTATAGCCGGAGGCGGAAGGCGTTCGGCACGCCGATTGCGAAGAAGCAGGCGATCGCGTTCATGCTCGCGGACATGAAGACGAAAATCGAGGCCGCCCGCCTACTCACGTGGCGGGCCGCGTGGATGGCGGACGCGGGGATGCCGATGAACAAGGAGGCGTCCATCGCGAAGCTGTTCGCCGCAGACACCGCGATGGAGGTGACCACGGACGCCGTCCAGATCATGGGCGGGACGGGGTACATGCGGGACGAGCCCGTGGAGAAGTGGATGCGGGACGCGAAGGTGTTCCAGATCTGGGAGGGCACGTCGCAGATCCAGCGGCTCGTGATCTCCCGGGAGGAGATCGGGGAGCTGTAGCGGGCCTCACGCCTTCTTCGAGGCGACGACCGGGGACTCGAGGACGGTCTGCCGGATCACCTTCCGCCACTCCTTCGAGATCTTCAGGTACTCGTTGTACTCCTCGTCGGACATCGAGAGCATCTTCGCGTAGTGCGAGACCCCGAACTTCGTGATGAAGTCGACGTCATCGAGGCCGGCGATCTTGTTCGTCCACTCGGACTTCTCCCCAATCTCGTCCATCCGCCGCTCGAGCTCGACGAGCTTCGAGACCGTCTCCGGCCCCGCCCGGACGGGGAACCCGAGGCGGGGGAGCACCTTCAGGGCCTCCGCCGTGTTCCGCTCCGCGAGGGCGCTGGACTTGCTCTGCCCGTGGGCGAGGTGGAACACCTCCGCGCTCGCCTGGTAGTACGTCTCGATGAAGTGGTCCACGCGCTCCTCCCGCGCGATCTCCACCATGCCGGCGTCCTTCAGCTTCCGGATGTGATGGTAGATCGCCTGCGTCGTGAGGTCGAGCTCCGCGGCGATCTGGCTGACGGTCATCTCCTTCGCCCGGAGCAGGTACACGACCCGCCGCCGCGTCTGGTCCGCGAGGAGCTGGAACGCCTCCGGGTCATCGATCACCTTGAACGCCTTCATTCCCAAACCCGCCGGTTAACTGAATACTTGTCTTTCCTTATAAGCGTTTTCACCATGCAAACGAAGGCTTTAATAGCAACCGTGTGTATCAGCCAAACATGCGTTGTAACAAGACAAGTCGTTCGTACAACCGTGATGAGGTTCCCGTCTCCCGCCGGGAGGCCGAGCCGGTCCAGGTCCGAAACTCCTCCCTCCCGGAGGTGTGGGCGAGGGGCGGGTTCGCATGATTGGGAGCACGTACCTCGCACCCCGTCTAGAGCCCCACGTCCTCGAGGACCGGGACGGGCTCCGCGAGTATCTCCGCACGGAGTTCGGGAGCGCGGACGCCAGGGTCGTGGAAGGCCCCTGGGCCCCGCGCAGGTCCAACGTCCCACTCAACGGGGGCCGGAACGGCTGGTTGGCGAAAGCCCGAGGCGCGGTGGCGATGGCGGGTGTCTTCCTCCTCTCGCCGTTCTCCCACCGCAGCCTCGCCGGCCGCAACGCCCCCCAATCTCCTCCCCGGCCCTGATGCCAGCTCGGGCCCGTGTGAACCGATCACTAGGCCCTTGACCTGAACACGAAGGGTAGGGAGGAGAGCCACAGGATCTCGAACAGCAGGTTCACGATCGCCGGGATCGCCGCCAACGGCCCGAACAGGGACAGCGCGAGGAGGGCGGTGAGCCCCAGGTTCTTGAAGCTCGCGAACATCGTCCACGCGATCCGCTCCTCCCGCGACCGGCGGAGGATCCACGCGAGAGCCGTGACGGCGAGGCCGATTCCGAACGTCCGGAGGATGGCGGCCCCGGAGAGGGAGAGGACGAGCCCGAGGTCGGCGAACGCGAGGCGGTTCGCCCCCGCCACCATCGTCACGAGGACGAAGAAC
>JAIBJG010000039.1 GCA_020029475.1 Methanobacteriota archaeon | reverse complement strand
GTCGGTTGGTAGAGGATGAGCTGGAAGGTCGAGGAGTTGGAAAGGCGGCCGTCGCTCACGGTCACGGTGACGGCGTGGGACTCCGCCCCCGCGGGGGCGTCGATGAGGAGGATGTATCCGTACACGGTCGCGTGCGGGCTGTCCGCGGTGAACGTCAGGTTCTCCAGCGCATCGTCCACGTCCGCGACGTACAGCCGCAGATCGATCGCCACCGTGCGTACCCCTCTCAGGTCCCGGTCCTCGATTGGCCGAACGAACACGGGCCGGTCGTCCACTGGGCTCACTCGCACGAGGACGGGCACGACGACGAACGCCTGCTGCGAGTCGTTCGCGCGGATGAACACGGTCTCCTGACCGAACCAGTTCGCCGCCCTCGTGCGGAAAATCACTCGAGTGTCGGGCTGGATCTCTCCCTGAATGTGGACCCCCGAGACGTTGAAACCGGGGGCGGTCACGTTGTCCGGGTCTGTGAAGTAGTCCGAGAGGCGGTAAGCGGTATGCGTCGTGTCTTCGTCGAACCGCACGTCCGGGAGCGGGCGCGTCAGGATCGGGGGCATGTTGTCGGAGACGTGGACGTAGATCCTCCAGAAGTCGCCCGGGTCCGTGTCGTTCACGTAGAAGGTGGCGGGGATGTCGTACGTTCCGTTCGACCCGAGGACGAAGCGGGGATAGAGGAGCGTCGCGACGAGCCCTCGGATCACGATGAACCGCGTCGGCGACGCCTCGAGGCTCACCGCCTCCAGAGGCGTGTCCACATCCAGCACGTATGGGGTCAGATCGAGGATGTACGGCGTGTCGAAACGCACGAAGACATCCTTCTTCCAGAGGAACCTTGGCCGGTCGTTCACCGGCTCGACGGTCACGACCACGGAGTACTCCGCGAACGCGTGGTCCCGGTCCTCCGCGCGGAACGTCACCTTCTCGACGCCGGACCAGTTCGAGTTCGGGCGGACGTCGACCTGCCAGAAGCCGGAGTTGTTCCAGATCACGACCAGGACGTCCCGTTGACCGTAGCTGAAGAACAGGTCGTCCCCGTCGTCGTCCGCGAAGTACGTCGAGAGGCTCTGCGGGAACGCGCGGGAGCGGACCTCGTCCTCCTGGAGCGTGAGGTCTGGGAGCGGGGAGCGGACGTGCGGGGGCGTGTTCGACGTGACGTCCACGATGATGACCGTCCGAGCGGTCGCATGGTCGTCGGAGACGGAGAGCCGGAGGTAGATCCGGCGACCGAGGTCCTCCACCGGATACGTCAGGGTGAGGTTCAGCCCCGCCACGGAAACGTGGGCGGGATCGTCCGCCATCAGGGTCAGGCGCGGGGGTGGGGTATCGATGTCCACGATGTACGGCTCGACATCGAAGTTGTACGGCTTGCCCGCCTTCACGGGGATCGTGGGGAGCGTCGTGAACCGGGGAGGGTCGTCGATGGCGGTGAGGTTCACCCACAGCCCCTGCGAGGACCTTGCGCCCGTCGCATCCTCGAGCCACAGGCGGACCGGGTCCGAACCGTACGCGTCCGGCTGCCCGCTGAACACGAGGACGTGGTTTCCCGTGAAGTTCTCCCCCCACACGGTGGTGAGGGACGGATCCCGCCCGGTGAGGTACCACCTCAGGCTGCCGAGGGTGTCCGTGCCGTCGGGCTGGTTCGCTGCGTAGTTCGTCAGGTCGAGGGACCAGATCGAGTCCTCGGGACGGACCTGATCCGGGACCCGGGGCGAAATCACCGGGATGCCGAACCCGGTGACGTTCACCGCGGCCGTCCGTTCGACGGCCCCGTGGCGGGCCGTGACCGTCACGTTCCCCTGGACCCCCGGGAGGCGGAACAGGGCGGTGTACGGGGTCACGCTCACGAACGCCCCTCCGCTCGAGGTCCACTCCGTCGCGCTGAGGCCGACCTCGTTGTTGTCGGAGTCGTACCCGGTCAGCAGGAAGGCGACCTGGGATCCCGCGGGGGAGCTCGCGGAGGGCGGGGTGAGGGCGAGACGGACGAGGGCTCCGGGCGACACGAAGACCGTCGCGTTCCCGAGGATCGCGCCCCCGGGCTCGCGGACCCGGACGACCCACGTCCCCGCCCTCCCCGGGCTGTACGAGCCGGCCCCTGAGATTGTCCCGTCCGGGTCCGTCGTCTCCCAGGTCGGCGGGAACGAGACGTCGTGGCGCCAGCGGTCCTTGCCCTGGGACGTGAACGAGATGTTCACCGCGTCCGCGGTGCCGCTCCACGTCGCGGGGGTGATGTCCGCGGACCAGAGGGCTCCCACGTATTCGTAGGTCACGGACATCGAGACGATCTGTGGAGACCGTGACGTGTTCGCCGTCGTCGGCGAGGCGCGGACCTGGATGCTCGAGCCGGGGAATGTGGTAAGGTTGGCCCCCGGCGTGACAGTGACCCAGGTCCCCGTCGTGGAGACCTCGAACGGGAGGGTGGTGCCCGGGGGGGCTGTCGCCTCGGCATCAAATCGTCGCCACGCAAAGAGATTCGAAGGGGTGAACACGAGGGTCTCGACCCATCCCGCGTTCGAATAGCGGGAAAAGTCGAGGGTGATGTCGAGGAGCGACGGGGTGCGGCTGCTGTTCGTCGTCTGCAGGAGGACCCGGAACTGGAGGTATCGGTCGTCCGGCGAGCCGATCGGCCCGGGAATCGAGTGGACCCGCCACGGGCTCCAGGTCGGATCCCCCGCTGCCGGGGTCGATCCCGCCCTCGTTTCGATGGAGATCGTGGTTTCGGGGGCGACGAGTCGCGTCCATGCGATCTGTCCCCACATCGCGGGCCCTCCCGCATCGAGCGGATTCGACGTGTACGCCCCGCTCGAATAGTCGGGGGCCATGAGCAGGATGTTGTCGACATGCACGATCACCGATGTCGCGAAGTGCGTGCTGATGGCGAGTTGGAGCGTGAACCGGATCGTGTAGGTCCCCGCGGGAGCGAGGAATGCGGACAGGTCCCAGAGGCTGGATGTCCAGCTCGTCGCTCCCGTGAGGTCCGCGAATCGGGATCGAGACGCCCCCGTTGCGTTCTCAACGGTCACGTTGACACGCGCGGAGGAGAGGTTCGTGAGTTGCGAGACGTCGTAGTCCCAGGAGAGGAGGACGCTCCCCGGTTGCGCGTTCCCGGTCGTTGGCTTTGTGAACGTCTGAGAGATCTCCGCTGCGTCGCTGAAGGTCTTCGAGTAGATTCGCCACAGGTCGTCGACGTAGACGTTCTCCCCGGCAACGACTGCGCCCGTGAACCGCAGGTCTACCCGGATGACGGCCGACAAGTTCGCGCCGAAAGACGTGAAATCGAATTCGAGAGGTCTCCACGAGGTCGGGATGGCAAGCACTGCCGAATCCCACATCGCGGTCGCGGTCTCGAGGTGAAGAAAAGCCACGAGACCTGACCCTGCGTACGTTGTATTGAGTTCGACGGAGAGGCGATTGTACGGGGTGAAGTCCCAGGTCGAGCCCGTGCGGCTGATTCCCGCCCACATCGAGCCGCTTGGTAACGTAATCGTGTCCCGCATCGAGCGGGAGCCCTCGAAGAATACCGAAGAATCGAGCATGGCGGTGCTCGTCGCGCCGAGTGACTGTGCACCCGACCACCCCGCCCCGGTCTCCATTCGATCGAACTGACTGCCATTATCCGCCGTGGAGTGGGCGAACTGCCCCATACCCAGGTTGCGGCTCGCGACAATGGTTCCTGCGGTTCCGTTCGTCCATGTCCAGTTGCCCGCCTGCGAGAAGTCTCCGTTCCCCACGAGGTTGTTCTCGTTCCCGTTCAATCGCAGGGACCCGTTCGTGATCCGCACCGCGGGATCAGGCGTGCCCGCCGTGGAAAAGTCCGCATCCGAGGTCTCCGACCACCCGCCCGGCGTCGAGCGGAGCCGGGTATTGTTCGTCGCAATCGCCACATTCGACGACGTGTAGTTCGCGGGGTCCGAGAAGTCCCAGGTGACCGTCTTCGTCCCGTTCCCCTTGTCGTTCACAGCGGGATCCGCGGCTGCGAGGTACGATGTCGCGAGACTCGTGACGAGAAGCAGTGCCGCGAGGAGCGAAAGGCGGGTATGCTGGGGCTGGAGCATGTCTCAGGGTTCCCTCTTGGCCTCCGTAAGGCCGATCTCCCCCTCGCCGGCCGTGTCGAACCCCTCCCCGTCAGTGCCGTTTGGCTCACCGGGGAACCCGTTCATCCGGATGGGGCTACTTAAGCACTTCGGGGGGATTTCGGTACCGTCCGAGCCCAAAGTGACTCCAGCGGAAGGAACGGTGCTTCGGCTCCTCGTCCACGCGAAGAGGCGCGGCTACGGCTGAATCGCTCCCGCCTTCGCTTTCAGGATGTCCCCGAGGATCGCCTCGCCCAGGAGCCGGAACGACTCCTCGACGTTCTGTCCCGTCTTCGCGCTCGTGTACACATACCGGGAGTCGAACGCCTTCGCGAACTGGTCGACCTGCTTCTCATCGAACTGGGCCTGGTTCATCAGGTCGGACTTGTTCACCGCGATCACCGTGGGGACCCGACCGCACACCCGCATCACGCCGTCGACCCAGTCGTCGAGCTCGTCGAGGGTCTTCCGGCGGGTGATGTCGCACACCGCGAGGATCCCGTTCGCCCCGTAGAAGTACGCGTCCTTGAGCAGCTCCCGGAACCCCTTCTCCCCCATGATGTCCCAGATCGTGACGTCCATCCGGACCTGGACGTCCCGCTCCGGGTGGTACAGGGACAGCTCCTTCTTCGACACCTTCGTGCCGATCGTCGTGATGTACCGGTCGTCGAACATGTTCAGGACGTACCGGCGGATCAGCGAGGTCTTCCCGACGGCCTTCTCGCCGACGAGACACACCTTCACCTTGAACTGTTTCTGGGCTGTCATCAAGAGGTCCAGCCGGAGGGCGGGCGCGGGTGTCCGCTCCGAGCCTTCCGTGGATACTTAAAGGTTCCCGGGCGGTTTCTGAAATCGAGACTGTACGCGCGGTTCACGCGACTTCCGCGCGGCTCAGGATCGCGCTCCCGAGGGCGCGGAACGTGTCCTCCACCCGCTCCCCGGTCTTCGCGCTCGTGTAGAAGTACGAGGCGTCGAACGCCCGCGCGGACTGGTCGATCTCCTTGTCCCCGTACAGGATCATCACCTCGTCCTTGAGGTCGACCTTGTTCACCGCGTACACGACGGGGATCTCCCCGACGACGTTGAACACGCTCTGGACCCAGTCGTCCAGCTCCTTGAGAGTCGAGTAGCGGGTGATGTCGCACACCGCGAGGACCCCCCGGGCCCCGTGGAAGAACGCCTCCTTGAGGAGGTCCCGGAACCCTTTCTCGCCCATGATATCCCAGATCGTCATGTCCATCTGGATCGTGATGTCCCGCTCCGGGTAGTCGAACGAGAGCTCCTTCTTCGACACCTTCGCGCCGAGGGTCGTGATGTACTTGTCTTCGAACTCCTCGAGGACGTACCGGCGGATCAGGGAGGTCTTGCCGACGGCCGCCTCGCCGACGAGACAGACCTTCGTCTTCATCCGGCGGATCTCGTTCATGGGGCTCCGGACTGCGTGTTGATTTGGTTCTCAATACTTAAAATATTGTCCCCTGTCTTGAGGGCTCTCGGAGGCGCGAAAGCCTTTTCGAGGGGGTCCCCTTCCGTGGGCGATGCGGCGGGACTCCGGACTCATCCTGGCCCTGGACGTGAAGGACGCGGGGACCGCCCTGCGGCTCGCGAAGGAGTGCCGGGACGTCGCGGACGCCGTGAAGGTGGGGTGGCCCCTCACCCTGTCCGCGGGCCCCCAGATGATCTCCCGCCTCGCCGCGGAGGCGCACGTGATCTGCGACTTCAAGATCGCGGACATCCCGCCGATTTCCGCGACGATCACCGCCGCCGCGTTCGCCCTCGGGGCGAAGGGCGTGATCTGCCACGGGTTTGCGGGGGAGGACAGCGTCCGGGCGTGCGTGGAGGCGGCCCGCGGGGACGTCTTCGTCCTCACGGAGATGAGCCATCCGGGCGGGCAGCAGTTCACGGCGCCCGTCGCAGAGGACCTCGCGAGGATCGCCGTGAAGGCGGGGGCCTCGGGGATCGTGGCGCCGGCGACCCGGCCCGAGCGGGTGAAGCGGCTGCGGGCCATCGTCGGGGACCTCCTGATCCTCGCGCCCGGGGCGGGGGCCCAGGGCGGGAGCCCCGCGGACGCGATCGCGGCGGGTGCGGACTACGTGATCGTGGGCCGAGCGATCACGGAATCACCCGAGCCCGCGAAGGCGGCCCGGGTCATCGCGGACGAGATCCGCGCCGCTGCAAAACGCTAAAGCCGGTCCCCGGATACCCGGACCGCTGGACGTTCGGGGGGGTACTTCTGAAACTCGAGTCCGCGTTCGTGAACCTGCCCGTGGAGGAGATGCCGACGCACTGGTACAACATCCAGGCGGACCTCCCGGAGCCCCTCCCGCCGCCGAAGGACCCGCCCACGGGCCCGTCCCGGCTCAAGGCGCTCCCGGAGATGCTCCTCTCCGAATGTCTGCGGCAGGAGACGTCCACGGAGCGGTGGATCCCCATCCCCGAGGAGATCCTCGACCTGTACGCCCAGGCGGGACGGCCCCGCCCCCTGATCCGGGCCCGCCGCCTCGAGAAGGCCCTGAAGACGCCCGCGAAGATGTACTACAAGGCGGAGTTCTACAGCCCCACCGGGAGCCACAAGGTGAACACGGCCCTCGCCCAGGCGTGGTACGCGAAGCGGGAGGGGTATGAGCGGCTCGCGACGGAGACGGGTGCGGGGCAGTGGGGCACCGCCCTCGCGTACGCCGCGAGCCTCGTCGGGCTGAAGACGACGATCTACTGGGTCCGCGCGGTCCACGACTGGAAGCCGGAACGGCGCGCGTTCATGCGGCTGTACGGCGCGGAGGTCCACGCGTCCCCGAGCCCGGCGACGAAGGTCGGGCGCGACCTCCTGAAGAAGGACCCGAAGCACCCCGGCTCCCTCGGGATCGCGGTGTCCGAGGGGCTCGAGGACGCCCGCGGGGACGAGAAGGCGATCTACTGTCTCGGGTCCGTCCTGAGCCACGTCCTGCTCCACCAGACGATCATCGGCCTCGAGACGAAGCGACAGTTCGAGCTCCTCGGGGAGTACCCGGACACCCTCGTGTCGAGCCTGGGTGGGGGGTCGAACTTCGGCGGCTTCGCCCTCCCGTTCCTCGCAGACGCGATCCACGGGAAGGAGCTGCGGTTCGTCGCGGCGCAGAGCGAGGCGGCCCCGAACCTCCAGGGCGAGTACCGGTACGACTTCGCGGACCATGCGGAGCTCACGCCGATGCTGAAGATGTACACCCTGGGCCACACGAAGGAGATGCGGCCGATCAAGGGGGACGGGCTCCGGTACCACGGATGCGCCCCGGTCCTCTCCCTCCTCCGCCATCTCGGGTACATCGACACGATCGCGTACCCCGCGGACGAGAAGCACGTGTTCTCGAGGGCCCGGCAGTTCGTCCGCGCGGAGGGGTTCCTCCCCGCCCCGGAGTCCGCGTACAGCGTCGCGTGCGCGATCGACGAGGCGGAGAAGGCGAAGGA
Source organism: Methanobacteriota archaeon (assembly GCA_020029475.1). Taxonomy (GTDB): domain Archaea; phylum Thermoplasmatota; class Thermoplasmata; order RBG-16-68-12; family RBG-16-68-12; genus EA-19. The sequence goes on along the minus strand of JAIBJG010000039.1, from coordinate 7,943 downwards.
CTCCGGCGAGAAGAAGACGATCGCGTTCAACATCAGCGGCCACGGGTTCATGGACATGCCCGGGTACTCGGAGGTCCTCGGCCTCTGACGCGGGTTCGAAAGCGATAAGACGGGCGCGCACATCGAGGGGTGGGACATGGCGAAGGAACACCACTGCCCGAACTGCGGCTTCGTCACCGGATGCAATGCGGCGACGAGCAAGATCCACGTGTGCCAGCGGTGCGGGCACCGGTGGGAGGAAGACCTCGCGAAGGTCCCCGCGGCGAAAGCCGCGTGAGTCCTCGCCAACGTTTTAATCGGACCCGCGGCATCGCAGGCGGGCCATGCCCAAGGTCGATTCCTCGAAGGTCCCGCCCCGCGCGGAGCATCCATACCACATGCACGACGCGATGATGGCGCAGCCCGCCGCCCTCGAGGGGGTCCTCGCGGCCCCGGGGGACGCGTTCGAGCGGGCCGCGGAGGCGCTCACGGAGGCGGACCGCGTGTGGATCACGGGGATGGGCACGTCCCTTCACGCCGCGACGGTCGGGCGGTACCTACTCGAGCACGCCCTCGGGACGGAGGCGGACCTCCGGGTCGCGAGCGCGTTCGAGCTCGCCGTGCGGGGGAAGTTCTCGAAGGCGGACGCGGTGGTCGTCGTGAGCCACCGCGGATGGAAGCGCTATGCCGCCCGGGTCGTCGAGCTCGCGAAGGCGGGGCAGGCCGCGACGATCTCCGTCACGGGAAAAGGGGGCGGGGACGCCGTCCGCGCGGCCTCCGTCGTCCTCGAGACCTGCGAGCAGGAGAAGTCCGCGGCCCACACGATCAGCTACACGACCGCGATCGCGGTCCTCGCGCGGACCGCCGTGGAGGCGGGGCGGGCCGCGGGACGCACCTCTCCCGCCGAGGCCCTCTCGAAGGACTTGAACGCCGCCCCGAAGGGCGTTGCGGGGATCCTGAAGAAGGAGGGCCGGTTCGTCGCCCTCGCCCAGGACCTCGCCGCGACGGAGAGCGTCGTCCTCCTGGGGACGGGACCCGACGTCGCGACCGCGCGGGAGGGCGCCCTGAAGATCGTCGAGACGAGCTATGTCGCGGTGCATCCGTACGAGCTCGAGCAGGTCCTCCATGGCCCCCTCGCCGGGCTGAAGGGGAGCGAGCTCGTCGTCCACGTCGCGAACGGGGGGACCCCCGCGAAGCGGACCGCGGAGGCCGCAACCGCGATCGACGCGATCGGGTGCCGCCAGCTCGGGGTCGTGCAGGAGGGGTCCCCCGTGGACCCGGACCTCTTCCACTGGGCGTTCCGGACCCCGAAGACCGTGGAGGCCCTCGCGCCGCTCGTGAACGTGGTCCCGCTCCAGCTATTCTCGTACTACCTGGCGGTCCAGAAGGGACTGGACCCGGACGAGGCCCGCCGTGCGGACGCGAAGTTCCGGCAGGCGAAGTCCCGCTTCGCGCTGTAGTCATTTTTATCCATCCCATCGTATATTCGGGGGCCGTGGCCGGCGGCGAGATCCGGATCACGAAGGAGCTCCGGGTGTCGCCGAGCGACCTCTCCGAGCTCATCATCAGCCTCGGCGGGGTGAAGTTCTGGGTCGTCGCGATGGTCCCGCTGTACATCGGCTGGGTCCTCGCGCAACCTGCGGCATCCCGCCATCTCTTCATCGACCAGGCCCGCCTGATCCTCGCCCTCCTCGTGATCGGCCCGTTCCTGAGCACGTTCACGCTCCTCTTCAACACGTACTACGACCTCGGGACGACGGACCGACTGAACCCCCGCAAGCGGTACACCCAGATTGTCGAGGAGCTCATCGAGCCGGAGACCCTCCTGTGGGCCGCGATCGGCTTCGGGGTCCTGGGGCTCCTCCTCGCGGCGTACACCGCCGCGAACTTCATCGTGTACCCGGTCCCGCCCCCGGGTCCGCTCACCGCGACCCTCGGGCCGCACGGCTTCACGCTCGTGATGGGGCTCGTCGCGCTCCTCTCCGTCGCGTACTCCCATCCCGCGGTGCGGTTCAAGGGCGTGGCGGGGATGGACCTCGTCACGAACATGATCGGATTCGGGATCCTCTGCCCCCTCGGCGGGTGGGCCCTCCTCCAGCCCCTGGAGCTCGCCCCGTGGTGGTACTTCGGGACGATCACCCTGTTCCTCGGCGCGATCTACGCGCCGACGACCGCGGCGGACTACGAGGCGGACAAGGCGACGGGGATCCGGACCCTCGCGGTGCGGCTTGGTGTGCATCGGACCCTCCTCGTCGGCTTCGCCCTGCAGATCGCGTCCGTCGTCTCCCTCGCGGTCGGCTGGACCCAGCGGTGGTTCCCGTTCGATTCCCCGTCCGCGTACGGCGCGATGGCCCAGCTGTGGCCGTTCGTCGGGCTCCAGATCGTGTTCTACGCCCTGTTCATCCGGCGTCCGAGCGTCGGCAAGATCTGGGCCCTCCTGCTCCTCCTCTCGATCACGGAGGGGATCGGGGTGCTGCTTATGCTGTGGGGCTTCACCCAGGGCACGACCCTCCCCTGACCGGGTCCTCGAGGAGCGGAGGGCGGTCGCAACCCTGATGCCCCACCGTCCCATCCCCTCGATTCGGAGGCGGAGGGCTTGGCGGACACGGGGCTCGTCGTCCTGGGGATCGTCCTCCTCTGCCTCGGGCTCCTCGGGTTCGTCGGCGGCATCCTCTTCTTCCCCCTCTTGTGCGTGGGCCCGGTCCTCTCGATCGTCGGGATCGTGCTCCTCATCTACGGCGTCGTGAAGGAGGAGCCGCACCCCGTGTACGTAAGACTCGCCGCCCCGCCCTTTGCGCCCCCGATGACGTACTGCCCGGAGTGCGGGTCCCTCCTGCAGTGGGTCCCCCAGTACGGGCGGGGATACTGCTCGCGATGCGGCGTGTACCGGTAGGGGCGTCACCCTTATGCCGTCCCGCGGGGATGGGCGGCTCACCGGCGGGATGCCGGGGAGGGTGTCGACGGGATGGCGGATCCCGGATTCTTCGATGGGGTCATCCTCGGCGCCGTCCTCCTGACCGGGGTGTTCGTGTCCGTCTACATCGGGTTCTTCCTGGTCCCCGCCTTCTGGATCCTCCTCCTGTGCGGGTGGCCCGGGATCATCGCGACCCTCGTCGGGTTCGAGCTGATCCGGCGCACCTCGCGGGACGAGGTGATGCGGGGGAAGGAATCTCCGTTCTACGTCCCGCCCACGACAAAATACTGCCGGGCGTGCGGCACGCGCCTCGACGTGAACGTCGCGGACTGCCCGGCGTGCGGCCTGAAGCTCCTCCCGACGTACGACGTTCAGACGCCCCCGCCGACGTATTGCGCGGAGTGTGGGACGCCGCTCGAGTACGCCTCCCGCTATCGGCGGGGGTGGTGCCCCCGATGCAACACCCACCGGTGATCCGTTCCGCGGCGGTGCGAAAGCGGAGTGCCGATGGCGGCTGACCCGCTGATGACGGTCTGAGGTCCTTACGCCAGCCCCCGTCGCGGGGTGCCATCCCTCGGATACAAGTACGCCGCGGTCGTTCGAGAGCCCGTGTCCTTCGAGGCAGGGATCCGGACGCGGTCGTTCGAAGTGGAACGGCAGATCGCCTGCTCCGTGTGCAACGGGGACTGGAAGCGATGCCGCCTCGTCACGTGCCCGTACCTCGTATCCGTGCGGGACTGGTTCACCCGGCAACCGGCCCTGGCGTCCACGAGCCTGTTCGGCGCGTCCCCGCCCTCCGCGTTCGTCGGCTCGTGGGGCTATCCGAAGGTCCTCGCGGGGCCCCTCGTCCCTCCCGCCCGGGACGGGACGGCGATCATGGACGCCTCGGAGACCTGGCTCGGCCTCGACCTCGGCGAGATCCTCCGGTTCCGCCTGAGCCTCGTGCGTGGGAAGGCGCAGCGGCCCGTGGAGGCCGCCCGCAACCCGGACCGAATCCTCGCCGCGACCCAGGAGGAGGCGATGGCCTCGAAGCCCGTGGACATGGAGCTGTGGCTGGAGAAGAAGCCCGTCCTCGTGGGGCCGTTCAGCGCCCGGGCCCCACCGTCCGGCCCCTCCGGGATGATCAGACGGCTCGAGCTCACGGAGAACCCCTCCGTCCCCCGGAAGGTGGACGCCGTCGTCTCGGACACGGACCTCCTCGCGACGCAGGGCGTCGCCGACCTGTACCGAGGCGGGATCTCGCAGAGCCACATCACGCGGGTGTTCAGCGTCGGGCTCCTCGGCACCGCGAAACGGCGGAGGCTCGTCCCCACGGAGTGGAGCATCACCGCGGTGGACGACATCCTCGGGCGGGGTCTCGTAGAACGCGTGAAGCGCCATCCCCTCCTCGACGGGTACCGCGTGTTCGGCCACGCCGCGTTCGGGAACAACGTGCAGATCCTCGTCACGCCGACGTCGTGGATGTTCGAGGGACTCGAGGCCTTCAATCTGGAATCGGACCCGGTGCCCCTCGCGGACCACGAGTTCTACCGCGGACGGAAGGCGTATCCGGACGCGCTCGCGGGCGGGTACCACGCGGCCCGCCTGCCCGTCCTGGAATACCTGGACCGGGAGCGCCGCCAGGGCGGGGCGATCGTGTTCATGGAGGTGTACCGGGACTGGATCCCGCTCGGCGTGTGGCGGTACCGGGAGATCGCCCGGGAGGCCCTCCAGCAACCCCCCGCGAGATTCGAGTCCCTCGAGGAGGCCCTCGTCGCGCTGGGGCCCCGCCTCCATCTCCGGTGGCAGCGATGGGTCCAGGCGAGTCGCCTCCTGCGGTTCCTCGCCCGCCAGCGCCGGTTGACGGACTACTTGCCCCGCCCTAGCTCCGGTCCCGGACCTGCACGACGATCTCCTTGATGTCCGAGTTCGGCCCCTGATCCACGATGCACTCCACGGCGTGGACGACGTCGTCCGGCGTGAGGGCCCACTCCGCCTCCGGGAGGGAGACGTCCTCCTTCCGCCCGCCGAACTCCGTGATCACGTACCCCGGGGCGACGTAGGCGACCTTGATCCCGTGCGGGTACAGCTCCTCCCGCCAGCACTCGTTCATCCCGCGGAGGGCCCACTTCGTCCCGACGTACGCCGTGCCCCGCGGCGTCCCCACGAGGCCGACGACGGACCCGATGTTCACGATCTGGCCGGACTTCTGCTTCTTCATCACGGGGACCGCCGCGCGGGCGAGGTAGAACGGCCCGAAGACGTTCACCTCGAACTGCTGCCGCATCGTCTCGTCCGTGAGCTGCTCGAGCGGGGCGTACGCGCCGATTCCCGCGTTGTTCACGAGGACGTCCAGGCGGCCCCAGGCGTCCAGGACGGAGGCCACGGACGCATCCGCGGTCTTGGATTCCCGCACGTCTCCCGGGAGGACGAGGGCCTCCCCGCCCTTCTTCTCGATCGCCGCAGCCACCTGGGCGAGGCGGTCCTTCCGGCGGGCGACGAGGCCCACCCGCATCCGCTTCGCGCCGAACCGGAGGGCGATCGCCCGCCCGATCCCGCTCGAGGCGCCCGTCACGAGGGAGACGCGTTCCTCCGTCACGGCAACGCGAACGCGGGCGCGCCTTATCTGGACTTCGAAGGGAGAGCGCGACGGCGGGAGCGCCGATCCTCAACGGGACGCGGCGGGGGTCGACGCGAGCATCTCGACGATCTGTTCGCTGAGCCTCACCGCCTCCTCCCAGTTCTGGTTCTCGAACGCGGTCCGCGCGTTCTTCAGGATCTTCCGGACGTCGGTCACGTCCTGTCCGGCATCCCGGGCCCGCTTCGCGACCTCGAGGGCCTTGTTCATCCGGTCGATCGCGTCCGACTTCCCCATCTTGGGGTTTCCGGCGGCGACGACCCGCTCGAACTCCTGCTCGAGGGTCTCCTTGTGCTTCGGGGGCGGCGGGGGTGGGGCCCCACGGGGCTCGGGTGCGGGCGGCCGCTCCATCGGGTATGGCTTCGAAGGCGGGGCGGTGGTCTCCCACTCGATCCCGCTCGCCTCCAGGACGCTCGCGAGGCTCTTCTCCGCCTCGAGGAGGTTCCGCTCCTTCGCGACGAGCCGCTGGCGCTCCCCGGCGAGCTTCTCGAGTTCCTCCTTGAGGGTCATCTCCATCGCGCTGAGGGCGGCCGTGTTCGACTCCTGGTCCCGCATCCGCCGCGTGAGGGCCTCCATGAGGGACGTGAACTCCTCCTCGCGCTGGCGGAGGGAGGCGGTCCTCTCGTTCTGCATCCGGATGAGCTCCTCCTGTTGGGCGGCGAGGGCCTTCTCCCGCGACGCGACCGCATCGCCGATCTTCGAGAGCCGGTCGAGGCTCGACCCGAGGGCCGCCTCGCGGCTCGCGACGAGCTCTTCCCGCTCCACGAGGTTCGTGACCTTCGCGTTCGCCTCGGCCATCTTCGAGTTGATCTCGTCCCGCTCCGCCTTCGCATTCCCCTGCAGGTTCTTGATCTCGTTCTCGGTGTTCTGCAGGGCCTTCGCCCACTCCTTCAGGCGGTGGTCCTCCCCGGAGAGCTTCTCCTGGGTCTCCTTCAGGCCCCGCTGGCCCTTCTGGAGCTCCCCCTCCCGCGAGGAGAGGTCGTCGTCCCGCTTGTCGAGCTCGGCCTTCATCGTCTCGAGCGCTTCCTCCATCTTCGCGAGCTCGCGGCGATCCGAGTCGATCCTCCGACGCTCCGTCTCGAGTTCCCTCGTCCTCGACTCGATCTGGGCCTGGGCCTCTTTGAGCTTCTCGACCTTCGCCTTCACCGCGCTGCCGATGTCCGCGGAAGGAATCCTCTCGCTCCCCGTCTTGTCCGCCATTGGCATCCCCGGACTGCGGGGGGAGTTTGCGACTCGGGCTATATAAGTAGCGGCGTCGCAGTATCAGCCTCGGAAACGAACCCGCCATGGAGGGAAGGGGGTCCGGACGGGGTCCGCGTTTGTCAACCCCCGTGTCCGACGAACGTAAGACACTTATAGCCCGTAGACTCATGGACGCCGGCCGCGCCTCGGCGCGGCAGGGATGGACATGACCGCACTCCGACAGATCGACTTCGAGACCGCCCGGCGGATCGCGGAGGACAAGGGCCTGAGACCTGCGAAGGTGAAGGGGACGACGACCCTCCGATTCTCCAAGGCGGACAACGACAAGATGGACTTCATCACCTGGGACGAGTTCGAGCGGTCCGCGAGCTCCCGCCGCCTCGCGGTGTACGAGAGCGGTGGTTGGATGAAACTCATGCGCAAGCCTTAGGCCGCGCACGCGTTCCGTGGACCGCCATGGTGGACCTCGCGTTCGGCCTCACCGCCATGGCCTCGATCTTCGCAATCGTGGACCCGATCGGAGCGGTCCCGTTCTTCTCCGCCCTCACGGAGGATTACTCGCCGGAGGACAAGCGAGGCGTGATTCAGAAGAGCTGCCTCGCGGCCCTCGTCGCACTCCTCGTCTTCGGCCTCGTCGGCCAGTGGATCTTCATCGCGTTCAGCATCACCGTGCCCGCGTTCCAGATCGCGGGCGGGATCCTCCTGTTCAGCGTGGGCTTCGAGATGCTCCACGGCGAGCGGCCCCGCACGAAGACCACGGACAAGGAGCACCAGGAGGCGCTGGAGCGACAGGCCGTCGGAGTCGTTCCCCTCGGCATCCCCCTCCTCGCGGGGCCGGGGGCGATCAGCACGGTGATGGTGTACATGTCCCATGAGACGAGCTCGCCCTTCGACAAGCTGTTCGTGTTCGCCGGGATCCTCGTGAGCATCCTCGCGAGCTACGCCGCGCTCTCGTACGCGGACCGGATCTTCAAGCGAATCGGCCGGACGGGGACCCTCGCGATCAGCCGGATCCTCGGGCTCCTCCTCGCGGCGATCGCGGTGCAGTTCGTGATCAACGGCGTGATCGCGGCGGCCCGGCTGAACGGCCTCCTCGGCTAGGCCCCCCCGGAGGAGCTCCGCGGGAGGGACTCTTTATAGACGTCAGGGAGTTCCCGCGGCGATGGAGCCGGTCGAGACCCGCGTCCTGAAGAAGATCCTCCCGACGGAACAGGAGGAGGCCCGCCTACG
>JAIBJG010000099.1 GCA_020029475.1 Methanobacteriota archaeon | reverse complement strand
GAGGCCATACGTCGCGCGGCTAGAAGACCGGGGCCTCCGGGCTAGTGTGGAGCCTCGGCCTTGCCGCCCTGCCGCAGGATCTGCGCGGCGTCCTCGGGCATCACGGGGTTGATGTAGAACCCGGTCCCCCGCTCGAACCCCGCGGTCTCCGTGAGCCGCGGCGTGATCTCGAGGTGCCAGTGGTACTTCGTCTCCTTCCGGTCCGTGGGCGCCGTGTGGATGTAGTAGTTGAACGGCGGGTCATCGAGGATCCCGCGGAGCCGCCCGAGGACGTCCTTCAGGATCCGGGCGAACGGGGTCCGCTCCTCGTCCGTGATGTCCTCGAACGCCATCTCGTGCGCCTTCGGGAGGATCCACGTCTCGAACGGGAACCGCGCGGCGTACGGGGAGATCGCGATGAACAGGTCGTTCTCGGAGACGACCCGCTTCTCCTCCTCCTGCTCCGTCTCCACGATGTCGCACCAGATGCACGAGCCGCCGGTCGCCTCGTAGTGGCGGGTCGCCGCGGTGACCTCCTCCATGATTCGGCGGGGGACGATCGGGGTCGCGATCAACTGGGAGTGCGGGTGGGTCTGGGACGCGCCCGCCTTCTCCCCGTGGTTCTTGAAGATCAGGATGTACTTGAACCGCTTGTCCTTCGTGAGGTCGTGGTACCGCTGCTTGTACGCCGTGATCACCTCCTGGATCTGGAAGTCGCTGAGGTCCGCCATCGTCGCGTCGTGGTCCGGGGTCTCCACGATCACCTCGTGCGCGCCGACCCCGTTCACGGAATGGAACAGCTGATGGACCCGGCGGTGGACTTCCCCCTCGACCTCAAGGGCGGGGTACTTGTTCGGCACGCACCGGATCCACCAGCCCGGGCCGTTCTTCGGCCCCTCCTTCCGGTACGCGAGGATCTCCGGCGGGGTCATGTGCTCGTGGCCGTAGCAGAACGGGCACTTCTCCGCGGGGGTCTTCCGGCCCGTGGCCCGGAATTCCTCCGGGCGCTTCGAGCGGACCGTGGAGAAGACGACCCACGTGTCCGTCACGTAGTCCTTCCGTAGCTCGGGCATGGGCGGACCTGTGTTGGGGGAACCGCTCGAAGATTCGCGGGCCGTATTTTAGGGTTGTGTCCCCGTTATCCTCGCTTGCTCCCCCGGAACTCGCGACAGAACCTTTATCCCCGCACGGCCCTTCGTTCACCCCGATGCAATCCCAAGAGACCCTCGCGCCGCCTCCCCTCGCCCTAAGCCCGGCGGCGGTGGACCGGATCCGGACCCTCCGGCGGTCCTTCGAGAAGCCGGACGGCGGCCTCCGCCTCCGAATCATCGCGGGAGGCTGCAGCGGGATGCAGTACCGGATCGACTTCGCGGAGGCGGCGAGGGCGAACGACCTCATCGTCACCGCGGAGGACGTCAAGGTCTTCGTGGACCCGAAGTCCCTCACGTACGTGAAGGGGTCGAGCCTGGACTACTGGGAGGACCTCCTCGGGGGCGGGTTCAAGGTCGTGAACCCGAACGCGAAGAGCGCCTGCTCCTGCGGGGTCTCCTTCACCGTCTAGAGGGCCTGCGCGAGCACCTCGGCGACGTCAAGGGTCCGCAGCGGGATGTTCTGCCGCTTCGCGACGTCCTCGAAGTGCGCCTCCGCATGGGGGCACGTCGTGATGAGGGTCTGCGCGCCGATGTCAAGCGCGCTCTGGAGCCGCTTCGCCCCGATCGAGTCCGCCTGGTTCGGGAACACGAGCGGGAACCCTCCGCCCGCCCCGCTGCAGTGCGCGTCCGCCTTGTTCGGGAACATCTCCAGGGGCGTGAGCCCCTTCAGGAACTTCATCGCGTTCCTCGGGGCGTCGTACATCCCCGTCACGCGCCCCTGGGCGCAGGAGTCGTGGAACGCCGCCTTCAGGTTCGGGAGGGGCTTCGTGAACGTGAGCCGCTTCTCGGAGACGAGCCGCTCGACGTACTGCGTGATGTGGAGCACGCTGAACGGCGGGTTCCCGCCCCAGCGCCGGTAGTCCTTCAGGAACGCGCGCACGTCCTCCGCGCACGCCGTGACGAGGACCTTCGCCCCCGTCTTCGCGACCGCCTCGATGTTCCGGGGCATCAGCTCCTTCTTCACGTACGTCCCGTACCCCATGTTCGCGAGGGGTGCGCCGGAGCACCATTCCCCGGTCCCGAGGACCTGGTACCGCACCCTCGCCGCGTTCAGGATCTTCACGACGGCCTCCGCGACCTGCTTCTTCCGGTAGCTCGCGACGCACCCGACCCAGTACACCGCCTCCGGCCCGGACGCCTGCACCGCGTCCTTCGGGAGCCACGCCCCGCGGGCGTCGTGGGGCTCCCCGTAGATGTTGTGGGAGTCCCGCACGTTCTCGAAGACGGGCCGATGCTGGGGCATCCCGAGACCGGAGTCCACCATCCACTCCTTAACGTCCTGCCACAGGCCGTCGAACGGGATGTCCGCCATGCAGACGTTCTCGCACGCCCCGCACGCGGTGCACTCGAACACCGCCTTCGAGAACTCCATGTCCGGGGCCGTCTTCCGCCCGAGGATCCAGTCGATGAGCCCGACCCCCCGCTTGTCGAACTCCCGCATGAAGAAGATCTTCCCGCGCGGGGCCGCGGACTCGAACCCGATCTCCCGGTACGGCGGGCACACGGGGACGCAGTACCCGCACATCGTGCACGCGTACAGGTCCTCTTCGATGGGCGGCTTCTCCGCGAGGGGGACGGCCATGGACCTCTCCCCTCACGCGTTCGCCGAGGCGAGCTCGCCCTCGGCCTCCTTCAGGAGCGCCCGCTCCCGTTCCAGGAGGGTCTCAAGCGCGGCCCGGAGCTCCCCCTTCGCGTGCGGGATCGCGGCCTGGACCCCCTCCGCGACCGCCCGCCCCGAGGCGAGGGCGGTCCCCCAGATCATCGCCTTCGTGAACTCCCGCTCGAACGCATAGCGGGCCGCCCCGCACTGCGGGCACGACGTGGGGATCTCCTCCGTCACGTACCCGCACGCGTAGCACTCGACCTTCGCGATCGCCTCGAACGGATACGGATTCGGACCGGGGGCGGGGGTCGCGCGGACCCCGGACCGCGCCGCCGCGGCCTCGATCATTCGCGCCGCCTCCTCCCGCTGGCGGGAGAGCCGCTCGAAGACCTGCCGCGTGCGCGGGTCGGCCGCGATCGCGTTCGCCCTTCGGAAGAACGCGGCGCCGTCCCGCTCGAGCTTCAGCACCGAGCCGAGCGAGGCCTCAGCATGCGGATCGCTGGACACGGTAAAGCCACCAGAATACGGATGCCGGAGAAATCCGGCCTTCCCTTATCAAGATTGCCGCTTAGATGCCCCAGCCGAACTGCTTCTTCGCGACCTCGGACATCATCTCCGGGGTCCACGGGGGATCCCAGACGATGTTCACCGTGGCCTCCTTGACGCCGGGGAGGGACTCGATCTTCCGCTTCACGTCCGAGTTCAGGTACCCCGCCGCGGGGCAGCCCGGGGCCGTGAGGGTCATCCGGACCGCGACCTTCGCGCCGGGCTCGTCGAGCTCGATCTTGTACACGAGCCCGAGGTCGTAGATGTTGATCGGAATCTCCGGGTCGTAGCACTTCTTCAGGACGCCGATGACCTCGTCCTTTGTCACCATGGGAAGATCACGACGAAACGAACCGCCGCGAGGGTAATGAACCTGTCGCCCCTAGTCTTGCGCCACCGCGGCGATCGGGCGCCTCCCGGCGAACCCGCTCTCGAGGGGATGGTAGAACTTCACAGCGGGCTCGCCCCGCTGCCAGCAAAGGAACACGAGCGCGCCCTCGACGTGCCCGTAGAAATCGATGAGGCCCTGCTGGTAGTCCTTCAGGATCGCCCCTAGGGCGGTGATCCGCTCGATGTCCTGATGGAGGGAGGACTGGAGGTCGTCCCTCTCTTTCAGAAGCGCCCCGTACTTCTCGCGACCCTCGACCTCCGGGTCGGTGATCCGGTCCCCCCAGTATTCCTCCGCGTCCACGATGAGCTCGAGGACCTCCCGCAGCCGCAGGGACCGGTGGTCCATCTCGCGGAGGATCGCCTCGATCGACGGCAGCAATCGGTCCGCCTGCTCCACGCTGAACGTCTTCGCCGGGAGCTCCGCGACAGGGACGCCCCTCGCGCTTGTCGGAACGAACGGTGCACCCATCCGCGATCCCATATCGATACCGCCGGGGGCCATAAAGAACCTTCTCCAGCCTTCCCGGGTTCCCTACCGGAGCCCGCGCTCCTTCTTCACGGCCCGGGTCGCGGCGACCATCACCCGGAGCTTCGCCTCCGCCTCCTCGACGGTCCGCGTCTTCAGCCCGCAGTCCGGGTCGATGTACAGCTTCTCCGGGGGGAAGATCTCGAGGGCCCGCTCGATCCGGTCCCGGACGACCTCCTCCGTCTCGACGACGTGGCTGTGCACGTCGATCACCCCGAACGCAATCTCCTTCTTCAGGGGCTCCCGCCGGAACCGGTCGAGGAGGGCGAGGCCGCTGTTGCTCATCTCGAGGTCGAGCTGGTCGATCGGGAGGCGGTTGAAGTACGGGTACACCGCGTCGTAGTTCCCGTAGCACGTGTGCGTGATCGTCTGCGCGGTGAGCCCGCGGGTGACGACCCCGAGGGCCTTCACGACGAGCTCCAGCTCGTCCGACCGCGCGGACAGGGCAGGCTCGTCGATCTGGATCACGCGGGCCCCCGCCCGCTCCAGGTCGCGCGCCTCCTGGTGGAGCACCTTCGCGAACGCGAGGGCGAGGTCCTCCCGGGACGCGTAGTGCTCGTTGAAGGACCAGTCCATCATCGTGTACGGGCCCGTGAGCATCCCCTTCAGGGGCCGTTTCGTGAGCCCCTGGGCCCACCGCCACCAGTCCACCGTGATCGGGCCCCGCCTTTCGAGCTCGCCGACGACGAGGGGCTTCTTGTAGTACCGGTTCCCGTACGAGCGGACGAGGCCGCTCACCTCGCACCCGCCAAGGTTCTCCGCGAAGTACGTCGCCATGTCCCCGCGGTACTGTTCGCCGTCGACGAGGATGTCGATCCCCAGGTCCTCCTGGAACTGAATCCACTCCTTCGTGGCCCGCTCCTCGAGGGCGCGGAGGGCCTCGTCCGGGAGCTCCCCCTTCGAGTGCTGGGTCCTCGCCTTCGTGAGGTACGGAGGTTTCGGGAAGCTCCCGACGCTCGTCGTCAGGAGGCTCACAGGCCCGCCTCCAGGAGCTTCGCGGTCTCGCAGACGAGGCGGAGCTTCTCTCGCGCCCGCT
>JAIBJG010000098.1 GCA_020029475.1 Methanobacteriota archaeon | reverse complement strand
CGCGACGAGCTCCACCTTCCCGATGTCCTGCACGTCGATCCCGACGTTGTACCCGCTCCCGAGCTTCAGGGTGAGGATGTCCGGCCCGCTGAACGCGTGATGGGGCATCACGACGCCCTCGAGCCGGTCCCCGCGGGAGAAGACCGCGACGGTGTCTCCGACGTCCGCCTTCGCGGCGTCCAGGAGCTTCTTCACCGCGGGCGGGTACTCCATCCGCCGCGGAACGGGGGCCACGCGATATGGCCTTTCCGGTGCGGGTGGACGCAACGAAGCCGCTCAAATGTTTATTTATCCTCGGCCCGCCCGTGGCGGGACGCCCCGTGTGACGGTGGGGCGAGGGGGACGCGACGATGCGCGGACGGTCCGGAGCGGGCGGGGTTGCCGCCCTTTTCCTCTTGGTGGCGATCGCCTCCCTGCTCTCCGTCCCGGTCTCCGTCCGCGGGGCGCCCGGGGTCGACTACGTCCTCATCCTCGACGGACCGAACGGGTCGGGCTCGTGGGTCGCGTCCCGGGACTACCTATTCGGCGAGTCAGAGGCGTTCTGGGCCGCCGGGTACAACACGACGACGGGGTTCGTCGCGGACATCCCCGCGTACTGGTTCTTCAACGCCGGGACGAACCGCACCGGGGGCGGCGTGCTCTGGCTGAACACGTCGTACGGCCCGACGGTCCGGGCCCACGCGGCCGGGTACGGGGTCGACGTGCTCCGGGTGTACGCGTACGGGACGAACCAGACCCCGGTCCAGAACCTGACGGGCCCGCTCTCCGTCTCCGTAGACAACGTCGACAGCGTGATCGTCCGCTCGGACCGGGGCGGGATGGGGACGTGGGTCGGGCCCACGACGTACGAGGTCGGCGACTACGATACGTTCTACGCGGCCGCGTACAACGACACGCAAGGGTTCCTCGGCGACATCTTCTCGAACTGGACCTCCTCGAACACGACCGTGGGCCGGGTGTATCCCGCATACCCGGAGCCCGGCGGGCAGTGCGACGGGACGACGGGGGCGGTGTGCTATCCCGCCGTGAGGTTCTACGCACTCGCGATCGGCTACACGCACGTGACCGCGGAGCCGGTCGGGACGGCCCTCTCGAACACGACGGGCCGGCTCACGGTCTCCGCGATCGGGATCGACTACCTCCAGATCCGGGACGCCCCGAACGGGGGCGGGACCGTCCTCGGGGCGCGCACGTACTATCCCCGGGAGCAGGACACGTTCTACGCGGCGTCGTACAACGCGACCCTCGGGTACCGCGGGGACGTCGTCGGGGACTGGACCTCGAACGACACCGCGGTCTGCGAGGTCCGCGGCTACTACCCGAACACCGCCCACGGGAGCTCCGTCCAGCTCCTCCTGAACGCCGTCGGCGTGTGCGCGGTCACCGTCACCGCGACGACGGTCTCCGGCACGCGGACGAACACGACGGGCGACCTCACCGTCCTCCCGAGGACGACCGTGACCGTGGACGACAGCGGCGGCGCGGACTTCCTGACGATCCAGGAGGCCGTGGACTTCGCCCAGGCCGGCTACACGGTCTTCATCTACACCGGGACGTACCCCGAGAACGTCGTCGTTGGGAAGGAGCTCGAGATTGTCGGCGAGTCGAGGACCGGCGTCCTGATCGACGGCGGCGGCTCCGACGGGATGACGATCACCGCGGACAGGGTCGTCCTCCACGACCTGACGATCCTGAACGCCCGCCGCGGCGTCTTCCAGGACCGGACGAACAACACCCGGGTCTACCAGACGACGATCAAGGACTACGACGTGGGCCTGTACAACGAGCACACCCTGAACGCGTGGGTCGCGTACAACCTGATCACCCAGGGCCACATCGGCGTCCTCACGAACGTCTCGTACGACGACGCGATTCGGTGGAACGAGATCTCCTTCAACGACCAGTACGGGGCGAAGTCCTTCAACACCCGCCTCCGGAACTGCTTCAACTGGAACAACCTCCACCACAACGCGATAGGGTACTTCCACGACCCGACCTCCGAGTACCCGCCGATGGAGTTCGACGGGAACGTCCTCACGGACAACGGGATCGGCGTGAAGGTGGAGAACGCGTCCTCCGTCACCCTGACGAACAACACGTTCACGGGCGGCTCCCTCGGGGTCCAGCTCCTGAACTCGTCCTCCGTCGTGGACGCGAACACGTTCACGGGACTCGCCGTCGGGATCCAGTGCCGCGCGTCGAACTCGAACCTTACGAACAACGCGATCGACGCGGGGACGACGGGGATCGACTGCGATGGCGGGGCCCCGAGGATCGAGGGGAACGACATCCGCTCCGCCTCCGGCGAGGCGATCGTCCTGGCGAACCTCGATGGGGCGATCGTGGCGGGGAACGACCTCCACGGCGCGACCCTCCGCGTGACGAACTCCCGTCTCGCGATGCTCGCCCCCGTGAACTCCGTCGTCCTCCTCGAGGACACGGTCGTCGACGCGCTCCTCCTCGACGCGACCTCTCGCGTGGAGATCCGGTGGACCGTGCGCGTGCGGGCCGTCGACGAGGCGGGAGCACCCGTGCCGGGCCATGAGGTCGTCGTGCGGGATGCGAACCTCGCGGTCGTATTCTCGGGGGTCACGGGCTCTGACGGGTCCATCGCGGGGATCGTCCTCCACACGGAGACGCTCCGGATTGGCGGGACGGAGTCCTGGAACCCGTTCACGGTCACTGTCACCGGTTCCGCCGGGAGCGGGAGCGTCACCACGTCCGTGGCGGGGAGCTCCGACATCGTCGTCCCCGTCCGAATCGCCCCGATCCCACCGGCATCGCCCCTCGGGCCCGACCTGGTGCAGGTCGTCCTCCTCGTCCTCGCCACGGCGGCGTCCGCGTCCCTCGCGGCGGCGTTCGCAGTCGAGCGGTCCCGATACTCCCTTCTCTCCCTGTTCCTCCCGCTCTACTCCCGCCTCAGCAAGGACAAGGTCCTGGAGAACTACAACCGCGGGCGGGTGTACCAGTACGTCGAGCTGAACCCGGGGGCGCACTTCAACGCGATCCTCGCCGCCCTCGGGATGAACAACGGAGCCCTCGTGTACCACCTCGAGGTGCTCGAGCGGGAGGGGCTCCTCCGCTCCCGCGCGGACGGGATGTACCGCCGGTTCTATACGAAGGACGCCCGGCCCCCGCCCCTCCTCGAGAACGGGACCTCGGAGGTGCAGCTCCGGGTCCTCAAGGCGGTCCAGGAGATGCCCGGAATCACGCAGAAGGAGCTCGCCCGGGTCCTCGGTCTCCGACAATCCACCCTCGCGTACCAGGTCGACCGTCTCGCCGCGATGGGGTACATCGCCGGGGAGACGCGGGGACGTCGGGTCCACTACAGGGCGAAGAAGGGCGGGTAGGCCCGGGGCAATTTCGAAGTCCATCGAATCCCATGGGGCGGCGGTGAGGACCGCCCGCGACGTCTTGAACGAGCTCCGCTGGCGGGGGGAGAACCGCCTCCCGGAGGCCGTGCTCTGGTATCGGGACCGGACCCGCCCCGAGGGCGACCGCGCCATCCGCGGGTCCGAGATCCTCGAGCTCGGGCGGCGGTATTTCGAGACGGCCGGGGGCCGCCTCCCGTACTACAAGATCGAGCGGATCGAGGTGGGCGGGGAAGTCGTGTTCAAGCGGCCCGCCGAATAGTTCTTCGCCCGCCCCCCCATCGCCCGACGTTGGCCCGGAAACGGATCCCCCGCGAGCCCCTCGAGGAGATCGGCCAGGGGTTCATGAAGTTCCGGATCGTGGCGACGGCGGTCGACCTCCGGCTGTTCACGCGCATCGATGGGCGCAGCGTGACCGTCGACGACGTCCGTTCCCTCCTGCAGATCGGGGAGCGCCCGACCCGCATCCTGTTGAACGCGCTCGCCGCGATGGGCCTCCTCGAGCACCGTCGCGGGCGATACCGGAACGCACCCGCCACGCGGGAATACCTCGTCGAGGGCCGCCCGCGGTTCTACGGGGACATGCTCCGGATGCTGGACCGCCGCGTGTGGGACGGGTACCGGCGGCTCGAGTGGTCCCTCCGGAACAACCGCCCCGTGGCGGCGGACCCCGCGATTGGGGACACGTTCCAGACGATGGCCCGGGACCCCGCGGCGGTCCGCACGTTCATCCTCGGGATGCACTCCGTCGGCGCGGAGATCGCCCGGAAACTCACGGAGCGCCTTGACCTCTCCCGCCAGCGGCACATCCTCGACGTCGGCGGCGGGAGCGGGCTGTACTCGATCGCGTTCGCCCGAAAGAACCCGCGGCTCCGGGCCACCGTGTTCGACCTCCCCCACGTCCTCGAGATCGCACGGGAGAAGATCGGCGAGGCGAGGCTCGAGCGCCGGGTCGGCACGGGCGCGGGGGACTTCTTCCGGGACCCGTGGCCCACGGGCGCGGACACCGTCTTCTTCAGCTACATCCTCCACGACTGGTCCCCGGAGACAGACCGGGGCCTCCTCCGGAAGGCGGCGGGGATCCTCCCTGCGGGCGGGCTCCTGATTCTCCGCGAGCTCTTCCGCGACGACGATGGGCCGGGTCCCCTGCAGGCGGCGATCGGAAGCGTGACGATGCTCGTGGAGACGGAGGGGGAGAACTACGCGTGGTCCACATACGAGTCCTGGCTGCGCGAGGCGGGCTTCGGGCGATTCCGGCGGGTCCGCCTCGGCTCCTCGAAGTCCGGGTCGGGGTTTCTCCTAGCCCGGCGCCTTCCGGACACTCCCGGATCGCGACGCGTTCCGACAAAATGATATAGGTCCCGCCATCTGGGTACTGGTACCATGACCCGCGTCGCCACGAAGAATCCGAAACGGCCCGTGGCGGGCTTCCCAGCGTATTGAGAGCGAGAGCTCTCCGTGTTCTCCGGCTCGGAAGATTGGCGGGGCATGGTGTAACGGCAGCATTCCGGTCTGTAGAACCGGCGGTGAGCGTCCAACTCGCTCTGCCCCGATCGCATCGACCCAAGGAAATGGAGGTGATCTGATTCCGGACGAAGCGGACCCTCGGGGTCCGGCGCCGATGGCGCTGGCTCCTCGAGAACCTGAAGGCCGCGGCCCGCGGCCACCAGTGGTGAGGGCGTCGCCGAGGCGGCGATCGCCCGCGCGGATCAGCGGAGCCGCCAACCCCGCGAAACGCGACCCGCGGGCCCTTAGTGTAACCTGGCAGCACCCGAGCCCTGGAAGCTCGACGTGCCCGTTCGAATCGGGTGGGGGGTTGGGCATCTCGCTTTTAACGAGACCTGCGTCGGTTCAAATCCGACCCGGCTCACTCCGGACGCGTAGCCAAGCGGTCCACGGCACCGGCCTCTTAAGCCGGCGGCGCAAGCCGATCGCAGGTTCGAATCCTGCCGCGTCCACGCAGGCGTAGCAGGAGGGGTCCTGCCCCGCACTATTAATGCGGAGATCCCGGATCGATCCCGGGCGCCTGCGCCGCACCGGCGGAACGTCGTCGCAACATTGAAGTGAACCTCCGTTGTGGAGAGGGGCGGTGAGTCCAACGGCAAGCACAACAGCCCGACGAGATCGGCACCACCGTACGTGGTGTCCGATAGGGATGTGAGGCAGCCGGGGCTCTCCGCGAATTTTCTCCCTAGAAACTGCGGC
>JAIBJG010000038.1 GCA_020029475.1 Methanobacteriota archaeon | reverse complement strand
CTGGGCGGCGATCGTCGCGGCCCCGTACGCCATGCCGCCGTGGGTGATCGTGGGTCCGTCCTCGATCACGAGCACCTTCCGGTTCCGGATCGGGGCCTCGTCCGTCAGGGTGATCGGGGACGCCGCCTCCACGATCACCGCGTCCGGGTTCAGGGCCTGTGCGTTCCGCCGCACGACCTCGACGTCCTCCGGCTTCGCGGAGTCCACCTTGTTGATCACGATCACGTCCGCCATCCGGAAGTTCGTCTCCCCGGGGTAGTACGAGACCTCGTGGCCCGCCCGCAGCGGGTCCGCGACGACGATGTGGAGGTCCGGCTTGTAGAACGGGGTGTCGTTGTTCCCACCGTCCCAGATCAGGATCTCGCACTCCCGCTCCGCCTCCCGGAGGATCCGTTCGTAGTCGATCCCCGCGTACACGACGATCCCCTTCTCGATGTGGGGCTCGTACTCCTCCCGCTCCTCGATCGTCGTCTTGTACCGGTCCAGGTCCTCGTACGTCGCGAACCGCTCGAGCGCCTGCTCCGCGAGCTCCCCGTACGGCATCGGGTGGCGGACGACGACGACCTTCTTCCCGTGGGCCTGGAGGATCTGCGCGATCCGGCGAGTCGTCTGGCTCTTCCCGCTCCCTGTCCGGACAGCGGTCACCGCGATCACGGGGACGTTCGCCTTCAGCATCGTGTCCCGCGTGCCGACGAGGACGAAGTCCGCGCCCAGGGCGTTCGCGAGGGACGCGCGGTGCATCACGTACGGGTAGTCGACATCGGAGTACGAGAAGACGACCGCGTCGATTTCATACCGTACGATGAGCTGCGGGAGGTCCTCCTCGGGGAAGATCGGGATCCCCTCCGGGTAGAGAGGGCCGGCCAGGGAGGCCGGGAACTTCCGGGACTCGATCCCCGGGATCTGCGTGGCGGTGAACGCCCGCACCCGGACGGCCGGGTCGTCCTTGAACCGGACCAGGAAGTTGAAGAAGTCCCGCCCCGCGGCCCCCATGATCAGGACGTTCCGAGGCTCCGCCATCGCCCTCGAAAAACCGAGGGGACTTAAGCCGTTTCCCGTTACGAGGTTGCGAAGTGCGGCACGTCTGGACCAGGAATTCGGCGTCAGTTAGCATCCTAACTGTCTCCTGAAGGGCGGGCGCACGAGGAGTCAGACTAGCATGCTAACTGTTGCGGCCCGGAGTACTTTCGGCCATCTCCCCCGGTAACAGCTATTATATAGCTGCATATATGGACCTTCCATGAGCGACGATCTGTGGATATTGTCGTACGACGTGGACGGACAGGACCGGGTGACCTCAGTGCGTGTGGCCCAGGTGATCTTCGGTCGGAGGAACACGACCACTCGGGACGGACGACCTGCGACGCACGACCAGGAGGGGTTCATCCACCGACCGGGGGTCGTCTGGGTGGGTCAGTCCGTATTGATCCTCCCGAGAGACGACGCGCTCGAGCTTCGCGCTCGACTCGAGGGGCTGGGAGCATCGGTAGGAATGGGCAGGCTCGTGATTAATGCCTACAATCTCCGCGCCTTCCGCCGTCGGCGCCGCAACCGTCGCGATCGCGCCCAGTTAGCATGCTAACTGTTTCTTCGGCGCCAAGCTGAGGTACCCGAACGCGGTTGCCCCGCCATGGCCACGCCAGGGGTCGAGGGGCTACGTCGGGAGCTCGTTCGGCTGATTCACGCTCTCGGGAAGCCCGAAGGCGATCCTCAGGCCCAGAAGTACCTGGGCTCGCCCTATCCGGTCGTCGGGCTATCGTCGCCTCAGATGAAGGGAATCATCTCGGCGTTCGTCCGGGCCCACCGAGGTCTTGATGCGAAGACCGTGAACGCCCTCGCGGACTCCCTCTGGAGGGGGAGGGTGACCGAAGAGAAGTGGGCGGGGATCTCGATCCTCGCGCGCTACTCTACGACGTGGGACGACGCCTCCTGGAGGATGGCGGACCGCTGGATCGACGACGCGGTCGGATGGGGGCTGTGCGATGCCCTCGGGTACGGCCCGATCGCGGACATGCTCTACGCGCACCCGGCCCACTATCCGGAGGTCCTGCGATGGACCCGCTCGAAGAACTTCTGGCGCCGCCGAGTCTCAACGTACGCGCTCAGGGCGTTCGTCCGGGCAGGCGACCTCGACAAACCGTTCGCGCTCCTCGAGCGCCTCCTGTACGATCCCGAGTTCTGGGTCCAGCGGGCCGTCGGGACGTGGCTCCGGGAGTGCTGGAAAAAGGACGAGCGGAGGACCGGCGCGTTCCTCCTGGAGCGCGCGCATGGGCTCCCGCCGGTGACGATCACAGTCGCCACGGAGCGGGCGTCGAAGAGTTTCCGCGAGGAACTCCGCAGGGCGGCGCGGGCGCCACGGCCCCCTCGTTAACGCCCCGGCCCTCCCTGCACCCCAGGGCTATCGCTCCCCCACTCCATGCGGAAGTGTCGGTGGGGAGCACCGGTGTCCGGTGCGATCCCTCACCAGCCCCGCACCGCCCACTCGCCGTAGGACCAGGCGCCTCCGGGGTTGATGACGGTAAAGTACGTCCCGAAACCCCATCTCGAGCAGCCGAGCGAACCCGAGGCCGGGCTGAAGATGGACCCGCCCCCTCGGTTCCCCCAGACGATCTCGTAGACGCAGAGGAATCCTGCCTGAGCCTGTCCTGGCCCCTGGCACTCGACCGTGGGCAGGGATCCCAGCGCGATGAACTGGACGTTCGTGTCCGGAAGATCTCCGGCGAGGGGAATCCGGAAGTTGATTGTGTCCCCGAAGTACGTCCCCGAGCCCCAGGCCGCATAGACGCCGGTTTCCAGCTCACCGCTCCGAAGGGTCGTATTGATCGTGAAGTCCGCCCCGGGGGGTCCCTGAGGTCCTTGCGGTCCCTGGGGTCCCTGAGGCCCCGTCGCGCCCTGCGGTCCTTGAGGTCCGGTGGCTCCCTGGGGTCCTTGCGGTCCTGTCGCGCCCTGCGGTCCTTGAGGTCCGGTGGCTCCCTGGGGTCCTTGCGGTCCGGAGGGGCCGGTGGCGCCGGCGGGTCCCTGAGGTCCCGCAGGCCCTGCGGGTCCGGTCGCGCCCGTCGCACCCGTCGCGCCCGTCGGTCCCGTGTCCCCAAGGTCGCCCTTCGCGCCCGGAGCCCCGATCGCCCCCGCGGGTCCCGGGACCACGAAGTTGACGGCCATCGCGGCCACCGCGATCACGACCGCGAGCACGCTCAACAGGTTCCTCATTCCACCACCGCCTCCCCTTCCCGGTTGTGCAGATTCCATGGGCCCCGGGACGCGCGAGACGGCGGATAACGACTTCGGTCCCGCGGAAGGGCCTCGACGTGCGCGGACTCCGGAAACTCAGTTCGGGTAGTACACCGCGACGAGGGAGGCGCTGTCGAACCGGTCCGCGGGGTCCCAGCCCTCCGACATGATCCCGTTCACGTACACGGTGTACGTGCCCGCGGAGGAGACCAGGAACGGGCGCAACAGGGGCACGGTCTCGAAGTACGACGTGCTCGAGGGCAGGCCCGCCGGCACGGAGACGAACGCGGTGTAGTTCGAGATCCCGCACTCCGTGCTCGTCCCGGCGAGGGAGAGGCGCGCGGTGTCATTCGTTCCCACCGTGTGGCCGATGCCGATCCCCACGGTGGCGCTCACGGCGATCGTCCCCGCCGAAGGGATCGTGAGCGAGACCTCCGCCCCGGGGTAGTGGACGCACGTCGGCCCGATCGGCGATGGCCCGCCCACGGAATGTTCCGCCATCCGCGGGCCCGGCGGCGCGAGCCGGATCACGAGCACCGCGACGAGGAACCCCGCGGCCACGACGACCGCGAGCGCGGCCCACCAGACTCGACGATCGACCCTCCGGGACGGCGTCCCCGACTCCGACTTCGCCATGGCCCGGGGAGCCATCCCTTTCGAATACACTTTCCGGACGGAGGCGGGCGCCGAAATCGCTCCAAGAGCTCCTCCGACGCGCAGATGCCGGGAAGGACGATCGCGGATCCTAGTCCCCTGAAAACGGGCGAGACGCACGGTCAGGTCGTTCGTTGGTCCGCAAGCTCAAATGCCGCGGCTCGAATTCTCTCTCGAAGATCATGGACCACTCTTCGGGCGACAGGCGAATCTTCAACCCTTCTTTCAGCGTCTTCAGCCGCGTCGACGAGTCCCCCGAGGATGTTTCCGACATCGTCCACCCAACCGTTGTACGCGTTACTTAACGATTCCCACTCCTCATTTCTGAAGGGACTCGTGCGCGTCTCACCGGGTTCGATGCAACGGCCCGCCCAAGATAGGGGTGCCGAGTGCATGTGGCGTCCGTGCAACCCTTTTATCTCGCCCCTCCATTCGCGGGCGAATGCCGGAGTACCGGATTCCGAAGGACGACGTGATTCGGGCGGCGATCTCCCGCGTGTTCCAGACCCGCCACGAGGTCTCCTCGCAGCGGGCCCTGAAGCGCCTGATCGAGCGGGAGGTGCGAGGCTCCGAGAATTTCCGGGTCGGGGAGGAGCGGATCCGCCGCCTCGCGATCGAGTCCGGACTCACCCGCCTTGAGATCCACGCGCGGGAGGCGGACGAGAAGCGCGGGATCACGAAGTGCCCCGTCTGCGGGGAGCGGGTGAAGCGGGTGAAGAACATGACCGTCTTCGGCGGGACCGTGACCCTCGGGTTCAAGTGCCCGAAGTGCGGGTACTGGTCCGGGCTCCGACGTCGCGTCCCGACGCGGTACGTGTTCCACAGAAAGCGGTGAACGGATGCGGGTGTTCTACGAGGACGGCATCGTCGTGCAGGACGGGATCAAGGAAATCATCCTGGACCCCGCCCGCCCTACGCCGGGATCGATCGTGAGCCACGGCCACATGGACCACCTCACGGAGGGCGGGGTGATGACCCCGGAGACCCTCGAGATCCTGAAGGTCCGGAAACACTCCAGCGTCGCGACCCCCCTCCCGTACAACCTCGAGAGGGACGTGAACGGCTTCCGCGTCCGCCTCCGGGACGCGGGGCACGTCTTCGGGAGCGCGATGATCCGCGCGGACGACCTCCTGTACACGGGGGACATGAACCCGGAGGGCGGGGTGACGTGCGGCAAGGCCGTCCCGGAGCGGTGCACGACCCTCGTGATCGAGGCGACGTACGGGAAGCCGTACCTGAACTTCCCGCCGAAGCACGTGGTCGAATCGGACCTGCTGAACTGGGTCGAGTTCTCCCTCTCCGAGGGCCCCGTGGCCCTGGGAGGATACGACTTCGGGAAGGCCCAGGAGCTGATCGCCCTCGTGAACCGGCTGAAGGTGGAGGTCGCGGTCTCGGACCGGATCGCGGACATCGCGGACGTGTACCGGAGGGCGGGCGTGAAGCTCGCGTACCGCCGGATCTCCGAGCTCTCGGAGTCCGAGCGGAAGGACCCGCGGGTGTACGTCCTCCCGCGCGGGTGGCTGAAGCCTCCCCTGGAGGAGAGCGTCTCGTGGCTCGGGCAGACGGGGATGCGGACCGCGTACTGCTCCGGGTGGTGCACGATCTACGACTTCACGCGACGGTACGGACTCGACGCGCAGTTCCCCCTCAGCGACCACGCGGACTTCGACGCCCTCCTGCGGTTCGTGGACGCGTGCCGCCCGAAGCGCGTGTACACCGTGTTCAGCCACCCCGTGGACCTCGCGAGGGAGATCGAGCGGCGGCTCCACATCCCCGCGGAGCCCCTGCGGATGAAGTCCACGACGAAGGTGAAGACGACGTGAGGAGCGCGGCGGATGCGAACCTGGTGATCGCGAAGCTCGAGGACGGCGAGGACATCCTCGACTCCCTCCAGAAGGTCGTGAAGGAGCACCGGATCGACAGCGGGACCGTCCTCTGGGGGATCGGGATGCTCCGGGACTTCGAGGTCGGCTACTTCGACGGGAAGGCGTACCACCGCAAGACCTTCGGACCCCCGCACGAGCTCCTCGCGCTCCACGGGAGCATCGCGGCCCGCGCGGACCCCGTGTTCCACCTCCATGTGGCGGGCGGGAACGAGGCCCACGGCGTCGTCGGCGGCCACCTGTTCAAGGGGACCGTGAACGTGTTGAGCGAGGTGTGCCTCGCCCGATTCGACCGCGTCCGCCTCGGGCGGGAGCTCAGTCCCCGGAGCGGGCTGCGGGAGCTCGTGGTGGAGCCGGGGCGGCCCGGAGCTGCACCCAGTACGTGATCAGGGCGACCCCGGAGAGGATCGCGGCCGCGTACATCGGGAAGAGGTAGTTCCTCCCGAACGCGAGGACCCCGCCGGCGATCGGCCCGATAATCGAGGAGATGCTCAGGACGCTGTTGAGGATCCCACCCGCGGTCGCGGTCTCCCGGTTCCGGTCCACGATGTACTGGAGGGCGCCCACGTACAGGGTCGCCCACGAGAACCCGAGGAGGACCTGGGTGAGGAGGATCTCCACGAAGTTCCGGGCGAGGATGAAGGAGACGAACGTCGCGGCGGACCCCACGAGCCCGGCCCCGACGAGGAGGGTGCTCCGGAACCGGCCGAGCCGCTGCATCACGACGAACTGGACGAGGGGGTTCAGGGTGTACGCGATCCCGATCTGGAACCCGTCCATCCTCAGGACGTCCCGCATGTACAGCGGGAAGATCACCCACACCATGTTCGCCCCCGTGTGCCGGATTAGCATCGTGAGGTAGATCGGGAGGTTCCGGCGGATCAGGTCCACGGGGAAGAGGGGGACAGCAATCGTCCCCGCCGCGGCCCCCGGGGCGCCCCTCGAGACCGCGAGGGCGGCGAGGAACAGGAGGGAGGACAGCACGAACACGGGGGTCGTGTTCCCGGGGGCGATGACGTCCGAGAGCCCCGCGAGGAACGTCCCCGCGGCCCACCCGAGGGAGCCCCACGCCGCGAACGTGCCCATCACGCGGTCCTCGGAATGCGCGTACGCGAGGAGGGCGGGCGGGTACATCCCGACGGTGAACCCGAGGAACGCGCGGGTGAGGAGGGCGGAGATCGGATCCCTCGCGAACAGCTGGAGGAACGCGGCGAGGGCCCCGAGGAGGAGGCCCGCCTGGAGAATCTTCCGGCTCCCGTGGACGTCCGCCGCGCGGCCGAACACGTACGAGGCGACGAGGACGCTCCCGTTGTACGCCGCGACGATGAACCCGAGCTGCTCCGTGGACGCGTGGAGCTGGTCCGCCCACAGGGGAACGAAGATCAGGGACGCGGACACGGCCGCGGTCCCGAGGAGGTTCACGTGGCGGGGGAGCACGCGGCCTCCAGACTCGGCGTCTAGATAAGGGCTGCGAGCACGTTACCACGCGGCGCGGTCGAGCTCCCGCTCTTCCTTCGTCTTCTTCCGGAAGGCGCGGTAGTGCGTCTTGCACAGGTGGGCCCGGCGGCCGGTGTCCCCGAGTTTCAGGTCCGGAAGGACCTGCTTCACCTTGTTCGCGGAGAGGGAACGCGCTGCGGGCTGGCCGCAGTTCACGACCGCGCAGACCTCCGGTTCGTCCTTCTCCGCCATGACCGCGGGGGAGTTTGGCGGGGATACTAAGGCTTTCGCGTCCGCACCGCCTTCGCCTAGATGGGCTCGTCACCTGGCGCCTTCGCTCCCCCGCCGAGGGCGACGAGGATGAGTGCACCCGAGGCGCCTCCAAGAAGGCCGAGAAGAATCGATCCCAGCACAGCCCTCCGATCGGTCGCGTCCGTCATGACACGGTGACGGCGCGTCACGACTTCAAGATAGCGCGCATCATGACGAACGAACCGTAACCTCTGTAGATAGACTCGAACCGTGGACGTGGAACACGGCGAGCGCCGGCTGCAAGAACAACGCATCGTTCGTCGGGAGACGAACGAAACCGAAAGGTATCGTGGCGGGAGCGGCTTGCCCCATTGGATGGCGGGGATCGCGCGGTCGAGGCGGGTCCTGCCGTGGGGGCTCTTGGCTGTGGGCATCGCCCTCCGGGTCCTCGCCATCACCCGTTTTTCCGTGTCCGCGGACGCGGGGGAGTACGCGGCTCTCGGCCGCTCCCTCCTGGAGGGACGCGGGATGTGGCTCCCGCTCGGGGAGGGATGGGAGCTCGACGACTGGACCGGGGGCCCGAGCCACCACTACCCGCCCGCGTATCCCGCGTACCTCGTTCCATTCCTCGCGGCGATCGGCTACACCCCGATCGCGGTCCAGGTCGCCGCCTTCGTGGCGGGGATCCTCCTGCTCCTCGTGTTCTTCTTCGCGACCCGCGACCTCTTCGGGCGGGAGAAGGCGAGATGGTTCGTGGCGCTCCTCGCCCTCGACCCCGTCCTGATCACGACGACGGGCACCGGATACTCGGAGAACCTCCTCGCGCTTCTGTTCGTCATCACCGTCGCGGCGATCCTGAAGAGCCTGAAGGAGCCGCGGTGGATCCTCGTCGTGGGCCTCGCGGCGGGGATCGCGTACCTCACGAAGAGCGCCGTGGGCCCGTTCTTCCTGATCGCGGGGCTCGCGGGGTTCGCGTGGCGGTTCCGGTTCGTGCGGTGGGCCGTCTTCAAGGACCGCGCGTATCTCGCCGGGATCGGGATCTTCTCCGCGTTCGCGGGCGGGTGGGCCCTCCGGAATCTCTGGTGGTTCTGGGTCGGCTCCCCCGCGGGCCTCCTCACGGACTGGCAGACGAGCGCGTGGATCTCCCGCGCGACGGACGCCGCGTTCTCCGATCCCGCAGACTACCTCTGGATCCTCGCGGTGCGCCTCCCGTTCTTCGCGGGCGTCTTCCTCCTCGTCGGGGGGCCATGGTGGCGGGAGATCCGACGGCTGTCGTTCCTCAAGGACGAGGCGGCGAGCGCCCTCGGCCTCGCGGCGGGGCTCACGTACGTCCTCGCGTGGCTGATCTCCGGGGCCCTGTGGGTGTTTGAGCGAGGCCCGGTCTGGTGGGCGGACCTCACCCGCTACGTGGTCGTCGCGAACCCCGTCGTGTGGTGGATGGCGGCGAAAGGCTCAGACCCCGCATCCCGGTCGTTCAAGCGGAAGGTCGCGGTGGCCGCGGCGATCCTTCTCGTGATGAACGGGACCGCCTTCCTCTCCCCGCAGGTATCCATCTTCCAGGCGTACTCGGACCTTCGCGAGCGGGCGGACCCCGGGGACCTCGTGGCCCTGGACCGGCTGAACAAGTACGAAGCGGAGCTCCACCTCGCGGGGAGCGGCGTGGACCTCGAACCGTACTCCGAGGACTCCACCGCGGACTATGTCCTCACGGGGAACACGACCCGATCGTACCCGGGCTACGCCCTCGTCGAGGTGTACGGCTCCGACAACGGGACCGCGTTGATGCCCGGATTCGGGGCGGCCCTGTGGACCCGGGCGGGGAGCGCGTCTCCCTAGACAAGTTAGTGCGAAGGACGCACCAAAGGATTAATAGACCCCCGGGTTCCTCTGCGTCTCCAATGGGGAACCGGGGACGTTCCTGGACCGGGCTCTTCTCATTCTGGGCCCTGGCCATCCTGATGGCCGCGCTCGGTCCTTCGACCCCCGCACCGTCCCCCGTCGTTGACGTCGTCGTGGCGGACGTCGCCACGGCCCAAGCCGTGACGCCCGCACCGGTGTTCGTCGCTTCTCGCTGAGCGAGAGCACTTCCTCGCGAGGTGTCTCCATGCATTCTGGACTAGAGCTAGAAAGCCGAAGGCGGATCTACGATTTCCTGAGCGCGAACCCCGGCGTCCATCTGCGCCGGATAGGGCAGACCCTCGGGATGTCCACGGGGATGCTCTCGTACCACCTCGGCGTGATGGAGCGCCAGGGGCTCCTGAAGTCGGAGGCGGCCCGCCACCGACGGCGGTACTACCTTGCGCAGGCGTACCGGCCCGATCAGCGGATCGTCCTCGCTCTCCTCCGGGAGCGGGTCCCCCGCACGATCATGCTCGAGCTCGCGACCCACGGGGAGCGGACGTTCGCGGACCTCCTCCGCGTGACCCGGGTCACGAAGTCCACGCTGTCGTACCACCTCGCGAAGGTCGTCACGTCCGGGGTCCTCGTCCGCTCGCGGCGGGAGCGGGAGAGCGTGTTCGCCCTCAGCGATGGGAGCGCGGTCACGAACCTGATCCTCTCCTGCGCGACGAGCCTCCCGGACGAGGCCGTGGGGCGGTTCGTGTCGATCTGGCCCCGCCTGCAGGCATTGCGGGAGCGGCAAGCCGCCGCGATCCCGGTGCCCCTGCCCTCCGCCTGATTCCCTCTCAACCCTCCACTCTCTTTTTCTGGTCGGTCTTTCCTCGTCCCGCCAGTACCCGGAACGTTCATCGGCCCGGGCGTCGTTTAGCGGGTCGTGTTGCGGAGGATCCCCTCGATCGCGGCCGCGACCCTCTTGATCGCGATCGCACTTGTCCCCGCCCCGATCCCCGCGCCGCCCCCGCCGCCGACATGGAAGCCGATCCTCTCGATGCCCGTCTCGCGGGGCTATTTCGGAGTGGCGGAGCTTGGGGGGAAGGTGTACGTGGCGGGCGGTCTCCGGATTGCGATCGGCTTTACCGCCCTCTCCGAGGTCGACGTGTTCGACCTGGCGGCGAAGCGGTGGAGCCGGGCCACGGATCTTCCGACCCCGCGATGGGCCCACGTCCTCGTCGCTTCCCAAGGCCGGTTATACGTGGCGGGCGGGACGACGAGCACGGACGGACCCGCGGGGATGACGACGTCGGTCGTCGCGTACGATCCCGCCACCGCTCTCTGGTCCCTCTCGGCTTCGATGCCCGAGGCGCGGATGTGGCCGGCGGGCTTCGCCCTGGCCGGGAGCGTTCACGTCTGGGGCGGGAGTCCGGACGGGACCAACGACTCCACCGACTCGCGGTTCGCCTATTCCCCCGACTCGAACACGTGGACCACCCTGTCGCCGATGCCCATTCCTAGGGTGGCCTTCGGAGCCGCGGTGATCGGCGACTCCGTGTTCCTCACGGGGGGCTGGCGGAACCTTCCGGACGTGACGAGGTTCGATGGAACGACAGGGACGTGGAGCGGGATGCCCGAGATGCGGTACCCGCGCGGTGGCCATGGGTCCGCCGCCGCGAAGGGCGAGGTGTTCGTGGTGGGCGGGGTGACGGCGAACACGTCCGAATTCGACCCCGGGGCGACGAGGGTGGAGAGCTACGTTCCAGGGAGCAATCTCTGGGCGTCCTGGGAGGCGTACCCGCAGGGGGTCCGGTCCCCG
This sequence comes from Methanobacteriota archaeon, assembly GCA_020029475.1. Taxonomy (GTDB): domain Archaea; phylum Thermoplasmatota; class Thermoplasmata; order RBG-16-68-12; family RBG-16-68-12; genus EA-19. The sequence goes on along the minus strand of JAIBJG010000038.1, from coordinate 4,958 downwards.
GGGGTCGTGGGCGTCGATGCGACGCTCTACGCGATGGGCGGACTGAACGCGAACGGCTCCTCCGCGAGCGCCTTCGAATTCGCGTTCATCGGGGGCGGGCCGCCCCCCGGTCTCGGGCCGGAGTGGATCCTCCTGGCGGCCCTCGGAGCCGCGGTCGTCGCCCCGCTGGTCCTTCTTCCGATCTGGCGGAGGCGGAGAAAATCTCTGCCCCGGCCGTGAGGAGCGCGCCTTCAGTCGTGTTGCACGACGGAGTACACGTTGTCGTCCAAGTCGAAGAACGTCGCCTGGACCCCGCCCCAGGTCTGCTTCTCCGCCTTCGTCTTGAACCGCACGCCCTTCGCCATCAGCGCCTCCTGGAGGCCGTAGATGTCATCCGTCGTGAACCCGATCGAGGTCGGCTCCCCGATGTGGGCCATGTCCGCGTCGTAGTCCTTCGGGTCGTCGTACATCTCCTTCGTCGGCGTGAACGGCGAGATCGCCGTGCCCTTCGGGTCAAGGGCGTACGAGACGAAGTTCGCGTCCTCCCCGGGCTCCCGCAGGGCTTTCATCCCGAGGGCCTTCGTGAAGAACGCCCCCGCCTTTTTGCGATCCCGGGAAACGACCGTGACGAACGCCAGGGCCGCGAGCCCCGGGCGATGGACCTTCACCTTCGCAGGCTCCACGAGGAACAGGACGTTCCCGTCCGGGTCTGTGAACCGGCCGAAGCGCTGGTCCTCGCCTTCGATCCCCGCGTCGACCCCCTTCGCTTTGAGGGCCTCCACGGTCTTTTTGAGGTTCGAGGTCCGGAACCCGATCCCGGTGACACCGCCGATCTGCGCGCGCCCGGACTCATACCACTCCGAGCCCCACGACAGCGCGGGCTGCCACACATTCAGGTCCGCGTCCGCCCCGCCCTTCGTCGCGCCGAGGGCGAGGTACCCGAACTTCCGGTCCTCCTCCCGCAGCGCGAGTCCGACCTTCCGGGTGTAGAACGGCTTCGCCTTCTTCAGGTCCTTCACGAACACGCCGACGTTCTCGAATGATTCCAGTTTCGCCAAGAATGACTCCCCCAGGGATATGCGGACACGCCGTCCACCGACATAAAGGAGGCGGTTCCCGGCCTCGGCAGGCGGGCCCGAATCACCGGGAACCCGCGGGAGGTCGCTTCCCGTGCCTGCGCCAGACAGCCTCCTTGACGCTCCTCCCGACCACGGACACGCCCCCCTGAGTGAGGCGGCTCTTGGCGAGGAGTTCGTCCAGCCTGCGCAAGTCCTGGAGTTTCGTCCGGAGGGACTGTCGTGCGACCTCGCTCCACCGGATCTCCGGATGCTTCTTCATCTCCCCGTAGAGGTCATCGGGAATGCTCAACGTGAGATTCGCCATCGCCATGGATACGTGCATTCACGTATTGAGTGATTTCACAGGTACGTCGGCGTCACGCGACGGGCACCTTCAGGAACTCCCGGAGCAGGCTCGTGCCGTAGCACCCCGGGGTGAGGGAGAACCGCAGGTCGAGGGTCCCGTCTCCCGCCTCCCACGCGAGGTCCCGTACTCGTGCGAGGAGCTCCCGCCGGGTCCCCTTCGAGGAGAGCCGCGGGATCGCGGGGATCACGAAGTCCTCCCGCCGTAGGCCCTCGGAGCCGACGACCCGCTTCTCGAACTCCCCGGGGCGGCCCGCCGCGAACTCGGACTCCGAGCCGAAGAGCACGCCGCTCACGAATGCCTTGCCCGCCTTGCACTGGGCGGCGACCTTCTCGAGGTTCCCGCCGTCCACGGGGATCTCGCGCTCCCGGTCCGGCCTCCCGTCCGGGCGGGAGGCGAGGACGACGTCCCCCTCCACGGGCTCGTGGATCGGGATCCCCTCCCGCATCCGCTCGCTCAGGATCCGGTTGAACAGGTATGACTGGTACCCGTGGACGAAGAGGATCAGGAGGTTCAGCGGGAGTTGCTGGAGCGCGCCCGCGAAGTCGTCCGGGTCCGTGGCGAGGCGGTTCAGGATCGCCTTCTCGAACCCCCACTCCTTCGGGAACCCGCGCAGGGCGGCCCCGTAGTCCCCGGTCGCCTCGAGGTCCTCCCGGACCGCGAACGACTCCGGGTCCTCCCCCTCGATCGGGTGCGCGACGTACGCCATCACCGCCTCCCTGATCTCCCCCCGCACGAGGTGGCGGCCCACGACGTGCGTGATCGGCCGCACGGACCCGAACCGCTGGATCCCGAAGAAGTTCGGGAAGCCGCCCGCGATCCGGAGGTCCCGCGCGACGGCCTCCGTCCCCGCCTCGATCTCCTCCCTCGTCCGCGGCATCTCCCGCACGACGACGTGAAACCGGTTCCCCAGGAGGTCCCCGATCTCGAGCTGGGTGTCCGTGCGGAACGTCTCGAGGACCTCGACGTCCTTCAGGCGGAGGCCTTCGAGGAGCTCCGGCACCCCGTCGAACTGGATCAGCTGCGTCGTCACCGCGCGGCGGTCCTTCGTCCCCGCGAACGCGATCCGCTTCCGGCTGATGTGGAGATGGCGGGCGAGCTCCCGCACGAGCCGGTTCGTCTCCCAATTCCGCGTCCGGATCCGGGCCGCGGTGTACCGCCCCGCTTCCGAGAGCGGGAGGTCCATGGACACCTCGTCCACGACGAAGTCCTCCGCGGAGGCCTTGATCCTCCCGCCGAGCCCCGGGGCGGACGTGAGGTACTGCGAGATCCCGACGACGCTCTCGTCCATCGACGATGAAGAAGGAGGAGGGCTATTTGAGGACGCCCGCTATCGGACGGATTCCTCCCTCAGGGTGGAGGCGACGCGGCTCGCGAGCCGCACGTCCATCCCGAGGTCCTTCGCGATGTCCGCGGCGGGGGCCCACGGCCGCTTCCGGAGATACTTCTCGATCGCGGTGTGGGCGCGGACCTCCGTCCACGCCCCGAGCTTCGGGACCGGCATCTTGGACGTGCCGCGGGGCTTCGCATCCTCGAGGACGAGCGGGGTCGAGGCGGCGGCTTCCGCATGGCGGGCGCTTCGGTCCCCGGACCCCATCACGTCGCTCGCCCAGCCCGAGATCTGGGCCGAGACCTCGTCGAGCCACGTGAGGAGCTTCGAGAATTCGCCGTCCCGCTTCTCGGTGGCGGCGGCGACCGCGGGCGTCCCGCGCCCGCGGGACTCGACCGCGACGTCGAGGATGTCCGGTTCTTCTCCCGCCATCGGGCCGTGGGGCCGGAGCTCCGGCTCGAGGATCGGTCGACCCGCCAGGGCCCGCTTGAGGCGGCTCCGCTCCCGGAAGTACAGGTACGAGACGACGGTCTGGGCGACGAGGAGGGCGAGGACGAGCCAGATCTCTGCCGGGGGTGGGAGCGCGAGGGAGATCTCCGCGGCCACGGGGGCGGGCCACACGCCGGAGAGGAGGACGATGACCAGGAGGGAAAGGAGGACGGCAGCGACGCCCGCGGAGGTCCCTCTCGATTTGCGGGGGCGCCCGGCATTCCGTCCGGACATCGAAGGATCAGATGGCGGTTCGCCGGGATACCCCATCCGCTCCGCTTATCAAACGCGATTATCGGGTTCGGGAATCGGGTTCGGGAGCGAGCGAGGACTCCTTCGTTCGGGACGCGGCTCCGGCCTCGGAGCCCTCGCCTTCGCCCCAGAGCTCCTTCACCCGCCGTTTCCAATGGCGGGCGAGGAGGGCCGCGGTGACGACCTCGGGCGCCAGGATCGCGGCCCAGATGATCGACGGGACGACCCACGGCTCCAGCAGGTCCCGGACCGTGACGTGCAGGCTCGTCTCGTTCGTGTTCCCTCCCGTGTCCGTGACGATCAGGCGGACGGTGTACTCGCCCGGTTCCGGGAAGACGACCTCGAGCAGCGGGCCGGTCCCCGATGCGGACCACGGGCCTGAGATCGTCCAGGCGTACTCGACAATCCCGCCGTCGTCCGTCGACCCGAGGGCGGAGAAGTTCACGGTGGCGTCCTCGTCCACGACCCGGGGGCCCGCGAGCATCGCGAACGGGAACTCGTCCGCGACGGCAATGGAACCCTGCGCGGTGCCGACGTTGTCCGCCCCGTCCGTCACGTCGAGGCGGACGGCCACGGTCCCGCCCCGGATGAACCCGCGGGAGACGACGGAGCCGTTCAGGGTGGTCCCGTCGCTGAACGACCAGCGGTATCCGACGATCTCATCGTTGTCCGTGGACGCGGTGGCGTCGAAGGTCACGATCGCGCCGACCTTCGCGGTCGCGGGTGCGTCAATGACGGCGCGCGGCGGGATCGGGTCGTGATACGCGAAGAGGAGCTCCGCTCCCATATCCGGTCCCTGGGTGTATGCGATCCGGGGTTCCCCGTCGGGCCCGAGCGCCACGGCGATCGACGACGGGGTGTATCCACCGGCGAAGCGGAGGAGGAGTCCTCCCACCGGGTCCACCGTGCCGGTCTCGGACACGCGCGCAGTGCGCGTCCAGCTCCCGTTGTTCATGTCCTGCCACGCGAGGTGGAGGATTCCTCGGGCATCCGCCGCGATGGACCCGCCGGAGCTCGACCACCCGTCGACCAGGGAGAGGCGGACCGGGGTCGCGGTCGGGGCTCCCGTCCGGTTCGCCCGGTTCGAGTAGAGGTCCCAGCTGTCCCTCGCCAACCGAGACGTCGTGAACGCGATCCCACCGTCCGGCAGCGCCGCGATCCCCCCCGAGTATCCGTCCGCGAGTCGGACCTCCTCGAACTCGAACGTCATCGTCGACGTGTTCAGCACGGACGCATACGCGGAGGTGGCGAAGGCTCGGTCGTCCTGCCAGACGATCCACAGGCGATTCGCCTGCGGGAGGAGCCTCGGGTGCGCCGAGCCCGCGGAGTCGTTGGAGATCCTCGTGGGCCCCCACGTCATGTCCCCGTTCAGGTCGAGGGCCGCGAGGTAGATCTCCATGTTCCCGTCCCTTTGGTCCATCCACGAGAGCCACAGCCGCCCGCTCGAGTAGGCAAGGCTGGGAAGCTGCGGGAGGAGGCCGCCGGT
>JAIBJG010000097.1 GCA_020029475.1 Methanobacteriota archaeon | reverse complement strand
TGGCGGATGATCGCGAGGAACTGGTACAAGGTGTTGAACGCGTCGATCGCGAGGACCTTCCCGCGGAAGTCTTCGAGGGTCCGTCGGATCGGCTTTACGAGGTCGGAGAGGTCGACGCCCACAGAGAGCCCACCGTCTGCGGCCGCCATGAAGGTTTTCGTTTGCCCCTTCTGAGGGGTCCGGGCGCGCACTATAGACGGAAACCTTACTCGGAATCGAGTCTCATCGACTGGCGGATGGCGATGAAGAAGTGCCCCGTCTGCGGGGTCTCCGTGAAGGTCGAGAATCTGGAGCGCCACGTGGGCAACCAGCACCCGCGGGAGCGACTTGAGCCGGAGCAACTCCTCACGACCGAGGAGCGTCAGGAGGTTCGCCGCGCAACGACGACGAGTCGCCCCTCGATGACGCGGCGCGGCAAGTTAATCGCAGTGGCGGTCGCCGTGATTCTCGTGGTCGTAGTCGTGGCCCTCGCGTTCCGATCGAACGTCGGCATCGGGGTGGGACAGGTTGCCCCCGACTTCACTGCAACGACATCGGACGGAGCGACAGTTCACCTGAATGCGTTGCGAGGCCAGCCCGTGCTCCTGGCGTTCATGGATATCGACTGCCCCCATTGCATCAACGAGGCGCGGGACGTCCTCCCCTATCTCTACCAGAACTACTCGGCGCGGGTCACCTTCCTCAGTGTCGATGTGGACTTCCCGTCTCTGCCGCCCACGGACACGAGGGACCGCATCAACGCGTTCCGGACCCAGTATCAGAACACCTGGACCTTCGCCCTCCCTGACCCGCTCATCACCCAGGCGTACGGGGTCTCGGGGACCCCCACGATATACGTCTTGGACAAGAACGGGGTCGTCGTCCAACAGTTCGCCGGGGAGTCGTCGTACGCCGATCTATCGGTCGCACTGAACCGATCCCTCCAGGCGTAGCATGCCCGACGAACGGATCTCCGAGGGGGATTTCCTGGTCCTGGTCGTGCTTCTCTCAATCGCGGGAACCGTCGTCTCCGGCTACCTCACGTGGCAGTGGTACGAGGCAGCGTCCTCGTCGTGGTGCGACGTCGATGCGTACTTCAGCTGCTCCCGGGTAAGGGAGAGTCCGTACTCCGCCGTCGCGGGAATCCCGACCGCGACCGTAGGGGTCGCAGGGTTCCTCTCCCTCCTGGGGCTGACAATCCTGCTCCTCCTCGGAAGACGGTCCATCGGTCGAATCCGCATGCTGCCCGCGCTCCTCGCGTTCGCCTCCGTCGGGGCGGCAATTGGCGCGGGGCTGACGGTCATCGAAGTGGCGGTCATCCAGGCCGTCTGCGTCCTCTGCGCGGCGGGCTTCGCGATCGATCTCGTGATTCTGGGACTCGTCGTCACCCTGTCGCGGGGGTCGTCACGCCTCGACCGCCTTCACGGAGACGAGGAAGTTCTCGGACCCTAGGCTCGCCTCGACGATGTAGCCGTCCGTCACCTGCTCCCGCACGAACTTCACGTCCGCGGAGTTCGTCTCCCGGGAGATGAAGTCCCGCCAGCCCTTCAGGAGCTTCAGGGAGTTCTCGCTCGCCCGGATTCGGGTCTCGATCCCCGCGCCCTCCTGGAGGTTCAGGTCCTTCCGGATGTCCTTGATGATGTTCACGAGCTCCTTCGCGTACCCCTCGCCGAGGATCTCCGGGGTCATCTCCGCGTCCAGGTACACGACGCCGCCGTCGAACCGCTCCTGCACGACGGATTCCGGGACGGATTCCACGAAATGGACCATGTTCGGATCGATTCGCACCCGCTGCCCGTCGATCCCGACGACGTACTCGCTTCGGGAGAGCCCTGCCTTGATCTTCCACGGGTCCTGGGACTTCAGCATCACCTCGATCTTCCGGGCCCACAACTTGTACGCGGCGCTCACGACGTCGCGGTCGACCTGCACCGCGACCTTCATCCCCCGCCACGTTTCGGTGGGGGCGACGATGTCGAGCTCCTTCGCCTGGCTCTGCCCGACGATGATCTTCCGGAACGCGGTGATCGCGTCGAGGCCCGCCGCGTCCGTCGGCTTCACCGCGATCCGCTTCACGGGCCAGTACCGCTCGATCCCCGCCCGCGTCTTCGCGTTCGCGACCGCTTCGAGGACCCGGCGCACGATGTCGACGTAGACCGACATCTGCTCGTCGGAGACGTTCAGCGCTCCTTGGGCCCGCCCGGCCTCCGCGGCCTCCCGCACCTGGCGGGCGATGTCCGCGGCCGGCGCCGCGAGCGTCTCCGTCACGCGGTCCATGAGCCCGACCGCCTTCGCGAACCCCTCCTGCTCGAGGAGGGAGCGCGCCCACGCGAAGAAGTCCTGCCCGCCCTCCCCCATCAAGGTGCCCTGCTCCGCGAGGCGGGCGGCCTGCGTCATCGGACTCCCTGCAAGGGGCCCGAGGGACGCCTCCGGGGCCTCCGTGACGTACAGGAGCTTCCGGACGACCGTGTCGATCCCCTCGAGGCCGGCGACGTCCCCCGTCCAGCGGGCGAGGCGGGCGCCGTACGCGTCCTCGAGCTCCCGGAGGACTTCGATCATGTACAGAGGGAGGGCGGGCGGCTCGTCCCCGCGGACGACGGCCACGAGGAAATCGTTGGGTCCGGGCTCCACGAGGACGGTGGAACCCTGGAACTCCGTCTTCTTGAGCCCCTGGGACTCCGCGGGGATCGACTCCGTGATGAAGGTGCGGACGGCCGCGACGAGGGCTTCGGACTCCCCCCGCCCTTGGGCGTCCCGGTACTCCCGGGACTCGTGCGCGAGCAGGGACCCGTTCCGGTGGAACGCGAGGGCGTCCGTGACGACGTACGTGCCCGAGGGCTCCACCTTCACCTCCTTGCTGTCAATCGACTCGAGCCGGGACTCGTCGAGGGGCCGGCGGTACGTGACCTGGACGTCGAGGGCGGACGCGCCCGCCTCCTTCGGCCGGACGCCGAATTCCACGATCTTCCGCTCGTTCGCCTCGATCTTCGGGATCCGGTCGAGGCCCGTGACCTCGAAGTCCCCGAGGATCGCGATGTCGAGGTCCTTCGCCGCCCAGTTCCCCTTGTTCGCGATCTCGAGGAGCACGCGGTTCCACGCGTTCGCCTGGAGCCCTTCCCCGGGAAGTCCGATGAACAGCCGCGGGTACCGGTCCCGCAGTTGCGACTCGATCCGCTGGCGGGCCTCGATCTTCGCGCGGTCCACGAGGAGCTCGAGGTCGTTCATGTTGTCGGATAGGAGGGCCTTCTCCGCCATCTCGAGGTACCGCTCCGCCTCCCCGGCGTCCGCGCCGAACTCCTTCGCCTCGGTGACCATGCGGGTAATCTTGTCGAGCTCCGCCCTCGCCCGGGTGACGACCATCCCCTTCCGGTTCCGGTTCACAGAGGCGAACGCCCGCTTCAGGTACTCGTCGAGGCGGCGGTAGTCCTTCCGCTGGATCGCGTCCTCGATGCGGGTCAGGAGGCTCTCCGCCTCCCGCACGTCGACCCCCTGGGCCCGGCCCTCGCGGATCGCGGAGACGAGGGAGGCGAGGTCCATCTCGACCTTGCGGGTCGTCACCTCGCCCTTCGCCCGGTCGATGGACCCCCCGACATTCTCCGTGATCTCCCGCACGCGGTCGAAGTTCCCCGCCGCGAACGCCGCGTCCGCCTCCCGGAGCAGGAGGTCCGCCTGGGAGACGTCCGCCCCGAGGACCCGGAGCTCGTCGATCGCCTTGCGGGTGCCCGTCAGGAGCTCTTCCATCCGGTCCCGAACGCGGCCCTGGGCCTCCGCGGCCTTCGTCTTCGCCTCGCCGATGAACGACCACGCGGCGTCCAGGTCCCGCTCGAGGTTGTCCGTCGCCTGCGCGAGGAGGGATTCCACCTCGCTGACGTCCTGGCCGCTCGCCCGCGCGGCCGCCAAGGCGCGCGCGGTCGCCGTGACCGGGCTCGTCGCGAGGGCCCCCATCTCCGCCGTCTGGACCTGGGTGACGAAGATCAGTTTCTTGATCAGGTCGTCGACCCCGGTGAGCTCGTGGAGCATCCCGCTCCACTTTTCGAGGGTTTCCCCGAACTTCCCCTCGACCTCCTTCAGGACCTCGATCATGTACAGGGGGAGGAGGGCGGGCTCGTCCCCGATCAGGACCGTCGCGAGGAACGTGTGCGGCGAGCGCTCGATGAGGATCTTGGAGTCCCCGAAGTCGAGCCGCTTCAGGCCCACCTTCGTGCGGGAGCGGAAGGAGTCCTTCACGAAGTCCTGGACGACCGTGAGCATCCCGGAGAAGATGTCCTCGTCGATCTCCTCCCGGAACTTCCTCGACTGGTGGGAGACGAGCCGTCCGTCCGTGTGGATCAGGAACACGTCCTCGACGAGGTACGTCCCCTGGCGCTCGACGCGCACGGGCTGCTGGTCCTTCAGCTCGTACTTGTTCTCGTCGAAGTACCGCTGGTAGTACACCTGGACGTCGACGGGGACATCCCCCTCCCTCTCCGGCTTCACGCCGATCTCGATGACCTTCTTCTCGTCGATCCCGATCTCCGTGATCGGCTTCAGCCCCTTCACCTCGAGGCCCTTAAAGTTGAACTCGACGTTCCGGGCCGCGAGCTTCCCCTTGTTCTCGACCTCGAACGTGTACCGGTTCCAGACGTTCGCCTGGAGCCCCTTCGTCGGGAGGTTCAGGACGAGGTTCGGGTACCGGTTCTTGATGAAGTTCTGGACCTGGATCCCCGTGCTGATCTCCGCCTGCTTCACGAGGATGTCCGCCATCGAGATGTCGTTCCTCCGGAGGGCCTCCTCCGCCTCCCCGAGGATCCGCTCCGCCTCCGCGACGTTCGCGCCGACCCGCTTCGCGCTGGCGATCATCGTCTGGATCCCGCGGAGCTTCGCCTCGTACCGGTCTGCGAAGTGTCGGTTCCGCGCCTCCGAGAGGGCGGTCCGCGTCTCCACGAGCATCCGGGAGAGGTCGTCGTAGTTGCCCGCGGCCATCGCGCCTTCCGCCTTCTCGAGCATCGAGCGGACCTCGCGGATCTCCATCCCGACCTTCTCCGCCTGCTCCGCCATGTTCTCGATTGTCTCGATCTCGTCTGCGGCCCTCCGGAGGAGGACGGACCGCTTGTGCTCGAGGACGTGCTCCTGGATGTCGTGGAGGAGGGACTCGAAGCGCTCCGCGTCCCCCGACTCCGCGGCCTCCGTCGCGCGGCGGTGGAGGTCCCGGACCTCCGTGACGTCCATCGCCAGGGAGACGCCCTCGGCGACCAACTTCCCCGAGTCCGCGAGGCGGTCCTCCACCCGCCGCTTCTTCGCCATCGCGAGGGAGTCCGCGATCTGCTTCGCGTAGGACTCGATGGAATCGAACCGGCCCGAGCGTAGGTCTTCCTCCGCGCGCCGGAGGAGCTCCGAGGTCGTCCGGATATCAAC
>JAIBJG010000096.1 GCA_020029475.1 Methanobacteriota archaeon | reverse complement strand
CAGAACCGCCGGACCTCCGCGATCCTCGTCGGGACGACGGACGCCTCCGGCGGATACGCGCTCGCCGCGGTCGTCCCGGACTTCTTCGAGGACGGGGACACCCTCACCCTCGCGGCCTCCGCCGGCTCCCAGCAGGCGTCCGCGACGTTCGTCGCGAACGCGCGGGGGACCTCGCAGACCGCGAACCTCGTCCTCGGGGCCGCGCCCGCCGACGCCCTGAGCCTCGGGCTCCTCGCCCTCGCCGCGGGCAGCCTCGTGGTCGCGATCCTCCTCGCCGCGATCGTCGTGTGGCAGCGAGAGCAGATCCGCGGGCTCCGCCGCCGGCTCCCGTGAGCACTTTCGCCCATCCCCCCGCCCCCCCTTGATATACGGAGGCGGGGCCTCGGCTCCGTGGGGGAACCGATGCAGAGCCTCCTGTCCAGCCCCGGGGTCCGGGACGCATTCTCCGTGTCCGAGCTCGTGCAGGCCCTCCGGTCCGTCGTCGGCGGGCACCCCGCCCTCACGGATGTCCTCGTCCGGGGAGAGATCGGGAGCGTGTCCCGCCCGCCCTCCGGCCTCGCGTACTTCACCCTGAAGGACGCGGCCGCGCAGGTCCCGTGCGTGATGTTCCGGACCTCCCTCGCCGCGATCCGCTTCGAGATCCGTGGGGGGATCGAGGTCGTCGTCCGCGGGGACGTCGACGTGTTTCCCGCGAAGGGGCAGACCCAGCTCGTCGTGCGGGAGATGAGCCCGATCGGCCGGGGCGCGTTCTGGCTCGCGTTCGAGCAGGTGCGGGACCGGCTGGCGGCGGAGGGGCTTTTCGCATCGGAGCGGAAGCGGGCGCTCCCACAGTTCCCCCGCCGGATCGGCATCGTCACCTCGGAGGCGGGGGCCGCCCTCCAGGACGTGCTCGCGGTCCTCGGGAAGCGCTACCCGCTCGCGGAGGTCCTCGTGAGTCCCTGCCTCGTCCAGGGGGACGCGGCGTCCGTGTCCATCACTTGCGCGCTGGACCGTCTCGCGGGCCGCGTCGACGTCGCAATCCTCGCGCGGGGCGGGGGTTCCGTGGAGGACCTGTGGGCGTTCAACGATGAAGGGGTCGCGCGGGCCATCGCGCGGTTCCCCGCCCCAATCGTCTCCGCGGTGGGCCACGAGGTGGATGTCACGATCGCGGACTTCGTCGCGGACGTACGGGCGCCGACCCCGAGCGCGGCGGCGGTCACCGTCACTCCAGAGATCTCCGAACTGCGAGGGAGGATCGGGGTCGCGCAGACGGTCCTCGACGGGAGGATCCGCGAACGGATCGCGGCGTGGCGGGAGCGGGTCGCCTCCCTGAGGACGCGGATCGATCCCGAGGCCGCGGTCTCGAGGGTACGGGACGCCCGCCAGCGCTTCGACGGCGTCACCGCGTCATTGGAGCGCGAGTGGGGGCGATTCCTCCGCGGGCTCCGGGACCGGCTGGGGGCGATTGCCGCCCGCTTGGAGGCCGTGAGTCCCCTGGGGACGATCTCCCGGGGGTTTGCGATCGTCACGGGCGAGGACGGCGGCCTCGTCGGCTCGATCACGGCGGTGTCCCCCGGGGACGAGATCACGGTCCACGTGTCCGACGGCGCCCTCGAGGCGGTCGTCGAAGAGCGAAGGAGGACGGCGCGATGACGGAGAAGACGTTCGAGGAGGCCATGGAGGAGCTGGAGTCGAAGGTGGAGTCCCTGAGCGCAGGACACCTGCCCCTCGCGGACGCGCTGCGCACGTACGAGGAGGGCGTCGCCCTCGTCCGGCTGTGCACCGCGCGGCTCGAGGAAGCGGAGCTGCGAGTGAGCCGGCTCTCCGGAGACTGACGGTTCCCGATCAACTCCGGGCGAGATTCGCGAGATTGGGTATGGACCTTGGATGAAGATCCATCTCCGACCGCGAGAGACAATGGCGGAAGTCGAAAATCCCGTCGATTGGCGCCCCGCCCCGAACGAACCGGAAGCAGCCCCCTAGCGGGTCCTGCATGGACAGCCACAGGGCGAGCAGGTCTACTCCGTCCTCGGACTTGCGACAATCTCGCAGATTGGATCGCCCTTCGCTCGGCAAAGGACCTCCTCGGCGGTAATCTCCCTTCCGCTCACCCCGCTGAGCAGGCCCCCCCATAGCCCCATCAAGCTGTGGCAGGCGGGGCGGTCTCGATCGGGGAATGCGTCTGCGTAGGGAGATCTCTTAAGACGAAGGATGCCGGTCCCCGCCGTGGCGTCGAGGTCCGCGATTTCCACGCGGCCCAAGCCACGGAGCTCGAGGCTGGCCATCACGTTGACGACGAGGTCCTCGAGCCTTGCACCGGGTGCCCCCGCCCGGGCGCGCTCCCCAAACCCTCGCCCGGACAGCTCCCCCGCCAAGTAGTGAATTCCGCCGATGGCGGGGCCCACCACCTTCTCGCCGGCCCGTAGAACCGCCGTCAGGAAGTCCGCCGACACGACCAACACCCGGCGTCCCTCCAGCTGCATCACGGCGTCTTCACCAATCACTAAGCGCGCGAGTTGTTCGTCAAACCGTTTCCGCAAGGACATCAGATCCCCTCCAGGACGCCGGCGATCTCGCTCGCAGCGGCCCTGAGACCGAGAAGGACGAAACCGAGGTTCGTCTCCGACCTGCACCACGCGATGATCGCCGCCTCCGGTCCCGCCCGCAATGCGACAATCTTGCCTCGGTTGCAGCTAATCAGGACGTCGCTCACATCCCCGGTGCGCAACTGCAGGGCAACGGATTCGACGGCGCCGAGGATGGAGGCGGCCATTACGGCCGCGAGTCTGGGGTCGTCGGAACCGCCCAAACGGTGCGCGATCGGCAAACCGTCGAGGCGAGCAATCGCGATTCCTGCGGTCCCGGTATTCCGAATGGCAACGTCCAAGATGTGCTGGAGACGTTCCTTGAAGGCGGGATAGTCCTTGGCGAGGACGGTCATCTGTCCCCGGAATCAACGAAACGGCTAAGTCCTTTGTTCAATCCGTATCAATCTTGATTCTGAGACGAAGGCCATGACACGGGCCAATGGCTGCCTTGCCTGTGGAGCAGGATGGCCTACGAACCCTCGTCCACGATATACGAATGAAGGCCGAGTTTTTTCGCCGCCACTTCGCCGTCACCGGTCAAGACGACCCGAAAGTTCGCGGGCCCTATCTGCTCGGTCACGATCAACCCGACACGCTCGAGGTTTCCGACCTCTGCCATCAGGGCATTGTAGTCCATGGCCTTGAACGCCGTGAGGAGTTCGTTCTTTGTTACACCCGTCGGCCCACGCCTCGCGGCGAATGTCAAGATACGATTCCCGATGATCCGTCCTTCCCGCCTCGCCCTCGATTTCGCAAGGACGTTGCTCACGACCGCCTCGAGGAGGAGGCTCATCGCGCGTTCTACCTCTGAGCCCGTCTTCGCGCTCACGAGCGAATAGGGCACACTCGGGAAGATGGGTCCGAGCCGGCCTAGGAACTCGGGAGGGATGGCGGCATTGGAGAGCAGGTCCGCTTTGTTAAGAAAAATCCGGTACGGGATCTCACCGGCTACCGACCGGACGGAATTAGCCCACTCTATCAGGGACTCGAACGTCCCAGAGCGCGTCACATCGCACACAGCGACGAAACCGTGGGCTCCCCAGAAGAGCGCGTCACGAAAAAGGTCCCGCGCGTTGTGCTCCCCCATGAGGTCGAACAGCGCTACGTCCGCCTCGACCGTCTCCTCCGCGGCAACCTCCTTCACGAACTGGAGGAGGTGCATCTTCGTCCCGAGGGTTCCATGGTATGCGTCCGAGAACGTGTCGAACACATACCTCTGAATCAGGCTTGTCTTGCCGACCTGTCGATCGCCGACGAGGCAGATCTTCAGCTGCATCCGGCGGATCTGCGATGGCAAGGGGCGTTCTCAAGGAGCACTGTAGTATTGAAGGTGGCGCTGTCATTCGCCTGAATGAGAAGCCGGATGGAGGTTCCTAGTAGCCCGAGCCCAGAGTCAAGTCGCGGTTGACTGAATCGACCCTCTGAGACAATCGAAACGGCGCGAACGTGAGCCCGCGGATATGGCCGATTGCGTTGTGCGCAATGGGCACTCCGGGCGTCCTCGGTGTTTCGGAGGATCGCGGGCCACGTGCCTCCCGGAGATCCCCTACGTCTCGAGCCGCTCCACCCGCCCCGCGGCCTCCGCCCACCGGAGGAGCCGGAGGAACGCCTGCGTCTCCGCGCCCGTGAGCGTGATCGTGTCCCCGCCCCGGTACGAGGTCCCCGTCTCCCAGTCCTTCACGACGCGGAGCACGCGGTACCTCGGCTTCTCCTTCACCGCCATGAACTCCGCCATCTTCGCCGCCGCCCACGAGTCCCGGAACGTCCCCTGGAACACCGCGAGCCGCTGGTGGGCGATCACCGCGATCTTGTTGCACACCTCGTTCAGGAAGCTCCGGTTGTGGCTCACGACGAGGACGATCCCCGGGTACCCCTTCAGGGCCGCGCCGACGATCTCCTGGCTCTCGATGTCCAGGTGGTTCGTCGGCTCGTCGAGGACGAGGAGGTCGTACTCCAGCGCGATGAACTTCGCGAGGGCGAGGCGGGCGCGCTCCCCGCCGCTGAGGTTCCCCACGCGGCCGTAGACGGCGTCGCCCCGGAACCAGAAGCGGCCGAGGAGGCCCCGGGCCCAGCCCTCCGGCGGGGGCGGCTTCCGGATGCTCATCACCTCTTCGAGGAGAGTGCGGGAGAAGTCGAGCTCCTCCGCCTCCTGGGCGAAATAGCCGACGTTCAGGCTCCGGCTGCGGTGGACGGACCCCGCGTCCGGCTCCTGCTGGCCGATCAGGATCTCCAGGAGGGTCGTCTTCCCCGCGCCGTTCGGCCCGACGAGCCCGATCTTGTCCCCCTTCCCGAGCTCGAAGTCGACTCCTGAGAACAAGAGGCGCCCGCCGTGGGACTTCGCGACCCCCTCGAGCCGCACGACCCCGTGCCCCGAGCCGCCGGTCTTGAACGCGAGGCGGAACGCCCGGGCCTCCGTGGGCCCGGCCTCCGGGGTCTCCCGCTGCATCTTCTCGACCCGCAACTTGCGGGAGAGGACCTGCTCGTACACCTTCCGGGCCTTGAACTCCTCGATGATCGCGAGCTGCCGTTTCATCTCCTTCAGATGCCGGTTCCGCTGCGCCTCCCGCGCCCGGGCGAGCGCGTCCCGCTGCACGCGGTAGTCCGTGTAGTTCCCGTCGTACTCCAGGATCCGGAGATGGTCCACCTCGAGGACCTTGTGCGCGACCGCGTCGAGGAGGAACTTGTCGTGGCTCGCGAGGAGGATCGCGGCGTCGATCTCCAGGAGGAACTCCTCGATCGTCTCGATCGTGTCCACGTCCATGTGGTTCGTCGGCTCGTCGAGGAGCAGGATGTCCTTCTCCTTCGCGTTCGCGAGCGCGCGGGCCGTGAGGACCTTCGACTTCTCCCCGCCGGAGAGGGAGTCGAACCGCTGGTC
>JAIBJG010000095.1 GCA_020029475.1 Methanobacteriota archaeon | reverse complement strand
GGTTGGGCATCTCGCTTTTAACGAGACCTGCGTCGGTTCAAATCCGACCCGGCTCACTCCGGACGCGTAGCCAAGCGGTCCACGGCACCGGCCTCTTAATCCGGCGGCGCAAGCCATCGCAGGTTCGAATCCTGCCGCGTCCACGGACCCGTAGCTCAGCGGGAGAGCGGGGCACCGAACATGCCCTGATCCCGGTCCGACTCCGGGCGGGTCCACTGCAGGCGTAGCAGGAGGGGTCCTGCCCCGCACTGTTAATGTGGAGATCCCGGTTCGATCCCGGGCGCCTGCGCCACATCGGCGGAACGTGGCCGGAACATTGAAGCAAACCTCGGTTCTGGAGAGGGCAGGTGAGTCACACGGCGACCCCAACAGCCCGACGAGATCGGCACCACCGTACGTGGTGTCCGAGAGGGATGTGAGGCAGCCGGGGCTCTCCGCGAATTTCTCCATAGAAACTGCGGCTCAGGGCTCCGCCGCTGACGCCAGAATGGGTCTGGCACTCCTCTAGTAAAGGAGCCTTTGTGCGTTCGAATCGCACCAGCGGCCCGCGGACCCCCGGCTTCTCGGATCCCTCCATGGCGGCGTGGTGTACCAGGAACATCCCAGCCTCATGAGCTGGAGAACGGGGTGCGACTCCCCGCGCCGCGACCCGATGACCGCGATCGTCCAACGGCCAGGACGCGAGGTTGTGGCCCTCGAGATGCGCGTTCGACTCGCGCTCGCGGTCCCACCGGGGCGGTGTTGGCAACAGTAGCCGGCTGCTCTCCAGACGCAGAGGTGCCCGTGCGAATCGGGTCCGCCCCACTCCCGTGGATCCCCGAGGGACAAACTCGGGGACGACCGACGCCAAGGAGGCGGCGACAAACGAAGCCGCCGTGCCAGCGCATGCCCTCGTGGTCCAACCTGGTCAGGATGCCGCCCTGTCACGGCGGCGGTCCGCGTTCGAATCGCGGCGGGGGCGTCTGGGTCGGTGGCAGAAGAGCAATGCGCTCGTCCGCAGAACGAGCCGATGCTGGTGCAAGTCCTGCCCGATCCACCGCCGCAGTGGCTCAAGGGTCGAGCGCCTGTATCGTAAGCAGGAGGATGCCGGTTCGATTCCGGCCTGCGGCTCTTGGGCGCGTAGCTCAACGGAAAGAGCACCGCACTTCTAAGGAGCGTGATGCGGGTTCGACGCCTGCCGCGTCCGTCCCAGCGCTTATCCCGTCCGCCATCCTTCCCCGCCATCATGCTCGGGACCGCCGACGTGATGGCGTTCGTAGCGACGAAGGACGCGGAGCGCGCGAAGACCTTCTACGCGCAAACGCTCGGGCTCCGCCTCATCGCCGACGAGCGGTACGCGCTCGTCTTCGACGCGAACGGAACGATGCTGCGAGTCCAGAAGGTCCGACAGGTCCACCCCGCACCCTACACCGCGCTGGGCTGGAAGGTGTCCGATATCCGGGGCACCGTCCGTGCGCTCATCGACAAGGGCGTTACGTTCCTGCAGATAGGGTTCCCCGGGCAGGACGCCCTGGGAATATGGGCCGCGGACGACGGAACGATGGTCGCGTGGTTCAAGGATCCGGACGGGAACACGCTGTCGCTCAGCCAGTTCCCCGCCTCGCCTCTGCAGTCTAACGAAAAGGACACCGCCCCGGCGGGAGTGACAGTTCGATTCCGTCCAGGGGCATTGGGCGCGTAGTGTAGTGGACAGCACTCGTCGCTTCGAACGATGCAGTCGGGGTTCGACTCCTCGCGCGCCCGTTTCACATCCCCTGGCGCGGAGAATGTGCGGATGGGAATCACCGGAGCGAAACTCCCAAATACCCCCAGCCCTCTGGGTTCGCCCGCAATGATGCGAACGGCATCGTGGAACCCAGCGGGACAAGTCGAGTCCCTCCAGCGGCTAGCGGCGTTACCCGAAGGTAGTGCCGCCATCATACGCTGAGCGCGGGTTCCGGGGTGCCGGTGGTTTTGGATTTTCGGCCCCTGGGCGACGCCATCGCCGCGTCCCGGGCCCGTGTTCTCGCGTGTGATGGGAGAGCCCCGTGGCGCAATCGGAAGCGCACCTCGTCCTGGGCGAGGGGGTCCCCGTTCGAATCGGGGCGGGGCCACGGCAGCCCCGTGGGGAAGCGGACAATCCCACTCGACCTTGGATCGAGAGTCCCCGGTTCGAATCCGGGCGGGGCGATTGCGGTGGACGGCCGAGGAAACGACGGCGGACGACAACTCGGCCGCGACGGAGCGGAGGTCCGCCATGAACATGCAGCGAAGCGGCCGTGGCGCAGCCTGGTAACGCAGCGGACTTATGATCCGTCAACGCACCCTCCTGATACCGAGAGGCAGGACAAGGGGAAGATCGCAGGTTCGAATCCTGCCGGCCGCATCCGTGCGCCCGTCCCCTAGCGGTCAATGGGACCTGACTTAGAATCAGGCGGTTAGTCCTTACGTTGGTTCGAATCCAACCGGGCGCATTTTCATCTTCATCAAGCGATAAAAGTCCAGGAGCCCGTGGACAGCTGACGGTGGCCGAAGAGGCCGCTGAGGAAAGTCCCCGCTCCATACGCAGCGCGGCCCGGCGCAAGCCGGGGGGCCGAGAGGCCCGGCAACCGCACCGAAACGACACCGCCTCCGGGGAGGATGATCGGCGGACAAGGCCGTGACGTTCCCGGAGGAACGGATGCAACGGCGAGCCCCCGCGGGAGCAAGTCCCTTGCGGACGCTTAGTCGAATGCTGTCAGAACAGAACGGGGCTTACGGCGGGCGCCTGGACATTCTTTCCCTTCGAGTCCTGCTGGCCGAACGGGAACGCGCGGAGCTGCTAACGAGGGGCAGAGTCCCCGTGGGCGAGCCGCCCGTGCAGGTTCGACTCCTGCGCCGGACGCGCGGGCCCGTGGTGTAACGGAAGCATGCCTCTCTTGCAAAGAGGCGGTGGGGTTCGAATCCTCTCGGGTCCACGCGGGCGTCGGTGGACTGGCCTCGGCGAGCCGAGCGCCGACGACCGTCCTGGCGGCGGAATTTCGCGCGACGTCTCTCACATGCCCGCCGCCCTTTTTCTGTGGCAGCTTGGTCTAGGAGCAGGATCCGATTCCAACGAAGTCGAGGCCCCCGTGCAACTCGGGGAGCTGCCATCGCCGCCATCGTCTAACGCGGACAGGATCGATGGCCTTCGACCGTCGGGCGCCGGTTCGACTCCGGCTGGCGGCATCGCTGCCGTGGTGTAGCGGCAAGCACGCCTCGTCCTCGACGAGGCGACCCCGGTTCGAGTCCGGGCGGCAGCAAACGCGGCATTGGTGTAACGGTAACACACGCCCCCTCCAAGGGCTTGATCCCCGTTCGATCCGGGGATGCCGCATGGGCGCGCCGTGGACGGGGGTTTCACGGGCCGATGACCCGTTCGTCGGGAGGACTACAAGTCGGCGGCCTGTCTGAGCAGGCTCCCGAAGGCGCGCTCGTCGATGTCCGCAAGGCCGTGGACCTTGATGTGTCGCACGTACTTGCCCGAGCCCTCAAGGAGCCCCTTCGGGTCCTTCAGGGCGGACCCGCCGAAGAAGCCCAGCTGGACGTATCCCGCCGCGGAGTAGACGTACGCCACGTTCTCCTTCCCCCGCACCCAACATCCATTCCCCCACTTCACCGTCTCCCGGAGTCCCGGGGCCACCCGCTTCACGAGGGTTCGCAACTCCCGGATGATGGTTCGGTTCCGGGGCGATTGGTCGGCGAGGTATTCATCGAAGGTCGCGTAGGCCTTCATCCGCTTCATGACCGCCATGCCAATCCCGTGCCGAGAATCGGGGTTTCGCGGAAAAGGATTCGCGCCGATCATGCCGGAGACGGAAGCGTACGGTTTCCGGGCCCCGGCGCCCGGTGGACCGCACATGTGACGCCGCACGTTTTATGGCGGGGTCCGGCCTCGGGGCGGGTGAGTGGCCTCAATCCGCAGGACCGTCGCAGTCCTCTCCGGCACCGTGTTCCTCGTGATGATCGGGATTTCGATCATCACCCCCGCCCTCCCGCAGTACGGCCTCGCCCTGGGGGCGACCGCGTTCCTCGCCGGGGTCCTCATCGGGGCCCTCCCCGCCGCGCGGGTGGTCCTCGACCTCCCCGCGGGGGCCCTCGGGGACCGGTTCGGGAACGACCGGATGATGCGCTCGGGCCTCGCGATCATCGCCCTCACCTCCGCGGTCGCGGTGGTCGCGTTCGACTACTGGGTGCTCCTCGCGGTGCGGGTCGCGGAGGGGATCGGTTCCGCGTTCTACGTGACCTCGTCCCTCGCCGCCCTCGCGAAGGCTGCCCCCCCGGAACGCCGCGGACGGTACATGGGGGTGTACGTGAACGCGCTCCTCATCGGACAGGTGATCGGGCCCGTGATCGGCGGGGCCGTCGTCCTCGCGGCCGGACTCCGCGCCCCCTTCGCCGCGTACTCCCTCCTCGCGTGCCTCGGGATGCTCCTGATCACGTTCGGGATGGAGCCGACGCCGGCCTCCGGTGCCCGTGCCGCCGTGGACCTCGCGGCGGTCCGGACCCTCCTCCGGGACCGGTCGTACCTCCTCGTGAACCTCGGTACGATGGGGACGTTCTTCCTCCGGTCCGGGCTGATCACGACGGTGATCCCGCTGTTCATCGCGTTCAACTGGGGGGTCTCTCGGCCGATCGCGACGACGTTCGCGGGCGTCCTGATCACGACGAGCGCCCTCGCGAGCCTCATCACGCTCTATCCGAGCGGCCGCCTCGCGGACCGCGTCGGCCGGAAGGTCCCCTTCGTCGTGTCGCTCCTCCTCGCGGGGTCGATCGCCCCGTTCCTGTACTTCACGTCGGATCTGGGGTCCGCGATCCCTGTGATGTTCGCGTTCGGCATCGTCCTGGGGATCCACGGGCCCCTCGCCGCGTGGAACACGGACCTCACCCCCGCGCGGGTCCTCGGGACCTCCATGGGGCTGTACCGGACGATCAGCGACATCGGCTTCCTCCTCGGCCCGGTCCTTTCCGCAGCCGTGCTCGAGGTGACGATGGTCGACGGCCGCGTGACGATCTGGCCGTTCCTCTTCGCGGGGGCCTGGGCAATCACGTCCGCGGTCCTCCTGATGTTCGCGCGGGACCCCGTCGGGCAGGCGGCCCGATTGAAGGGAGTGGCCACGAAACCGGAAACCGTCCATCGTCCGGGGAACTCGAACTAGCCCGGGAGGAGCTCGTACTCGACGCGGTCCGTCTCCTTCCCCTTCGACCGCTTCCCGAGGACGTGGACCCGGCCGATCTCCCGCACGTTCCGCAGATGCGTCCCGCCGCACGGACAGTAGTCCGCGGCCCCCACCTGGATGATGCGGAGCCTGCGGATCGATTGTGGGATCAGGTCCATCAGGGCCCGGTCCTCGATCTTGTTCTCCACGACGACGCGGTCCTCCTCGAAGATCCGGACGTCCGCCCCGGAGGCGATGACCGCGTTCGCCTCGTCCTCGATCCGCTTCAGGTCCTC
>JAIBJG010000094.1 GCA_020029475.1 Methanobacteriota archaeon | reverse complement strand
TCCGCCTTGTCCTTCAGCTTCGAGAGGTTCACGCCGAGCCCGACGTTCGCGGTGTCCACGTCCTTCCAGAACACCCAGGCGTACCCGCCCGGCGCCCAGCTCCCGAGGTAGAACTCGTTCAGGCTCGGGTCCCCGTCCACGCCGACGATCGTGTACTGGAGGCACGCGTCGATGTCCCGGGTCTTCAAGGGCCGCTCGAGCCCCGCCCACCGCCCGACCTGGCTCTCGATCCCGTCCGCGCCGATCACGACCTTCGCCCGCACATCGTAGATTCCCTGCATCCCCTGGAGGCGGGCGCCGACGACGCGGCCGTCCTCCTGGAGGAGCCCCATCGCCGACGTCCGGATCCGGATCTCCGCGCCCGCCTTCGCGGCGAGCTTCGCGAGGTGGCGGTCGAACAGGTCCCTCTCCAGGATGTACCCGCACTCGTTCCCCGCGCGGGCCTCGTCCACGACGAGGGTCGTGCCGTCCGGGGCGACGACCTTCGCGCCGTCCACCTCGTGCGCGATGAACGCCTTCGAGGGCTCGAGGCCGACCTCGTCGAGCCACCGCTTCGCGACCCCCTCCCCGCACCGGACCGGGGTGCCGATCTCCGTGCGCTTCTCGATCATCAGGGTGCGCGCGCCGCCGAGGGCCGCGTGGCGGGCCGCCGTGCTCCCGGAGGGGCCCGCGCCGACGACGAGGACGTCGAACTCCTCCGGCATCGATGCGTCGAAGCCCCGCGCGGGCTTAGACTTTCCGGGGTCTCCGGGGCCGCGCCTTCCAGTTGACCCGCCCCTTCGACTTCAGGCGGAGGCGCATCTCCACCGTCCGCGTGAAGCCCTCGCGGCGGTAGATCGACTCGCCATAGTCTGACGCGTGTAGCGTGACGGCATCGTACCCGTGCATACGCGCCCAGCTCACCGCCTCCCGCACAATCCGGCTCGCGTACCCCTTCCCGCGGTGCGCGGGCTCCGTGAACATCGAGAGCAGGTACGGCACCGTGAGCCTCTTCACCATCGGCCTCGGCTGGCGGGGCATCATCCAGAGGCACCCGCTCGCGACCGCCTTCCGGCGGGGCGTCTCCAAGATGAAGCCGACGAGGGCCCCGGACCGGAGGCGGGGGCGGGCCCACTTCCGATACATCCGGTCCCCCGAGTCGAGCTCCTTCTCGGTGAAGTGCGCGATGTCCACCCACATCCCGCGTCTGTGGCGGACGAGGAGGTCCAGATCTCTCGGGGTCGCGAGGCGGACGCGGGCCACGTCGCGCGGAATTCAGCGGGAATCTTGAACCTTCCTCGCGGCACGGTACGCGAGGTAGTCCCGCTCGAGCTCCTTCATCGTCCGGGTCTTCCCGGGCCCCGCCTGCGGGAGCTCCGGCACGATGACGACGTCCTCCACGTGGGCGAGGAGCGGGTTCAGCCGATCCCGGATCGCCTTCTGGAAATCTGCCCGCAACCGGTCCCGGAGTTCCGTCGAGCCCAACTGTCGAGGATCCCGCGGGACCGCGTAGATCACGAGGACGTGCCGCCCGCTTCGGTCCACGTCCACCGCGGCGGGCTTCGCGTCGTACACGAGGTCGTGCGCGATCACGCTCCGGATCTCCTCCGCGCTCGTCTTCACGCCGCCGATGTTGATCACGTCGTCGACCCGCCCGAGGTGGCGGTACCGCCCGCCGGGGAGCCGCTCGAGCCGGTCCCCGTGGCGGCGCAGGACCTCCCCGCGCGGTCCCCGCGGAACCCCCGCGAAGTACTCCTTCGAGTGGTCGTAGTTCAGGAGGCTCGTGGAGAGCCCGATGGAGGGCGGGCGGAGGAACACCTCGCCCCGCTCCGAGGGCACGCCCTCGTCGAGGATCGCGACGTCGATCCCGAGGGCGGGGGTCGTGAACGTCGAGGGCACGGAGGGCTGCACGATCGTGTCCGTCAGGTACGCGCCCCCGATCTCCGTCCCGCCGCAGTACTCGATCACGGGCTTGTACCCCGCGAGGAACATCAGGTACAGCATCTCCTCCGGGCTCGACGGCTCCGCGGTCGAGCTGAAGAGGCGGACCCGGGACCAGTCGAGCCCCTCCATCGTCCGCCCCGCCTTCCAGCTCCTGACGAGCTTCGGGACGACCCCGAGGATTGTGACCCCCGCCTTCGAGACGAACTCGCCGAACTCCCGCCGCGCCGGGTCCCCCGTGTACAGGGCCATCGCGGCCCCGTTCACGAGGCTCGCGTACGTGAGCCACGGCCCCATCATCCACCCGAAGCTCGTCGGCCACGCGAGGACGTCCGCGGGGTGGACGTCCTGGTGGAAGTACCCGTCCGCGGCGGCCTTGATCGGCGTGAGGTGGGTCCACGGGATCGCCTTCGGGTCCTTCGTCGTGCCGGAGGAGAACAGGATGTTCGTCGGGTCCCCGGGATTCCCCGCCACGACCTCGTGCTCCGTCCCGTCCGGGAGGAACTCGTCCCATGCGGTGTCCCTCGGGCGGGAGATCCGCGTCGTGCCGTCCGGCGCGGGGAGCACGATCGCCCTCGGCCCGTCCGCCGCGACGACCTTGTCGTAGACCCGGTGCTCCTTCCCGCCCCGCACGTGCGCATCGATCGTGAACGCGATGTCGACGCCGGCGATCCCCGCCCGCTTCGCGAACTCCTCCGGGGCGGACGTGTCCGCGATCCCGACGACGACGCGGCCGGAGAGGATCGCGCCGAGGTAGATTGCGACGGACTCCGGGGTCATCGGCATGTACAGCGCGACCCGCGCGCCGCGGGCCACGCGGGCGTCGTCGAGGCCGTTCGCGACCCGGTTCGCGAGGCGGTGGAGCTCCCCAAGGGTCGTCTTTCGCAGATCCGTGGAGGACTCCGTCGCGGACAGGATCGCGACGCGATGGGAGTCTCCACGGAAGCAGCTCTCCGCGATGTTCATGGAGGCTCCCGGGAGCCAGGCAGGCCTCTCCGGGGTGGAGGCGGGTCCGAGGACCCGCGACGGCTCCTTCCGGAGGACGATTCCGAGCTTCCTCAGGGCGATTCCCCAGTACTCCTCCGGCTGCTCCACGGACCACCGGTGGAGCTCCTCATACGATGAGAGCCGCCGCTCGGCGATCAGCCTCGCGAGGTTGGAGTCCCGGAGCTCCGGGGGTCCCGGGACCCAGTCCGGCGCGGGCCCGTCCTCGGGGTCCCGCCCATCGTACGCGACCCCGTGGACCTCCCGGTGGACCTCGAAGTTCCACCGCCACCTCGGGTCTCCCAGGAGGAGTCCCCGGAATTCCGTCCACAGCCGCACCTGCTCCGCGGGGTCCGTCCTCCGCGTGTGTCGTTTCAGGGTTTCCTGGACGCGGCTCGAGAGGTCTTCCGCGGCCGCGGGCGGGAGCCCAAGGCCCTCGAGCGCGTGGGCCGTCGGGGCGGGGCGCACGGGCTTGCAAGTCCGAGGCGTCTATTAAGACTGAGGGAAGCCGGGACGCAATCTCCCGGGATCCAGGGACCTGAAGTGCCGATGCCGCGCCAAGCCGGGGGCGGGGTAGGGAGGTGGGTGTCCCCCGGTACGTACCACGATACCTTTAGCGACTCGGGACGCGCGTTAGGGTGGCGTGCACCGGGCCCGCTCTCTTTCAGGGGCCATGATCCTCGGCGTCCTGTTCGCGACCGCGCTTGCCCCCCCGTCCGTAGGGGCGACCGACGATGGCCTGTCCCTCCTCGTCGCCCTTCAAACGAACAAGGATGCGTACGCCACGGGGGAGACGGTCTTCGCGAATGCCACCGTGACAAACCGGATGGACTTTCAGTTGGTTATCTTCTTCGGAAGTCACTGCCAGCAGCTCTTGATCGTTCGGGATATCCACGGTGCGGTCGTCGAGGACGGCCTTCCGGCCGGTCTGGCATGCACCGGCGCGGCGACGAACTGGACCCTCCAGAGCGGCGAGACGCGATCGTTTGCGTACCGATGGGGCCAGACCGACGACCGAGGCGTCCGAGTGCCGGCGCCCCGCACCTACCTCCTGCGGTTCGAGTGCGGAAGGTACGTCGAATCGGGAGAGATCGAACCGCACTATGCGTTCGACGAGGCCACGATCGTTGTGGACGCGCCGACGAACCCCCTGACGATGGACACTCCGGGAGGGTCCGGCGACCCGCCCGGTCCTATTCCGACCGCTCCCATCCGCGCGACCGCCGTGCTCGGCGCGTTCGCCCTCGCGTGTCTGGCGTGCACTCTCTTCGCACTGCTCCGTTCCGCGTCCCGGCGCGCCCCCGGGTGTCGAGCGGTCAAGGTCCGCGTCGTCGCCGTCGGGGATCTCAGGGACGCCAGGCGGATCGGCGTCGGGCCTCTTCCATCGCCCTCTCCACGGCCTCCCGCGGCGTCTTCACGGGGATGAACAGGTCCTTCGGGACGCCGATCTTCTCGAGGTCCCACGTCTTGAGTCCGAACACCTTCTTCCCGAGGTCGAACGCGTACGCCATCTCCGTGAGGGTGCCGTAGCTCCCCGCGATCGCGATGATCGCGTCCGCGGTCCGCACGACGATCGCGTTCCTCGCGGTGCTCATCGCGGTGACGATTGGGACGTCGACGTGGGGGTTCCCCTCCATCGGGTCCGTCCCCGGGAGGATCCCGACGGTGAGGCCGCCGCCCCGCTTCGCCCCGCGGCTCGCGGCCTCCATCACGCCGTTCAGGCCGCCGCAGACGAGGATCGCGTCCGCGCGGGCGATCAGGAACCCGACCTCCTCCGCGAGCGCCTTCGCCTCCGCGGTGGCGGTGTTCGACCCGCCGATCACCGAGATGATGGGCTTCCGGTTCTCCATGGCATCGTTTTTGAAACCGATACCATGGATAAAGCTGTTCGACCGTCGGTATCAGCCCCGATTCTCAGCCGGGAACCTATATCCTTTCAATCCCCGCCTTTTCTGGGCCGATGCCATGGCTTCGGAGGCGGAAGCCGATCCCCGCGTCCGCTCTCGAGGAGAGGCGGAGGAACGAGGAGCTCGCCCTGATCTCCCGCCGGCTCAAGCTCTGCGAGGACACCCTGCGCCGGGACCCGGACGACACGGACGCCCTGTTCACGAAGGGCGTGTTCCTCGCGAAGATCCGGGAGTGGCGCCGGGCCTTGGAGTGCATCGAGCGGGTCACGGACCTGGACCCGGAGTACCCGGGCGTCTGGCGCACGAAAGCCGTGATCCACGTGAAGCTCGGGGAGACGGCCGCCGCGGAGGCGTGCCGCCAGCGGGCGACGGCGGACGCCGCGTGAATCACGCGACCCTCGGCCTCGCCGTGATCCCGTAGTGATACGGCCCCGCCTCGAACGCTTCTTCGGAGTCGAACCCTCCTTCCGCGAGGACCTTCGCGGCCTGGGTCGGGGAGAGCCGGATCCGGAACGGCGGTCCCTCGAGCTGCCGCCGCTTCTTCCACTCCACGATCCCAAGGATTCCCCCGGGGCGCAGGACCCGGCCGGCCTCCCGGAGCGTCCCGGGGCCGTCGAGCTCGTGGAGGACGCACGCGAGGAACGCGAAGTCCACGGAGCG
>JAIBJG010000093.1 GCA_020029475.1 Methanobacteriota archaeon | reverse complement strand
CGTCCCTCATCTTCCGGGCATCCCCGGGCCCGCCGAGGTAGATGTTCGCAGTGATCGTCCTGTTGATCGCGGACTCGACCGGGGATGGGCTGCTGAGCCACCGGGTTGTCAGCTCCCGCATCGAGGTGAACCACAGGTCGTCCGTCATCAGGGTGATGTGGGTGTCGCTCCCCGTCCGCCGAGCCTCAAGAGCGAGGGCCTCCGCGAGGGGGATCGTGGGGATGTAGGAGTATATCTCGAAGACGTCCTTCCACCGGAGGCCGAGGGTCCGGCGCACGACCTGGTTCGCGAGGGGAATCCACCGCTGGAATGCGGGTTCGTCCATCTTCTCACTCCATCGACGCGGGCGAGGGCGGGAGGGCGCGGCGGCTCACTTCCGCTTCTTGCCCGCCTTCGCCTTCTTCCCGCCCTTCTTCGCGGTCTTCTTCGCGGCCTTCGCCTTCCGCGTCGCACGCGGCGGCGGGGTCTGCCGCAGCCCCTGGTAGATCGCCATCATCGTTCCCCCGGGCTCCTGGAACAGGGCCCACCAGCCCTGGCCCGGGATCTCCATCTTCGGCTGGAGCACGAGCCCGCCCGCCTCGAGGATGTCCCGGAGGGTCTCGTCGACGCTCTCCGCCATGATGTAGTTCAGGACCTGCGGGGGCCGGCCGTCCATCGTCTGCATGATCCCGCCGCCGGGCTCGTTCGACGCCCGCCACGTCGTGTAGTTCATCGCGGGGATCTCCTCGAATTTCCACCCGAACACATCGCCGTAGAATCTCTTCGACTTCGCCGGGTCCGCGGAGTGAAGTTCGACGTGCACTATGCTGCCTGCTCTGGATGCCATGTCCGTTCCCTCCCCTAAGGGGACCGTGGGACGGGCGAGGGCGGTATTAAGGGCTTCCCCGGGGAGGTGGGCGAAAGGGCCTCTCGCCCCGGGGTATGAGACTAGCGGTACACGCTTCCTAGCGGCCCGAGTCGTCGTGCCGGTCCGTGGGGGTCCCGAGCGCGGCGGGGTTCTGCTGCCAGAGCGCCACCGTGATCCCTGCGGGGTCCTGGAAGAGGGCGAACCAGCCCTGGCCCGGCACCTCCAGCTTCGGCGAGACGACCTTCCCGCCCGCCTTCTCGATCCGCTTCAAGTGGTCGTCCACGGAGTTCACGAGGATGTAGTTCATGATCCCGGTCTGCCAGTTCCCCGGCTCCAGGCCCCCGACGCCCCCTCCGGGTCCGTTGGGCGCCTCGAACAGCGAGTAGTCCATTCCGGGGACCTCCTGGAACTTCCATCCGAACAGGCTCCCGTAGAACTTCTCCAGCTTCTTCGGGTCTTTCGCGTGGAACTCCACGTGCACGATGCTTCCGGGTTTTGGTCTGTCAGCCATAGTGTCTTCCTCCCTAAGGGGGACACGGCACACCCTCGCGCGGTATTAAGGCCTTGGCGGGGGAGGTGGGCGAAACGGCGGCCTACTCCCCACCCTCGGACTCCTCGATCCTCGCGCGGACCACGTCCGCGATCGTCGGCCCCGCACTCGCGGGAACGGCTCGCTCGATGGGGTCCCCCGCTCCGACCTCGCCCTCGCGGACGACCCGGAAGTAGAACCCGGACCGCCCGCTCTCGAGGAACCGGTCCTCGATGTCCTCGCGGCCGAACCGAATTCCGAGCTTGAAACAGGGGAAGCGGGGGTTCGTCGCCTCGAGGACCGCGGTCCCGACCCGGAACCGGTCGCCCCGGTGCACGTCCTCCTCGAGCAGACCCGCCACCGTCAGGTTCTCTCCGAACATTCCCCAAGGGAGCTTCATCTCCGGGAATTCCCCGGTCCAGAAGGCGTAGTGCTCACTCGGGTACCCATACACCGCCTTGTTCGGGGCGCCGTGGACACGGGGGTCCCCGACCGCATCCCCTTGGAGTCCCACGGCGCGCACCGGGATCCGCCCCGCCACGGGCTCCTTGAAGATCGCCGTGGACACGGTGCGGCCCTTGTACGGCACGCGCTTCGGGAGGCCGACGTTCACAGAGACGACGCGCATCGATTCCATCGTCGAAGGGTTCCGCTGTCCCCCTACTTGTAGCCGGGCACGCCGGCGGGGGCGTTCGGCGCGTTATCGGCGCGATGGTAGACGAGCTTGACGACCCCGGTCGCGTACGACTTGGACTCGACGAGCTTCAGGTTCGCCTGCGTGGATTCGTCGAAGAGCCGCTTCCCCCGCCCCAGGGTGATCGGGTACACGAGGAGGCGGAACTCGTCGATGAGGTCGTGGTGCATCAGGGAGCGGATCAGGGTCGGGGAGCCGTGGATCACGATGTCCTGGCCCGGCTCCTGTTTCAGCTTCGCGACCCCCGCCGCGACGTCGCCCTTGATCAGATGCGAGTTGTTCCACTCGAGCGTCTTCAGCGTCCTCGACGCGACATACTTCGGCATGCGGTTGAACTTGTCCGCGAACCCCTCCGCGTCCTTCCGGCCGGGCCAGGACGCGGCGAAGCCCTCGTACGTCACGCGCCCGAGAAGGAGGGCGTCGGTCTCTTGGGTCTCCTTGAGCTTGAAGTTCCCGATCTCCGGGTTCCAGAACGGGAAGGACCACTTCTCCGGGGATTCGACGACGCCATCGAGGGACATGAACAGGGTGGCCGCGAGTCGCCGGGTGGGATGCAAGGACATGAGGTGGAGCGCCTCCGAGAGGACGGGTCGTCAAGCCGCGACGGATACTTCAGCCTTCGCCGGGCCCACGTGGACGGGGGACGAAAAGATAGGCGGGGGGCGATCCGATCGCCCCCGAACCTCGTTGCGGAGGGATTATTCTCAGCGCCGGAATCATCGACCTTCGGCTACTTAATCCCCGCGACTCCCCGCTTGTGCGCCGGATCACCGCACGAGGGCGGGGATCGCGAGCCCGATCAGCAGGAGCACGCCGGTCGCGAGGGTCGCCATGATCATCCCCGCGTTCGAGGGGATCAGGGCGTGCGGGTCCGCGCCCGCCCTCTGGAGGCCCTGGACAGGCTTCCACGCGAGCGGGATTCCCAGGAGCGCGAGGAGGGCCCACGGGGTCAGGCCCGCGAAGACGACCCCGAGGACAAGGACGAGGTACGCGGCCCCGATGATCCCGCCGAAGACGGTCGTGGCCCGGGGAACGCCGAGCCGCACGACGAGGGTCCGCTTCCCGACCGCGCTGTCAGCGGGGATGTCCGGCACCTCGTTGATCCACAGGATCCCCGCCACGAGGAGGCCCAGGGTGATCGAGAGGACGATGGCGGCGGGATCGAAGGCCCGCGCGAGGACGAAGTACGTCCCGAGGACCGTGACCGGCCCGAACTCCAGCCCCACCGCGATCTCGCCGAGCCCCCGATGTGCGAGGCGTAGCGGCGGGCCCACGTAGGAGTACGCCACCGCCACGCCGAAGATCCCGATCCACAACAGAGGCCATCCGACCTGCGTCACGAGCCATATTCCGATCAGCGAGCCGAGTCCGAGGAACGTGAGCGCGACGGCGAGGTGGGTCTTCGGGTTCAGGACGCCGCGGATCAGGACCCGCCCGCCGCCCGCGAAGGGGTTGAGGTGATGGACGTTCGCGTCGTTCCCGCTCCGGAAGTCCCACGCGTCGTTCGCCATGTTCGCGCCGAGATGGATGAAGGCCGTGCCGACGAGGCAGAGGAGGAAGAACGGGAGGTCGAACGCGGAGCGGATCTGCCATGCCGCGAGGGCGCCGACGAGGACGGGGACGATCGAGGCGATCAGGAACGGGGCCCGCAGGGCCTGGAACCAGAGGCGGCCCACAGGGACCGCGGTCGGCGGACCCACGGGGCGGGTCCGTCCCATGAACCCGACCTGCTTCCCGTCCCGGATCACCGGATACACGGAGAGGACGGCCTGGAACGTGGAGCCGTCTTTCCGCATCAGGGTCACCTCCTCCTCGAACTTCCCGTCCACGCTCGCCTGCCGGAGGAGGCGGGGGACGAGGGTGGGCACGTTCCGCGGGACGTGGAAGGACCCGACGTTCATCTTCCCGAGGACCTCCTCGCGGGTCCAGCCGAAGAGGGCCTCCGCGTCCGCCTCGTACTTCTGGACCGTGCCCTGCAGGTCGCAGACGATCACGGAGGTCTCGGAGGTGAAGGGCTTCCCCGCCATCGGTGGGTGCTCCCGCCTACGCCTTCCGGGGCGGGCCGAGGGGCTTCGTGCGGCCCATGAACCCGACCTGCTTCCCGTCCCGGAACATCGGGCGGACCGTGAGGATCGCGGGGAAGCGGGCACCGTCCTTCCGGACGAGGACGACCTCCTCCTCGAAGCGGCCCGCCTCCACGGCGGTCTTCAGGAGCCGCGGCACGAGGGTCGGGACGTTCTCTGGGAGATGGAACGCGGCGACGCTCATCTTCCCGATCACCTCGTTCGGGGTCCATCCGAAGAGATCCGCGGCGTCCGCCGCGTACTGCGTGACGGTCCCCTGCATGTCGCACGTGATCACGGACGTCTCGGCGGTGAACTCCTTCTGCTGGGCCATGGCGGTCCCTTCCTGAGGGGAACGAGGGAGCGGGTCTATAAGCCGGGATAGGTTTACCCGTCAACCTAGGCCATGAAGCGCGTCGAGCTCACCGTCCCCCTCGCCCTCCTCGAGGACCTCGGGATCCTCAGCGGCCGGTTCTTCCGCCACAACGAGTCCGTGGAGGTCCTCCAAACGTTCGGGGTGCGTCCGAATGTCGCTGCACTCTTCGTCCGGGTCCTCCGTCGGGGTTCGTTCAAAGGACCGGAGGTGGTGAAGCGGGAGGCCCGACAGATTGCGAAGCGGTATCGGCTCGAGCGGTTCGAGGTGCTCTCCGCGGACCCTCATCGGGGCGAGTACGTCGCGTGGATCGAGTACCGGATCCCCACCTTCTTGCGGGACGGCGCCGCGGGGGAGCTCGCTGCGGGGGTCGTGCCCGTCGAGCTCGCGAGGGCAGGGCCGAAGGAGGCGCGGGCGGTCCTCCTCGCATCGGAGGCAGCGCTCCCCCGCCTCCGGAAAGCCCTCGATGGACTCGGGGCGCCGTACCGGGTTCGGGCGGTGCGCGCGGCGCCCGCTGCGACATGGCAGCCGCTCCTGGACCTTACGACCCGCCAGCGGGAACTTCTACAGCTCGCGTACCGCCTCGGATATTTCGACACGCCCGCCAAGGTGCCGCTGGCCCGGATCGCAGGGCTCGTGGGGATCTCGAAGGCGGCGCTGTCGAAACACCTCCGGACCGCGGAACGGAAGATTCTCGCGGCCGCCCTGAGCCGTGGGGGATCCAAGGCAGTACGGCTCAACGGGACTCGTTCACGGATAGCACACGCCTAATGGCCGCCCTGGTCGTGATTGCTTTAGCGACTCGTTCCCGGAACCGACGGTCCCCCGTGACCAGGTAGTCACACCCGGAGCGCTCGAAGCCGACGAGTACCGGAAGGGCGTCATCGTCCGGGACGCGTCCGCGGGAAGCCAATACCGCGTTCGCGGGCGGGTCTTCAAGGATTGTGACATGGCGTGAGAGGAGAGCAAGGGCGGCCT